>NZ_JAAKZZ010000079.1 GCF_011045075.1 Streptomyces boncukensis
ACCCCCACCGACACCAACTCCGGATCCGACACCAACTCCGGATCCGACACCGACACCGGTTCCGGCTCCTCAGCCTCTTCCAGGATCAGATGGGCGTTCGTGCCCGACATGCCGAACGCGGAGACTCCGGCGCGGCGGCGACTGTCGCCGCTCGGCCAGGCCACCGGCTCCGTCAGCAGCCGCATCGTCCCTGTGGACCAGTCCACGCGGGTCGAGGGTTCGTCCACGTGCAGGGTGGCCGGAAGCGTCCCGTGGCGCAGCGCCTGCACCATCTTGATCACGCCCGCCACCCCGGCGGCCCCCTGGGTGTGCCCGATGTTCGACTTCACCGAACCCAGCCACAGCGGCCGCTCCGCCGGGCGGTCCCGGCCGTAGGTCGCCAGCAGCGCTCCGGCCTCGACCGGGTCGCCGAGCCGGGTGCCGGTGCCATGGGCCTCGACGACGTCCACCTCGGACGCCGACAGCCCGGCGCTGCCGGCCAGCGCCTGGCGGATCACCCGCTCCTGCGAGGGGCCCTTGGGTGCCGTCAGGCCGTTGCTCGCGCCGTCCTGGTTGACGGCCGAGCCGCGTATCACGGCCAGCACCCGGTGTCCGTTGCGCCGTGCGTCCGAGAGGCGTTCGAGCAGGACCATGCCCGCGCCCTCGGAGAAGCCGGTGCCGTCCGCGGCGTCCGCGAACGCCTTGCAGCGGCCGTCCGGGGCCAGGCCGCGCTGGCGGGAGAACTCGGTGAACATCGCGGGGGTGGCCATCACCGTCACCCCGCCGGCCAGCGCCAGCTCGCACTCGCCCTGCCGCAGCGCCTGGGCCGCCAGATGCATGGCCACCAGCGAGGACGAGCACGAGGTGTCCACCGAGACGGCCGGGCCCTCCAGGCCCAGGGTGAAGGCGATACGTCCCGACAGCACGCTCAGGGCGTTGCCCGTCAGCAGATGGCCCTCTGTGCTCTGCTCGATCTGCGGGCCGCCGAATCCGGGCAGTCCGGCCCCGGCGTAGACGCCGGTCGGGGTGCCCTTCAGGTCCTTGGGATCGATGCCGGCGCGTTCCAGCAGCTCCCAGGAGATCTCCAGCAGCAGCCGCTGCTGCGGCTCCATCGCCAGGGCCTCGCGCGGGCTGATGCCGAAGAACGCCGCGTCGAACCGGTCGGCGTCGTAGAGGAATCCGCCGCGGCGCACATAGCTGGTCCCGGGCTGGTCGGGGTCGGGGCTGTAGAGGCCGTCCAGGTCCCAGCCGCGTCCGGTCGGGAAGTCGCCGATGGCGTCGCCGCCCGCGTCGACCAGCTCCCACAGCTCCTCGGGGCTGGTGACGCCGCCGGGGAACCGGCAGGCCATGCTCACCATGGCCACGGGTTCCTGGTGCCGGTCCTCCATCTCGCGCAGCCGCTGCCGGGTCTGCCCCAGGTCGGCAGTGACCCGCTTGAGGTACTGGCGGAGCTTGTCTTCCGTGCCCGACGACGTCACTTCTGGCCCTCCATGAACGGCCGTCACAGTTCCCGGTCAATCAGCTCGAACATCTCGTCATCCGTGGCGGACTCGACGGCGTCGAGGCCGCGTGCCCCGTTCTGCGCGGCCGCTGTGCCGTTCACGGCCGACAGCAGTCCGTTGAGCCGGCTGGCGAGCCTGCCGCGTGCCTCGTCGTCCAGGGTGAGCGCGGCCAGGCTGGTTTCGATCCGTCCCAGCTCGCCGAGGAGCGGGTCCACCGCGTCGCCCGGCGGGTCGGCGGCACCGTCGGGGGAGAGCAGGCGGTGCAGGTGGTCGGCCAGCAGCGCGGGCTCGGGGTAGTCGAAGACCGTGGATGCGGGCAGCCGCAGGCCGGTGGCCGCCGCCAGCCTGTTGCGCAGCTCGACGACGGTGAGCGAGTCGAACCCCAGCTCCTTGAAGGGGCTGTCGGCGTCCACCGCGCCGGTGCCGTCGTGTCCCAGCACCGAGGCGGCGCTGGTGCGCACCAGGTCGAGCAGGGCGCGCCTGCGCTCGTCCGGAGAGAGCGCGGTGAGCTGTCCGGTCCGGTCACCGGTGGAGTCCCGGCCGGCCCGGCCGGTGGCCGCGGTGCGCCGGGCGGTGCGCCGGGCGGGAGCGGTGCCGGCGAAGCCGCGCAGGAGCGCGGGCAGGTCGGCGGTGGGCCGTCCGGCGAGGCCGGCGGGGTCGAGGCCGGCCGCGAGCAGGGCGGATCCGCCGTGCCGGGACGCGGCATCGAGCAGGGCCAGCCCGTGCTCGCTGCTCAGGGGTGTGAACCCGGTGCGTTCCAGGCGCGCCAGGTCGGTGCCGGTGAGCTGTCCTGTCATCTCGCTGGAGTCGGCCCACAGGCCCCAGGCGACGGACTGTCCGGGCAGGCCCAGGGATCGGCGGTGGGCGGCCAGGGCGTCGCAGAAGGCGTTGGCGGCGGAGTAGTTCGCCTGTCCGGGGCTGCCCAGCGTGCCCGCTGCGGAGGAGAAGAGGACGAACATGCCCAGCGGCAGATGTGCGGTGGCCCGGTGCAGCTGCCAGGCGGCGGTGGCCTTCGGCTCCCATACGTGGGCCAGCCGCTCGGGGGTCTGTGCCGCGAGGACCCCGTCGTCCAGGACGCCCGCGGTGTGGATGACGCCGGTCAGGGGGTGCGCCGGATCGATGCCGCCGATGATCTCGTCGACGGCGTCGGGCCGGGTGAGATCCGCTGCCACGACGCACACGTCGGCGCCCAGTTCCGCCAGCCGCGCGGTCAGCTCCGCGGCGCCGGGCGCCTCGGGTCCGCGGCGGCCGGCCAGGATGAGCCGCCGGGTCCGCCCGGTGCGCACCAGATGTTCGGCGGTCCGTCCGCCCAGGGCCCCGGTCCCGCCCGTGACCAGTACGGTGCCGTCGGGGTCCGGCCCGGCGGGGATGTCCAGGACGACCTTGCCCACGTGCCGTGCCCGGCTCAGGTGGCGCAGCGCGCTGTGCGCGTGGCGCAGCGGCCACGCCCGTACCGGCGCCGGGCGCAGCGCTCCCGCCGCGAAGAGCTCCGTCAGTGTGCCCAGCATCCGCCCGATGCCGTCGGGCCCGCTGTCCGGGACGAGGTCGAACGCCCGGTACGAGATGCCCGGATACCCGGCGGCGAGCTGTGCGGGCTCCCGGATGTCGGTCTTGCCCAGCTCGATGAACCGGCCGCCGTCGGCCAGCAGCCGCAGGGACGCGTCGGTGAACTCGCCCGCCAGGCTGTTGAGGACCACATCCACCCCCCGGCCCCCGGTCGCCTCGCGGACCGACTCCTCGAAGCCGAGGTCCCGCGACGACGCCCGGTGCGCCGCGTCGACCCCCAGCTCCTCCAGCGCGTGCTGTTTACCGGGGCCGGCGGTGGCGAAGACCTCGGCGCCCCGGTGCCGGGCGATCTGCACCGCCGCCGTCCCCACCCCGCCCGTCGCCGCGTGGATCAGCACCGACTCGCCGGCCTGGAGCCCGGCCAGCTCCACCAGCCCCGCCCAGGCCGTCAGGAACACCACGGGCACGCCTGCCGCCTCGCGCCAGGTCCAGCCGTGCGGCAGCCGTGCCACCATGCGCGCGTCGGTCACCGCGACGGGGCCGAAGGCGCCCTCGAACAGGCCCAGTACGCGGTCCCCCGCGGCCACCGAAGTCACGTCGGGGGCGGTCTCCAGCACGGTGCCCGCGCCCTCGCTGCCGCGGAACTCGCCGCCGCCGGGGTACATGCCCAGCGCGATCAGTACGTCGCGGAAGTTGACGCCGGCCGCGCGCACCCCGACGCGCACCTCGCCGGGGCCCAGCGGCTCCAGCGCCTCGGGGCACGGCACCGGCGTGACGTTCTCGACGGTCCCCGGGGCCTGCAGGCCCAGGCGCCGGCCGGGTTCGGCCGCCGCCGCCAGGGCGCCGGGTGCGGCGCGCACCAGCCGGGGCGCCAGCGCCCGGCCCGCCCTGAGCGCGAGCTGCGGCTCGCCGGCGTCCGCCGCCGCCGTGACGGCGGCCCGGACGTCCTCGGCGGCCGGGTCGGCGCCGTGGCCGATGTCGACGAGCAGGAAGCGGTCCGGGTTCTCCTGCTGGGCGCTGCGGACCAGGCCCCACACCGCCGCGCCCGCGGCGTCCGGCCCGTCGTCCGCCGCCCCCTCGTCGCCGTCGGTGGCCACCGCTCCCCGGGTGACCAGGGCCAGCCGGGCGTCGGCCAGCCGGGGCTCGGCCAGCCAGCTCTGGAGGAGCCGCAGCACCGTCCGCGTCCGGCCGAGCCCTTCTGCGGCCGGATCGCCGCCCGTACCGTCCGTCCCGCCGGTGGTGGCGGGCACGGGGGCGAGGACGACGGAGGGTGCCGGGGCGCCGTCGTCCAGCGCCGCGGTGAGCGCGTCGAAGCCGGCGGCCGGGGCCGGCTCTCCGCCGTGGTCCCCGCCGTGCGGCGCGCCGGGGCCGAGGAGGGCCCATCCGCCGGCCGGCGCCGGCCCGGCCGGTGCGGGCAGCGGCGTCCACTGGACGGTGAACAGCCCCTCCGGCTCCGGTTCGCCCGTGGGGCGCAGCTCGTCGCCGGTCACCGGGCGCAGGCCGACCGCGTCCGCCTGGAGCACCGGGGCCCCGTCCGGGTCGGTCAGGGTGACGCGCAGCTCCTCCCCGGGCCGCTCCCCCGCCGGGGACAGCCGCACCCGGACCAGTCCGGCCCCGGCCGCGTGCAGCGACACCCCGTTCCACACGAACGGCAGCCGCACCCGCTCGTCGCCGGGCTGCCCGGTGAGGAAGACGGGGTGCAGGGCCGCGTCCAGCAGCGCCGGGTGGATGCCGGAGCCGTCGTGTCCGTCCGCGGTTTCGGGAAGTTCCACCTCGGCCAGCAGGTCGTGCCCCTGCCGCCATACGGCCCGCAGTCCCCGGAACGACGGGCCGTAGGCGTATCCGGCCGCGGCGGCCCGCTCGTAGAAGCCGTCGACGTCGACCGGTTCGGCGTCCGCCGGGGGCCACTGCTCCGCTGTCCGCCCGGTGTGCGCGGCGGCCTGCGGGCCGACGACGCCGGTGGCGTGGCAGACCCAGGTGCCCTGGGCCGCGCTGCCGGAGCCGTGGTCCGGGCGGGAGTGGACCCGTACGTCGTGGCGCCCGTCCCCGTCGGCCGCGCCGAGCGCCACCTGGACCCTGGCCCCGCCGGTCTCCGGGAGCACCAGGGGGCGCTGGAGGACCAGTTCCTCCACGGTGCCGCCGCCGGTCTCGTCGGCGGCCCGCAGCACCCACTCCAGCAGCGCCGCCCCCGGGACGAGCCCGGCGCCCAGCACCTCGTGTTCGGCCAGCCAGGGCGTGCTCTGCCGGGTCAGCCGCCCGGTGAGCAGGCGGCCGGTGCCGTCGGCGGTCTCCACCGCCGCGCCGAGCAGCGGGTGCCCGGTCGGGTCCAGCCCGAGGCTCTCGGCGTCCCCGCCGTGCTCGGTGCCGGTCAGCCAGTAGCTCCGGCGCTGGAAGGCGTAGGTGGGCAGGTCGACGGTGTCCGGGGTCCGGTCGGCGGAGTACCAGCCGGTCCAGTCCACGTCGGCGCCGCGGGTGTGCAGCCCGGCCAGGCTGGACACGAACGCCGCGGTATCGGGCCGCTTGCGGTGGAGGACCGACCCGATCAGCGGTTCCGGTCCGTCGTCCGCACGGCCGTCGAGGGTGTGCCGGACGGCGCTCGCGAGCACCGGGTCGGGCCCCAGCTCCAGGAAGACGTCCGTTCCTGCGGCGATATGGGACACGGCCGGGTGGAACCGTACGGGCCGGCGGATGTGCTCGGTCCAGTAGCCGGGGGTGGCGATCGCCTCGTCCGCGGGGAGTCCGGTGAGGTTGCTGAGGACCGGGATGGCGGGCCTGCGGTAGGTCAGATCGGCGATGGCCCGGCCGAACTCCTCGATGGCGGGCTCCATCAGCGGGGAGTGGAAGGCGTGGCTGACCGCCAGCTTCCGGGTCCTGCGCCCGCGCCGGGACCACAGGTCCGCCAGCGCGCCGACCGGCCCGGCCGGTCCCGAGATGACGGTGCTGGTCGGCGTGTTCAGGGCCGCGATGGCGACCTCGCCCCCGTGGTCGCCGAGTTCGGCCGCGATCTCGTCGGCTGTGGCCTCGACGGCCGACATCGCCCCGCCTGCGGGGAGCTTCCCCAGCGCGGTGGCGCGGGCCGCGACCAGCCGGCAGGCGTCCGGCAGGTCCAGTACTCCGGCGATGTGCGCGGCGGCCACTTCCCCGATCGAGTGGCCGAGCACGGCGTCGGCGCGGATCCCGAAGGAGTCCAGCAGCCGGGCCAGCGAGACGTGCAGCGCGAACAGGCCGGTCTGCGCGTAGGTCGTGTGGTCGAGCAGTCCGGTGCGCTCCTCGAACACCACCTGCCGCAAGGGGTGTTCCAGATGGGGGTCGAGCCGCTCGCAGATCTCGTCGAAGGCGGCGGCGTACGCCCCGAAGCGCTCGTACAGTCCCGCTCCCATGCCGGGCCGCTGGCTGCCCTGCCCGCTGAAGAGCCACGCCGTCCTGCCCGCCGCCCCGGGCGCGGATCCGGCCGCGGGTCCGGGCGGGGTCACGGCCGGGTGGCTCTCGCCGCGCGCCAGCGCCTCCAGTCCCTCCGTCAGCTCCTCGCGGCTCTCGCCCGTCACCACGGCCCGGCGGCCGAAGAGCTGCCGCGTGCGCACCAGGGACCAGCCGATGCCGGCGAGCGGTGTTCCCGGCCGGTCCGCGGCCCATCGGGCCAGCCGCTCGGCCTGCCCGCGGAGCGCGTCGTCGCTGCGCGCCGAGAGGACCCACGGCAGGATCCCGCCGCCGGCCGCCGCCGGCCCGGCGGTCCGCCGCTGCTCCTCGGCGGGCTGTTCCAGGATCAGATGCGCGTTGGTGCCGGAGAAGCCGAACGAGGAGACGCCCGCCCTGCGCGGCCCCCGGGACCGCGGCCACGGCTCCCGCCCGGTCAGCAGCCGCACCGCGCCGGACGCCCAGTCCACGTGCGGGGACGGCTCGTCGATGTGCAGGGAGGCGGGGACCTCCCCGTGGCGCATCGCCATCACCATCTTGATCACACCGGCCACCCCGGCCGCCGCCTGGGTGTGCCCGAGGTTCGACTTGACCGAGCCCAGCAGCAGGGGGCGGCCGACCGGCCGGTCCCTGCCGTAGGTGGCGAGCAGGGCTCCCGCCTCGATGGGGTCGCCCAGCGTCGTTCCGGTGCCGTGCGCCTCCACCACGTCGACCTCGTGCGCCGCCACGCGGGCCCCGGCCAGCGCCTGGTCGATCACCCGTTCCTGCGAGGGCCCGTTGGGCGCGGTCAGTCCGTTGCTCGCACCGTCCTGGTTGATCGCCGAGCCGCGTACGACCGCCAGCACCCGGTGTCCGGCGCGCCGCGCCTGCGAGAGCCGCTCCAGCAGCACCAGGCCGACGCCCTCGCTCCAGCCGGTGCCGTCCGCGGCCGCGGAGAACGCCTTGCAGCGGCCGTCCGGGGCCAGTCCGCGCTGCCGGGAGAACTCGATGAACGTGTTCGGGGTCGCCATCACCGTGACGCCGCCCGCCAGCGCCAGGGAGCACTCGCCCTGCCGCAGCGCCTGGGCGGCCAGATGGATGGCCACCAGCGAGGAGGAGCACGCGGTGTCCACCGTCATCGCGGGGCCCTCCAGGCCGAAGGTGTACGCCACCCGCCCGGATGCCACGCTCGGCGTGCTGCCGGGCATCAGCCGGCCCTCGACCCCGGAGGGCGCCCGGCCGAGGAACCGGGAGCCGTAGTCGTCGTACATGACCCCGGTGACCACGGCGGTCCTGCTGCCCCGGAGCGCGGCCGGGGCGACTCCGGCGGACTCGAACGTCTGCCAGGCGGTCTCCAGCAGCAGCCGCTGCTGCGGGTCCATCGCCAGCGCCTCACGGGGGCTGATCCCGAAGAACTCGGCGTCGAACCGGTCGGCGTCGTAGAGGAACCCGCCCTCGCGGGTGTAGCTCCGCCCCGTCCGGTCGGGGTCCGGGTCGAACAGCCCGGCCACGTCCCAGCCGCGCCCGGCGGGGAACTCGCCCACCGCGTCCACGCCGGAGGCCACCAGTTCCCACAGGTCGTCCGGGGACTCCACCCCGCCCGGGTAGCGGCACGCCATGCCGACGATGACGACCGGGTCGTCCGCCGGGTCCGTGCCGTACGGGCCGCCGGTGCCGTCCGCCGTCGGCCGCGCGGCCGCCGCGGACCGCCGGGGCCGCTCCCCCGCCATCCGTTCGCGCAGGAAGCGGATGACGGCCTCGGGGGTCGGATGGTCGAAGACGAGGGTGGAAGGGAGGCTCACGCCGGTCTCCGCGTTGAGCCTGTTGCGCAGCTCCAGGGCGGTCAGCGAGTCGAAGCCCAGGTCCTGGAACGCGCTGGCCGGATCGATGGCCTCCGGTGCGGGGTGCGCGAGCACGGCCGCGACCTGCTCGCGTACCGACGCGCCGATGACCCGCTCCTGTTCGGCGGCCGGCAGTCCCTCCAGCCGCCGCTGCCAGGTGGCGGCCGCGGGCCTGCCGCCGCCGGGCGCGGACCGTGCCGCGCGGGTAGCGCCGCGCAGGACGGGCGGCAGCGACCCTGCCGACGCCTGCGCGCGCAGCGCCGCGCGGTCGAAGCGGACCGGTGCCAGGGTCGGCTGCGCCGCGCCCAGCGCCGCGTCGAGCAGGGCGAGCGCCTGGTCCGCCGGGATCGCGGCGACGCCGGAGCGGCTGATCCGGGCGAGGTCGGCCTGGGCGAGCTGCCCGGTCATCCCGTCGGAGGTGTCCCACAGCCCCCAGGCGAGGGAGACCGCCGGCCGGCCCTCGGCGCGGCGGTGCTCCGCCAGGGAGTTGAGGAACGCGTTCGCCGCCGCGTAGTTGGCCTGGCCCGCGCTGCCGAGGAGGGAGGCGGCGGAGGAGAACAGCACGAACGCCGCCAGCCCCTCGTGGTCCCGGGTCAGCTGGTGCAGCAGCCAGGCCGCGTCGAGCTTCGGCGCCAGTACGGCATCGAGCCGTTCGCCGGTCAGCGAGCCGATCACGCCGTCGTCGACGAGTCCCGCGGTGTGCACGACCGCCGTCAGGGGGTGTTCCGGGGGGATGGCGGCGAGCAGCGCGGTGAGCGCCTGCGGGTCGGCGGTGTCGCAGCGCGCGATCGTCGCCCGCGCGCCCAGTTCCTCCAGTCCGGCCAGGAGTTCGGCGCTGCCTTCGGCCGCGTCGCCGCTGCGGCTGGCCAGCAGCAGGTGCCGCGCTCCGTGCGCGGCCGCGAAGTGCCGGGCCACCAGGCGGCCGAGCGCCCCGGTGCCGCCGGTGATGAGCACGGTCCCCTCCGGGTCCACCGGCTCGGGGCCGCGGTCCACGGGGGTCCGGGTCAGCCGGGGGACCCGGATCTCCCCGGCCCGCAGCGCCAGCTGGGGCTCGTCGGCCGCGGTGGCGGCGGCCAGCGCGGAGCGCAGGGCGCGGCGGGACGCGTCCTCGGCGTCCAGGTCCACCAGCACCAGCCGGCCCGGGTTCTCGGCCTGCGCGGCGCGGACCAGCCCCCACACGGGCGCGGTGGCCAGCTCGGCCGGGGCGTCCTCGGCGGTCGCCGCGACCGCGCCGCTGGTGGCGATCACCAGGCGCGACGCCGGTGCGAGGGTGTCGTCGGACAGCCAGTCCTGGAGCAGGGCGAGTGCCCGGTGCAGCTGGGTCCGGACCTGTTCGGGCACCTCGTGCGGGCCGCCTCGCGCGCCGTCGTCCGGCCGGGGGGCGACGCATGCGGCGAGGACGCGGCCGGGCGGGGGGTGTCCGGCGGCGACGGCGGCGCGCAGCGCGGCGAGGTCGGGGTGGACCGCGTCGGGCGGCAGGAGGGGCGCCGCGCCGTCGGCCAGGCCGAGTGCGTCCGGGCCGACGAGGGCCCACGTCCCGCCGTCCTCCTCCCCGGCGTCGCCGGGCTGCGGCGGGAGGACGGGCCAGTCCAGCCGGTACAGCGAGCGCTCGGCCTGGGCCCGGCCGGCGTGCCACTGCGCGGCGGGGACCACCCGCAGTCCGAGCGAGCCGACGGCCGCCACGGGTGTGCCGTCCTCGTCGGACAGCGCCAGGGTGAAGGTGTCGGAGCCCTGGGGCGTGATCCGCACGCGCAGCCGGGTGCCGCCTGCGGCGTAGCGGCGCACTCCGGCGAAGGAGAACGGCAGCCGGACCGTGGGCTCGGTGCCGCCCTGCCGGCCGGTGCCGTCCTGGTAGAGCTCGTCGACCGCGTGCAGGGCGCTGTCGAGCAGGGCGGGGTGCAGCGCGTATCCGTCGCTCCCTCCGGTGTATCCGTCGCTCCCGCCGGTGTTTCCGGCCGCCAGGCGCACCTCGGCGAACATCTCGTCGCCGAGCCGCCAGGCCGCCCGCACCCCGCGGAACGTCGGGCCGTAGCGGTAGCCCTGGTCGGCGAGGCGCTCGTACAGCTCCTCCACATCGACCTCGGCGGCGCCCTCGGGCGGCCACGCGGCATCCGCCGGCTCCCGTGCGGGCGCCGGGACTCCGGCGTCCGCGAGCGTTCCGGCGGCGTGCCGGCGCCAGCCGTCCGGCGGTTCCCGCTCGTCCTGGGAGGGGCGGGAGCAGACGGTGACGGTGCGCCTGCCGGACGAGTCGGCGGAGCCGACCGCGACCTGGATGTCCACGGCGCCGGAGGCGGGCAGCAGGAGCGGTGACTCCAGGGTGAGGTCGTCGAGCAGATCGCAGCCCGCCCGGTCGGCCGCCGCCAGGGCGAGCTCCAGGAAGGCCGTGCCGGGCAGGGGCACGCCTTCGGCGATGGCGTGGTCGGCCAGCCAGGCGTGGGTGCGCAGCGACAGCCGTCCGGTCAGCAGCAGTCCGCCGTCGGCCGGTTCCACCAGGGCGTGCAGCAGCGGGTGTCCGGCCGGGCGCAGACCGGACGCGCTCACGTCGGCCGTGTCCTGGACGGGCCGCCAGTACCGGCCGCGCTGGAAGGCGTAGGTGGGCAGCGCGACGCTCCGCGCGGCCCGCGGCAGCGCGGCGGTGAAGTCGGCGGCACCGCCGTCGACGTGCATCCGGGCCAGGGCTCCCAGCAGGGTGCGGACCTCGTCGTGGCCCTCGCGCAGGGCGGCGGCGAACACGGGCCGCGCGCCGGGCGCGGCCTCCTCGTCGGCCAGGCTCTCCTGGGCCATGGCGGTGAGCACGGGCTCGGGCCCCAGCTCCAGATAGCGGGTCACGCCGTGCGCGCTCAGGGTGCGCAGCCCGTCGTGGAACCGCACCGGCTGCCGTACGTGCCGCACCCAGTACTCCGGATCGCCCAGCTGCCCGGCGGAGGCCGGTTCACCGGTGAGGTTGGAGATCACCGGGAGCTGCGGGCGCGCATAGTCCAGTCCCCGGGCGACCTGGCGGAACTCCTCCAGCATCGGGTCCAGCAGCGGGGAGTGGAAAGCGTGGCTGACCCGCAGCCTCCTGGTCTTGTGCCCCTGCTCCCGCAGCGGCCGGACGAGTTCCTCGACGACGTCCTCGGCGCCGGAGACGACGACGGCGGCGGGCCCGTTCACGGCGGCGAGCGACACCCGGCCCCCGGTGGCGGCGAGCAGCGGGAGGATCTGCTCCTCGGCGACCGAGACGGCGGCCATGGCGCCGCCGGCGGGCAGCGCCTGCATCAGCCGCCCCCGCGCGGCGACCAGCCGGCAGGCGTCGGAGAGCGACAGCACGCCCGCGATATGCGCGGCGACGAGCTCGCCGACGGAGTGCCCGGTCAGATACCGGGGGGTGAGGCCGAAGGACTCGACGAGCCGGAAGAGGGCCGTCTCCACCGCGAAGAGCGCGGCCTGGGTCACCGCGGTCCGGTCCACGGGCCGGGCCCCCGACCCGCCGGGCTCTTCGAGGACCAGCTCCCGCAGTGAGCAGCCGAGCAGCGGGTCCAGCTCGGCGCAGGCGGCGTCGAAGGCCGCGGCGAACGGCTCGAAGGCCCGGTGCAGCTGCCGTCCCATGCCGGGGCGCTGGCTGCCCTGTCCGGTGAACATGAACGCGGTGTCGCCGGGGCGCGCGGTGCCGACTGCGAGGTCGGCCGGGACCGCCCGGGAGGGGGCGCTCTCGCCGCCGGCCAGGGCCTCCAGCCCTGCGCACAGCTGCTCCCTGTCCTGCCCGAGGACCACGGCGCGGTGCTCGAACAGGGACCGGGTCCGCGCCAGCGACCAGGCCACGTCCTCGGCGGAGAGCCCCGGTTCGGCGGCCAGGTGCGCGGACAGCGCCTCGGCCTGCGCCCGCAGCGCCGGCCGGCTGCGCGCCGACAGCGTCCAGGCGGCGAGGGTGCGGTGCGGCCGTTCACCCGTCGGCCCGGACTGCCCGCCCCGCCCGGCCTCCGGCTCGGGCTCCGGCTCGGGCTCCGGCTCGGGCTCCGGCTCCGGCTCCGGCTCCGGCGGCTGCTCCAGGATGAGATGAGCGTTGGTTCCGGAGATGCCGAAGGAGGAGACTCCGGCCCTGCGCGGGCGTTCGGAGCGCGGCCACCCGACCGGCTCGGTGAGCAGGCGCACCGCACCGGCGTCCCAGTCGACGCGCGACGAGGGCCGGTCGACGTGGAGGGTGACCGGCAGCTCCTCGTGCCGCAGCGCCATGACGGTCTTGATCACGCCTGCCACACCGGCCGCGCCCTGGGTGTGGCCGAGGTTGGACTTGACGGAGCCCAGCCACAGCGGCCGGTCCCCCTGCCGGTCCTGCCCGTAGGTGGTCAGCAGCGACCACGCCTCGATCGGGTCCCCCAGCGTCGTACCCGTTCCGTGCGCCTCCACCATGTCCACCTCGCCGGGGGACAGCCGGGCGCTGCGCAGGGCCTGCCGGATCACGCGCTGCTGGGAGGGGCCGTTGGGCGCGGTGAGCCCGTTGCTGGCGCCGTCCTGGTTGACCGCCGAGCCGCGTACGACCGCCAGCACCCGGTGTCCGTTGCGCCGCGCGTCCGAGAGCCGCTCCAGCAGCACCAGGCCGACGCCTTCGGAGAAGCCGGTGCCGTCCGCCGCTTCGGCGAAGGGTTTGCAGCGTCCGTCCGGGGACAGCCCCCGCTGCCGGGAGAACTCCGTGAACACGTTCGGCAGGGGCATCACCGTGACGCCCCCGGCGAGGGCCAGCTCGCACTCGCCCTGGCGCAGCGCGAGCGCGGCCAGATGGATGGCCACGAGCGACGACGAGCACGCCGTGTCCACCGTGACCGCCGGGCCCTCCAGGCCGAACGTGTAGGACAGCCGCCCCGACAGCACGCTCGGCGCGTTGCCCGTCACCAGATAGCCCTCGGCGCCCGCGTCCGTGTGCGGGGTGCCGAAGCCGGGCAGCGCGGCGCCCGCGTAGACCCCGGTCCGCGAGCCCTTCAGCGCGTGCGGGTCGATGCCCGCCCGCTCCAGCGCCTCCCAGGCCACTTCCAGCAGCAGCCGCTGCTGCGGGTCCATGACCAGGGCCTCGCGGCGGCTGATGCCGAAGAACTCCGGGTCGAACCGGTCCGCGTCGTAGAGGAATCCGCCCTGGTCGGCGTAGCTGGTCCCGGGGTGGTCGGGGTCCGGGTGGAAGAGCCGCTCCAGGTCCCAGCCGCGGTCCTGGGGGAAGTCCCCCATCGCGTCCCGGCCGGAGGCGACCAGCTCCCACAGGTCCTCCGGGGTGCGCACTCCGCCCGGATAGCGGCAGGCCATGTCCACCACGGCCACCGGTTCCCCGTTCCGCTCCTCCGCCTGGCGCAGCCTCCGGCGGGTGTCGTGCAGATCGGCGGTGACCCGGCGGAGGTAGTCGACCAGCTTCTCTTCATTCACGGTTGGAGGTCACCCGTCCTTCTCACACGCCCAGCTCGTTGTCGATGAAGTCGAAGATCTCTCCGGCGTCGGCGCGCTGCAGCCGCTCCGCCGCGCTGCCCTCATCGTCAGCCGCGTGGAGCGCCTTCCACTGCGCCAGGAGCGACTCCAGCCGGGCCGTGACGGCGCCCGCTTCGGCGTCGGTGCCCGTGCCGGCGACGGCGGACAGGGCGTCCTCCAGCCTGGCCAGTTCGCTGAGGACGGGCCGGGCCGCGGCGGCGTCCGGCGGGGGGTCGCCGTCCGGGGCCAGCCGCTCCAGCAGGTGGTCCGCGAGCGCGGCCGCTTCGGGGAAGTCGAAGACGAGCGCGGCGTGCAGCCGCAGCCCCGTGGCCGCGGCGAGCCGGTTGCGCAGCTCGACGCCGGTGAGCGAGTCGAAGCCCAGCTCCTTGAACGAGACGGCGTCCCGTACAGCGCCGGGATCGGCGTGCCCGAGCACCGCGGCGGCGTTGGTGCGCACCAGGTCGAGCAGCGTGCGGTGCTGTTCGGCCGGCGGCAGCCCGCTGAGCCGCCCGCTCCAGTCGGCCGCCGGTGCGGTGGCCGCGGCCGTGCGCCGGCCGACGGCGGTGCCCGAGGCGGCGAGGGCGCGCAGCGGCGGCGGCACCGTCTCGGACGGCTGGCCGGCCAGCGTCCGGGGGTCGAGGCTGAGCGCCAGGAGCGCCGGGTCGCCGTGTGCGCGGGCGGCGTCCAGCAGCGCCAGCCCTTCCTCGGTGCTGTTGGCCTGGATGCCGTAGCGGCCGATCCGCGCCAGATCCGCCTCGGTCAGCCGGCCGGTCAGCCCGCTGGCGGCGGCCCACAGCCCCCAGGCCACGGACAGGCCCGGCGCTCCCGCCGCGCGGCGCCGGGCGGCCAGCGCGTCGCAGTACGCGTTCGCCGCCGCGTAGTTCGCCTGCCCCGGGGTGCCCAGGGTGGAGGCGAAGGAGGAGAAGAGGACGAACGCGCCCAGCCGCATCCCCGCGGTGGCGGCGTGCAGGTTCGCCGCCGCGGTGGCCTTGACGTCCCACACGGGGGCGATGCGCTCGGGGGTCAGTGACGCGACCATCGCGTTGTCGAGCGCTCCTGCGGCGTGCACCACCCCCGTCAGCGGGTGGGCGGGGTCGATGCCCTCGACGGCCTCGGCCAGCGCGGCGGCGTCGGTGACGTCGACGGTCCTGACGGTGGTCTGGGCTCCCAGGTCGCTCAGCCGGGACACCAGCTCCGCGGCGCCGGGTGCGGCGATCCCGCTGCGGCTGAGCAGCAGCAGGTTCCGCACCCCCCAGCCGCTCACGAGGTGTTCGGCCACCGCGCCGCCGATGGTCCCGGTGCCCCCCGTGACGAGCACGGTGCCGTCCGGGTCCACGCCCGCGGGCACGTCGAGCACCAGTTTGCCGGTGTGCCGGGCCTGGCTCATCTCACGGAGCGCCTCCCGCGCCTCGCCCAGCGGGCGGCGCCGCAGCGGCAGCGGTTCCAGCGAGCCGTCGGCGAACAGCTCCCGCAGCCCCGCCAGCATCTCGGCGAGCTTGTCGGGGCCCGCGTCGGCGAGGAGGTCGAAGGCGCGGTACGCGGGGGTGACGCTCCCGGGCTCGCGCACATCGGTCTTGCCCAGCTCGATGAAGCGGCCGCCGTCGGCCAGCAGGCGCAGCGAGGCGTCGGTGAACTCGCCCGCCAGGCTGTTGAGGACGACGTCCACGCCGCGCCCGCCCGTGGCGGAGCGCAGCCTCTCCTCGAAGTCCAGATGCCGGGAGGAGGCGCGGTGGGCCTCGTCGATGCCCATCCGCTCCAGTACCGGGTGTTTGCCGGGGCCGGCCGTGGCGTACACCTCGGCGCCCAGATGGCGGGCGATCCGCACGGCCGCCATGCCCACGCCGCCGGTGGCCGCGTGCACCAGGACCGACTCCCCGGCGCGCAGCCCGCCCAGTTCGGCGAGCGCGTACCAGGCGGTCAGGAACGCGACGGGCGCCGCCGCGGCCTCCGGGAAGTCCCACCCCTCGGGGAGGCGGACCACCTGCCGCGCGTCGGCCACCGCCAGCGGCCCGAAGGCGCCCTCGAACAGCCCCATGACGCGGTCCCCCGGCGCCAGCAGGGTCACGCCCGGCCCCGTCTCGCGTACCACTCCCGCGCCTTCGCTGCCGCCGAACTCGGCGTCTCCCGGGTACATCCCCAGCGCGATCAGGACGTCCCGGAAGTTGACTCCCGCGCTGTGCACGGCGATGCGTATCCGGCCGGGCTCCAGCGGCTCCAGGGCCTCGGGCGCCGCCCGGACCGCGATGCTCTCCAGGGTCGCGGGGCCCGCGGTGCCCAGCCGCCACGCCTGCGCTCCGGCGGCGGGGACCAGCTCGGCGCCCTCGCGGGTGCGGGCCCAGGAGGGCGTCAGCAGCCGTCCCCCGCGCAGGGCGAGCTGCGGCTCGCCGCACTCCACGGCCCGCGCGGGGACCGGATCGCCGAGGGTGTCCAGGAGGACGAGCCTGCCCGGGTTCTCCGACTGGGCGCTGCGCACAAAGCCCCACACGCCCGCGCCGGCCGGATCGGGGTCCTCCGCCGGTCCGGTCGCGACGGCGCCCCTGGTGACCAGCGCCAGCCGAGTGTCGGCCAGCCGCGGCTCGGCCAGCCAGTCCCGCACCAGCGCCAGGGTCTCCTGTACCGCCCTGAGCCCGTCGTCGGCCGTGCCGGTGCCGCCGCCCGCTTCCACCTCGGCGAGGACGGCGGCGGGCGCCGGGACGCCGGTGTCCAGGGCGCGGAGCAGCGCGGCGAGATCCGGATACGTCCCGCCCCGGCCCAGGCGGGGCCGCTCCGTCCCCTCCGGGTCCTCCGTCCCTGCTGCCGGAGCGGCGGGCGCGGGCAGTTCCCGCCACTCCAGGGTGAACAGGCCGTCCGCGCCCCGTCCGCCCGCCGCGCGCAGCTGCCGGCCGCTGGAGGGGCGCAGCACCACCGCGTCGGCGCCGAGCACGGGCGCGCCGGCCGGGTCGGCCACGGTGACCCGCAGCCCCCGGCCGGTCCCGTCCCCGTACGGCGACAGCCGTACCCGGACGGCGGTGGCGCCCACCGCGTGCAGGGACACCCCGCTCCAGGTGAACGGCAGCCACACGCCCGCTGCGCCGTCACCGTCACCGTCACCGTCACCGTCACCGTCGAGCACGGTGGTCAGCAGTGCGGGCTGGAGCGCGGCGTCGAGCAGCGCGGGGTGGATGCCGAAGCCCTGGTGCTCGCCCGCGGCTTCGGGCAGCCGCACCTCGGCCAGCAGGTCCCCGCCCTGCCGCCATACGGAGTGCAGGCCCCGGTAGGCGGGTCCGTAGGAGTAACCGGCCGCGTCGGCCCGCTCGTAGAACTCGTCGAGGTCCACGGGCCGGGCATCCGCCGGTGGCCACGGCCCGGCCGCCCCCGTGGACGGTGCCGGGAGCGGGACGCCGGTCTGCTCGGGGCCGAGCACCCCCGAGGCGTGGCAGATCCACTCGGAGTCGGGGTCCCGCTCCGCGCGGGAGTACAGGCGCACGTCGTGGTGGCCGTCCTCGCCGGCCGCGTCCACGAGCACCTGGACGCGCAGCTTGCCGGACGCCGGGAGCACGACGGCCGCGTGCAGGGTCAGCTCCGCTATCCGGGCGCAGCCGGTCTCGTGCGCGGCCTGGAGCACCCACTCCACCAGCGCCGCACCCGGTACCAGGGCGACGTCCGCCACGACGTGGCCGGTCAGCCAGTCCGCACCGGGCGCGGGAACGGTTCCGGTCAGCGCCCAGCCGCCGTCGGCGAGGTCCACGGCCGTGGTCAGCAGCGCGTGCCCGGATGGCGAGCCGGGCTCCGCTGTGCTGCCCGGTGCGCCGGGCAGCCAGAAGCGTTCGCGCTGGAAGGCGTAGGTGGGCAGGTCGACGGGGCGCGGCGGCCTGCCCGGCCCGGACCAGGCCGACCACGCCGACCAGTCCACGTGCGCCCCGGCGGTGAACGCCTGGCCGAGCGCGCGGGCGAGCTGTCCGGGCCCGCCCGCGTCGCGGCGCAGGGTCGGCACTGCGACGGCCGTGACCCCGGCCCACTCGAAGCACCCTTCCAGGCCCACGGTCAGCACCGGGTGCGGGCTGGCCTCGACGAAGACCCGGTGCCCGTCCCCCAGCAGCGCCTCGACCGCGTCCGCGAACCGCACCGGTTCGCGCAGGTTGGCCACCCAGTACCCGGTGTCCAGGCCGGTGGTTCCGATGCGGCCGCCGGTGACGGAGGAGTAGAACGCCACCGGCGCCTCCGCCGGCCGGATGCCGTCCAGGACCGATGTGAGCTCTTCGGTGATCCGGTCGACCTGCGGGCCGTGGGAGGCGTAATCCACGTCGATCAGCCGGGCCCGGAGTTCCTCGCCGTGGGCCGCTGCCACGACGGCGCCGACCTGGCCGGGCGGACCGGAGACGACGAGGGAGTCCGGGCCGTTCACGGCGGCCACGACGACATCGGCCGCCGCCGCGCCCACGCCCTTGAGCAGCCGCATACAGCGCTCTTCGTCGGTGGAGAGGGAGGCCATGGCGCCGCCTCCGGCCAGTTGCCGCAGCGCCCTGCTGCGCAGGGCCACGACCCTGGCGCCGTCCTCCAGACAGAGCGCCCCGGCCACACAGGCGGCGGCGATCTCACCCTGGCTGTGGCCCACCACCGCCGAGGGGACCACTCCGTGCTCCGCCCACACCGCCGCCAGCGAGACCATCACCGCCCACAGCACCGGCTGCACGACGTCCACCCGGGTCAACTCCGCGCCATCCCCCCGCAGGACCCCGGTCAGCGACCAGTCCACGTACGGCGCCAGCGCCTCCTCGCAGGCGGCGATCCGCCCGGCGAACACCGGTGAGGTGTCGAGCAGTTCCGTGCCCATGCCCGCCCACTGCGAGCCCTGGCCCGGGAACACCATGACCGGGCCCGCCTCGCCCGCACGCGGCACGGCGTCCTGAGCGACCACTCCGGGGTGGGACTCCCCGGCGGCCAGCGCCGCCAGCCCCGCGGTCAGCTCCGCGCGGTCGGCGCCCACGACCACCGCGCGGTGCTCGAACAGCGAGCGGGTCGCAACCAGCGACCAGCCGACATCGGCGGCGTCGGTCCCGGGCTCCCGCGCGATCATGTCGCCCAGCCGCCGCGCCTGCTCCCGCAGCGCCTCGGCGCTCTTCGCCGACAGCACCCAGGGCAGCACGCCGGTACGGACCCCGGCCGCCGCTTCCGCCTCGTCCGTCTCGTCCGCCTCGCCCGTCTCGTCCGCCGCCGCTTCGGGGGCCTGTTCCAGGATCAGATGCGCGTTGGTCCCGGAGATCCCGAACGAGGACACCCCGGCCCGCCTCGGACGGCCGTTCTCCGGCCACGGCGTGGTCTCGGTGAGCAGGCTCACCGACCCGGCGCCCCAGTCGACATGGGGGGTGGGTTCGTCGATGTGCAGGGTCGGCGGCAGCGTCGCGTTCCGGATGGCCATCACCGTGTTGATGACCCCGGCGACGCCCGCCGCCGCGTGTGTGTGGCCGATGTTCGACTTGATCGAGCCCATCAGCAGCGGCCGGTCTACGGGCCGGTCCTGCCCGTAGACGGCCATCAGCGCCTGGGCCTCGATCGGGTCGCCGAGCCTGGTGCCCGTACCGTGCGTCTCCACCGCGTCCACCTCGGCGGTCGCCAGCCGCGCGTTGGCCAGCGCCTGGCGCAGCACCCGTTCCTGGGCGGCGTCGTTCGGGGCGGTGAGTCCGTTGCTGGCGCCGTCCTGGTTGATCGCAGAGCCGCGCACGACCGCGAGGACCGGGTGTCCGTTGCGCTGTGCGTCCGAGAGCCGCTCCAGCAGCACCATGCCGACGCCCTCGGAGAAGCCGGTGCCGTCCGCCGAGGCGGCGAAGGGCTTGCACCGGCCGTCGGGCGCCAGCCCCCGGATCCGGGAGAACTCGGTGAACATGAACGGCGAGGACAGCACCAGGGCCCCGCCCGCCAGCGCGAGCGTGCAGTCGTCCTGCCGCAGCGCCTGAGCGGCCAGATGGATGGCCACCAGGGACGAGGAGCACGCGGTGTCCACCGTCACCGCCGGGCCCTCCAGCCCCAGGGCGTACGCCACCCGGCCCGAGAGCACGCTCGTGAGGCTGCCCGTGGTGGCGTGGCCCTCGAAGCCCTCGGGAACCCGCGCCAACTGCGAGAGGTAGTCCTCGCTGGACACTCCCGCGTACACGCCCGTACGGCTGCCCCGCAGGGTGGCCGGATCGATCCCGGCCCGTTCCAGCAGCTCCCAGGAGACCTCCAGCAGCAGCCGCTGCTGCGGATCCATCGCCAGCGCCTCACGCGGGCTGATCCCGAAGAAGCCGGCGTCGAACCGGTCCGCGCCCTCCACGAACCCGCCCTCGCGCACATAGCTGGTCCAGGGCCGCGCGGGGTCCGGGTGGTAGAGCCCTTCCAGGTCCCAGCCCCGGTCCCGGGGGAACTCCCCGATCACGTCCACGCCGCCGGAGGTCAGCTGCCACAGCGCTTCCGGTGAGTCGACGCCGCCCGGGAACCGGCAGGCCATCCCGACCACGGCCATCGGCCCCTGGTACTGCTCCTCCACCTCGCGCAGCCGCAGGCGCGTGTCGTGCAGGTCGGTGGCGACTCGCTTGAGGTAGTCGACCAGCTGCTCTTCATTCGCCATGGCGGGCCACCATTCAGGAGACTCCAAGCTCGTTGTCGATAAAGGCGAGAACCTGCTCCGGGGACGCGGTCTGCAGCGTGTCCACCGACGTGGCCGCTTCGCTCGGCGGCCTGCGGGCTTCCTTCCACTTCGTCAGCAGGTCCTCCAGCCGGGCCGTCACCGCGCCGAGGTCGCCGTCCTCCAGGACGGCCGCGCCCAGCGCGGCGTCCAGCCGGGACAGTTCGCCCAGCAGCGGGGTGAGCGCGTCCGGCCGCTCGGACCCTCCGTCCTCCGGGGCGAGCCGGCGCAGCAGCTCCCCGGCGATCCCCTCCGGGGTCGGGTGCCGGAAGACGAAGGCGACGGGCAGCCGCAGCCCGGTCGCTCCGGCGAGCCGGTCGCGCAGCTCGACGGCGGTCAGCGAGGTGAAGCCCAGATCCTTGAACGCGGCGTCGACGGGCACAGCCGCGGGGTCGGTGTGGCCGAGCACGGCCGCCGCGTGCTCGCGGACCAGGCCGAGCAGCGCGCGGCTCCGCTCGTCGGCCGGAAGGGCGGCCAGTCGGCTGCTCCAGTCGACGGAAGGGCCGACGCCCGCCGCCGTACGCCGCCGCCCCGGCCGGCCGGCGCGCGGAGCTTGCGCCGGGTCCGGCCGCCCGTGCCCGGCGCTGCGGGCCGCGGCACGCAACTGCTCGGCGTCGGCCGGGAGCAGCACGACGGACTCGGCGGTCAGGACGGGAGCGCCGGCGGCGTCGGCGACCACCACCTTGAGCTCGCGTTCACCCGCTCCGCTCTCCAGGGGAGTCAGACGGACCCGGACCGCCGTCGCCTCATCCGCCCAGAGGGTGACCCCGGACCAGGCGAACGGCAGCCAGGTACGGCCGTCGTCCGCTCCCGGGCCCTCCAGCAGCGCGGGCTGCAGCGCGGCGTCCAGCAGCGCGGGGTGGACGGCGAACCCGTCGTGTCCGCCCGCGGCCCCGGGCAGCACCGCCTCGGCCAGCAGCTCCTCTCCGTGCCGCCATACGGCCCGCAGGCCGCGGAAGGCGGGACCGTAGCCGTACTCCGCTGCCGCGGCGCGCTCGTAGAACCCGTCGAGGTCCACGGGCTCCGCGCCCGCGGGGGGCCATGCGCCGTCCAGCGCTTCCGCCCGGTCCTGGTCCTCCTGGCCCTGGCCCTCCTCGGCGGGTGGTGGCGGGCCGAGTGTTCCGGTCGCGTGGCAGGTCCAGTGCTGCCCGTCGTCGGGGCGGGAGGAGACGCGCACGTCGCACAGGCCCTCCGCGTCCGGTGCTTCCACCCCCACCTGAACGAGCACCGCGCCGGACTCCGGGAGCGTCAGCGGGGCCCGCAGGCCCAGCTCCGCCACTGCGCCGCATCCGGCTTCGTCGGCGGCCCGCAGCGCCCACTCCACCAGCGCCGCCCCCGGTACGACCGCGGTCCCCGCGACCGTGTGC
>NZ_JAAKZZ010000007.1 GCF_011045075.1 Streptomyces boncukensis
GCCTCCAAGACTGCGGTGCGAGCGCTCTTGCTCTCGGTCGCGTGCGTGGCGGGATAGATGCCGAGGGCGTCGTGGTGGCGGAGGTTGCAGTAGCCGCGGGTGTCTGCGGGGTTCATGTGGCGGCTGGCGATGGCCACGCAGCGGTTGAAGTCCCCGGCGGTGCCCCAGCCGATCTGGGCGGCTCCTTCGCCATGCACGTACCAGTGGCGAAGCTGCTCGGCGTCGCCGCGGTTCTTGTCCAGGCCGCCAGCTGTCTTGGCTTCGAATACTGCGGTCCGGGCGGTCTTCGCCTCCGGGCTCGCTCGTCTCCCCGGATCGTTCTTGTCCCGTTGTGAGGGCCTCGGCTCGGGTAGTTCTTCGTGCCCCTTGGACTGGGCGGTCTTGCGTTCCAGCCCTGCGTCATCAGCCTTGACTTCCAGGGAGCGCGTCATGGGGTGCGCGCCGTGCAGTACCGGGGAGACCTCGTACAGGTCGAGTTTGTGGATGACGCGCACGCAGTCAGCGCGCTTGGTCGCACCCGATGGCGGGACCCGGTAGCCGATGGAGAACTGGGCTTCGCCGTGCTCGTGCCACTGGCGGACCTGCTCGTACACGTCGCGGCCCTTCGACGTGCGCAGGTTGAACCGGATCGTTGCCACGAGGGCGCCCGCCTCGGGGGGCCAGTTCGGTATGCCGGAGAACCGGGGATCTCCGGGCTGCCACTCGGCGATGTCCTGGACGACCCCGATGGGGTCCTTCCATTCGTGGTGCCAGACCGTTTTCACGGGCCTGGTGGCAAGGGTGTGGGCGAACGCGCCGGGGACGATGAAGTCCGCCACCTCATCGACGACGCCGGTGACGGCGAAGATCGCCCGGCAGATGCCCTTGCGGGGGGTCGTGGTTCGGGACGGCACGGCGGGGAACCTCCGGCGACTGGACAGGCGGTCCCCGGGACCGTGCCGGGCGCGCAGGGCTACTGTCCTGTCGGCTCCTGCGCCGCCTCGTCGTCTGCCTGCCGCGCCTCCGCCGCAGTGCGCGCGGAGACCCATCCCTGCGTCCAGTAGCGCGCGCCGAACTGCTGCTCCGGATCGGCGCTGTACGGGTCGTAGGGGCAGGCATCCGACGGGTCGCCAGCCGTAAACGCGGCTTCCCCCTCACCGAGCAACGCCAGGTACGCCTGACGGTTCAGCTCCACCGGTGCGGCTCCTAACTCCGGGACGGGAAGAGCGGATCTTGTCCGCCGTGTTCGGTCGGCGGATCGCTCTCGTCGCCGTCCTGGGTGCGGCTGTGGGTGCGGGTCATGTGCGCGTCGTCGACATCAATGGCCCACACGTCCGGGTCGGGGTACCGCCACACCTGTCCGGTGGTGTCCCGGACCCATCCCGTCAGTGTGCCGTCCTGAGCCTGGTCGAGCCACGCCTCCTCGCCGTCCTGCCCCTGGTAGGCGGCGAAGGCGTCTGCGGGATCGGTCTCGTCGCCTTCGTCGTACATGTCGCCGGACCACGGGCGGGCGTCGTCCGGGGGAAGCGGGGGCTCCGCGCTGTCCGGCGGAGGTTCGGTCCCTTCGCCTTCGGCGGATCCAGTGGATTGCTCCGGCTCCAGCGGCGGGGCCTGGACGTCGCCGGTCTCTTCCTGTGGCTCCGCGTCCGAGTCCTCAGCGGCGGCATCGGCGTCGGTGGGCCGGGCGTCCTGGTCCTCGTCCTCTCCGGACGGCTTGCCTTTCTTGGGGAGTGCCTTGATGGCGAATCCGTATCTGGTCACGGTGGGAAGGGTGGGGAAGCCGGGTGGCTTGTGTCCTGCCGCCGACGTGACCTTCTCCGGTCGTGATCATTCTTGCCCATTTGTGCAAGCCCTCCCGCGCCGTGCATCACCTCCAGGACGTTCGTGTGCCGCTGGAGGAGGGCGAGGATGGCCGCCTGGTCGTTGCGAGACACACGGCGAAGCGGGCCCGTTGGCGACAAGGGGATCGCCTCGCCCCTATGCAATGCGACAAGGGCCGCCGCCCGGCGCGAGCCGGTCACCGGCCGGTCCGCGTCACCGGTGACCTGCACGTGGTAGGCGGACCCGTCGTCGAATCGGCCGGTGACGGTGAGCGGCATCGCGATTCCCTTCATCGGGTGGCGAGCAGACCGAGGAGGAACGCGCGGAGGTCGTCGTCCTCGTACCAGTCGCCGTTGAACATGGCCTGGAGGGACCGGGCGAGACTGTCACCCGTCTCGGGCTGCGTCTGCTGCGGGGCGAGGAGCCGCCCCAGGGCGCTGCGGTCGGGCCTGCGCGCGCCGGGGCGCCCGGCGTGGGTCCGGACGAACCAGAACATCCGCTGTGCGGCATCCAGGTCCGGGAGGTGTCCGGCAAGGTGCTGGGCCATGGCGTGTGCGGCGGTGCCCTGCCCCTCGTCGCCGAGATCAGCGATGGTGGCGAGGTGCGCGCCCGGTTCGTAGCGGCCCGTGTCGCCGTCCACGGCGGTGAGACGGCGCCCGTCCGGTGCGGAGAGCCAGTCCCGGGGAATGAGCCGCTGCACGCTGCGCACGGCCCGCTCGGCGTCCGGGGTGCTGTCCGGGCCGAACACGATTCCGGCGTTGCCCCGGGGACCGAGGTCGCGCAGCTCAGCGAGGGCTCCGGCGACGGCATCGGGGGTTGCCGCAGCGTATCGGGCGCGCAGTGCCTCCCATTCACGGCGCGCGGCTGCGGCCTCCATCTGTGCGGCGGCGATCTCCACGTCCACGTCTCCGTCCTGGAGGGCGCTTCCGCTGCGCGCGGCCTGGAGGTTGAGCAGGCGCCGCTCGGTCGCGGCGACGTAGTCGTCGGCGAGGCGCATGGTGCCGTGCGGGTCGCTGCCGAAGTCATCGCCGAGCGCCGCGCCCAGACGCCGTGTGACTTGCCGGTCAACGTCCGCGCCGGCAGCCCGCAGGGCAGCCATATGCCGTATGGCGGTCAGCCCCGGGCCGCCGTCGGCCGCGCGGTCCGGGACCCATTGGGTTCGGTCGGAGCGGCCGGGGAGCCGCCCCGCGGCGAGCTGCGCCCACGTCGTCGGCCGCCACCAGGTGACGTGGCGGGACACTTGGCCGAAGCGGCCCCGCTCGGGCAGCAGGCTCGCCCAGTGGGATACGCGCGTGACCAGGGAGCCGCCCTCGGGCTCGGGGAGATCGAGCGCGGTGCGCACACGCGCGAGGTGACGGGTCTCCGGCCAGTTCCGCACGCGGGAGACAAGGCGGCGCAGGAACGACTTCAGTCGGGATAGCCGGTCGCGGTTCTCGCGCCACATCTCGGCGATCTTCCGTGCGGCGGCCTTCACCAGTTCGATGAGGCGGCGGCCAAGACGGCCGAGGAGAGCGACGGTGTGGGCGAGGAGTCCGGGTTGCCGTGTGGCGTCCGGTGCCGCGGCTCCGGCCCGGCGGACAATCTGGCGGGCTGCGGCCTGCCGCGTCGCGTCCAGGTGCGCGGACAGGTGCCGGGCCAGCGCCTCGGGGTCGGCCGGATCGGCTCCGGCGTCGCCGAGCTGCCGTAGGAGCGCGGTCACAGCGTCATCGGCATGCGCGGTGACCGCGCGAGCCACTTCGCTGTCCTCGTCCTCCCCGCGCTGGTGAGCGGCATCGTGGACCCTCGCCGGGATGAGCCGGAGCAGGTCCGTAGCGCGCTGTGCCAGGTCCTCGTTGCTCTCACCGGGGAGCGGTTCGAGGTCGTTGATCGTGCGCAGGGCGGCCCGGACTGTCTGGGCGTGCGCGTCCTGCCCGGCCCGCTTGAGGGCCTGGTGCGCGGCGGCACGCTCGGGGCCGGTGATCCCGGCCGTGTCGAGGGCGTTGCGCGCCTCCCGACGGGCAGCCTGCCCGGCTCCGCGCAGGGACTCGGGCGTGAGGCGCCGCGCGATCTGCTCGCGCAGCGCGTGGATGTCGCCCGGCGGCTCGGTTCCAGCTGTCGCCTCGTCGATGATCCGCGCGGCCACGGTGCGGGCGTGATCATCAACGATCCGGTTCATGGCCACTGCGGGGGCCATGCGGGGAGCGCGCGGCTCCGGGGCCGGGATCGGCTCGCTCGTGTGGTCGTCGCCTGCCGGGGGCGGCTCGGGAAGCTGCCAGAGGGGCATGGCGGCATGGACGAGGCGCCGCCGCCACTGCCGGTCTTCGTCTTCGAGGAGCAGGCTGCGTATGCCGCCGGGGCCTTCCTCCACGTCCAGGACGCGGAAGACGTGGACCTCGTCGCCGTGTCGCTCATCTGGCATGGCGATGACGTCGCCCTCGCCGATCTGCGCCGCGTTCGATGGGCGCGGCCGGTCGAGTCCGTCAGGGGCGGGTCGGCCGGCGGCCCGGTCGAGGTGGTCGGCTGCCCGTAGGGCTGCCCGGCCTTCCGCGGTCCTCGGGTCGGCGGATGCCCGGAGCTGGGCAACGAGCGCGGTCGCCTGGTCCGGCGTGACGGGCAGATCCACGCCGAGCCGGGCGGCTGCCTGCTGGGCGTCGGGGGTGTCCTCGGGGCTGTGGCCCTGGTCGGCGATGGCGTCACGGTCGCCGGGTGTGAGCTCCGGGTCGATGGTGGGGCCGGTGACGGGGGTGATGGCTGGCAGCGGCTCGTGCACGGTCAGCTCGTCGGAGGGGGCGGGCGCGTCGTCCGGCCCGAGGTCCGGCGCCCCGCCGCCGAGCCCTTCGGCCCGGTGGACGACGGCGGTCGCGTCCAACTCCATGACGCCCAGTTCGCCGGTGCTGGTGTCGGCGTACTCGAAGGTGACGCGATCCCCTTCGCGGTTCTTGCTGCGGATCTCGACCGTCGTCAAGGTGTCGTCGAGGTCGAGCACAGCGACGTCGCCTTCGTTGACCTCCGCGGCTGTCGGGTCCGTGATGCCGGTGACCGGGGAGGTCTCGGGGGCTTCGTCTCGGACTTCGCCGATGACGCGGAGGTCTGCGGCGCTGCGGGTGAGAGTCCCCTCGGCGGTGGTGACCGTGATGCGGTCGCCGTTCGCCTCGTCGACAGGGCCGAGGAGTGCTCCGTTCTCGTCGGCGACGACATGGCCGGGGCGGACTCGCTGGCCGCTTGCGGTCCAGCCCTCGGGCCGGTGGTCCTCGGAGTCGACTGCGGCCAGGGAGGTGGGGGCGGTGCCGGTGTCCGTGCCGCCGTCGGCCCACCTGACGGACACGGTGGTGTCGGTGGCTCCGGTGATCGTGCCCTGCCGGTCTCCCGAACCGGTGACCTGGCGGCCGGGGAAGAGGCCGCGGCCTTCGGCGTCTGCGGGTATGCGGTCGGGCAGCTCGCCGCTGATGACATCGCCCTGGGCGCCAGTGACTGGGGCGCCGGTGGCCGCTGTGTCCGGGGCATCGGCGCGGGCTGCGGCGCTGTCGAGCGGGGTGTAAACGACGTTGCGGGTGCCGGTGCGGCCGTCGAGGCTCTCGCCGATCGACGTGCGCCACATGTCCTGGGTGCGGCCTCGCCGGGTCACCGTGACGCGCTCGGGCGGGTCCAGGACGTATCCGGTGCGGGTCGTAGTGCGCCCGTTGCGTGTGGTGCCGTCGATACGAGCCGTGTCGCCGGGCCGGAGCCCGTCGACGCGGGCCCACTGCGCAGGCTGGCCGCCGACCGGTTCGGGCTCGGCCAGTGGTTCGGGCGGGTGCGTCTCGTCGTCGTGGGGCGGCTCGTGGACGGTGTCCGGGCCTGCGGAGGTGGGTTGTTCGGGGCGGGCAGGCCCGTCGGGTGCTGCGTGCTCGGGCTGGGTGCCGGAGCGTGTGAGTTGGTCGCTGCCTGGCGTGTTCGTCTCCGCCGCGCGGGGCTTGCGCCGTACGACGCCGAGTTCCAGGCGCGCGTCGTGCTGACGCATGGATTGCCCGTCCGGTCCGGTCCAGGTGACGTCAGCCGGGTAGCGGTGGTAGTCGCGCGAGCCGAGGGCCTGGATCCCGGTGGGGTTCCAGATGCGGGACTGGTCCTCGGTGATCGTGCCCCGCACGGTGCCGATCGGGTCCGCGCCACCGTGCGGGGACCGGTCGGTGCTGTCGGCCAGGGGGTAGGCGACCTCGTCTCCGGGCTGGAGGTCTGCGGGGTCGGCGAGCACGGTGTAGCCGTCGGCTTCCTGCTGCCGATGCCAGGCGGGGGCCATCTGGCGCCAGGCGCGTTCCTCGTCGGCGCGGTTGATGTCGAACTGCCAGCGGGGACCCTGGTCCTGGTCGTTGGCCAGCGCGCGGGCCATGGTCTCGGCGAGGCTTTCGTCGTTCGGGCCCCGGAACGTGCGGGCTCGTTCGATGGCGTCGGGGGCGTCCCACGGAAACGGGGTGCCGTCGGCGTCCCGCACGTCCTCTTCGAGGACGTTTGCCGCGTGAAGTGCGGCCTTCAGGGTGGAGAAGCCGTCGATGTGGTCGTTGAGGACGGGGGTGAGACTTCCGGGGGCGGCCACGATGTAGCGGCGGTTGTACTCGGCGCCTTCACGGACCGCACGGTTGCCGTAGACCAGGAGCCGCCTGCCCTGGGACAGGCGAGTGTTGGGGTCATCCGCAATCTCACGCCGTTCCTCGGGGCTCGGTGGGCTGGTGTGTAGTCCAGCACCGGGAGCGGGGGCGTCGAGCTGTCCGCTGCGGATGTGGTCGCGTACGGCGTTGAGATCAGCGAACCGGGGGGTGTCTGAGCTGCTCGGGGCGGCTGCCCGTTCTGACTGGCGGCCGTGATTGGGCTGCGGCTCCGGCGTATCGGGGGTTGACGGGGCCGGGGTGCTGTCCGACTCGGGTACATCGTCCTCGCCCCGGGGCTCCTCTGCTGGTGCGGATGCCTCCGGGGTGTCCTCGGCTCGACGCTGTTCCTCCTCATGCCGTTGGCGCTCGATCCGTTCTTCGGCACGGCGTTGCTGCTTGAACTGGTTGTACGTCAGCCGCCCACCGTTGTTGTCGAACCATTCGATCAGCTCTTCGCTGGCATAGTCCCGCCACCGACCGAACCGGGACAGATTCCCGCCCGAGAACACGTCGCGCTCGCTGACGGACGGCAGGCGCCTGCTGTTCCGGCTGAAGAAGTAGCCGTTGGTGGCAGCGAGGGCAGCCGTGTACCGGGCCTCGTCGAGATCCTGGAACTCGCGCTGCAAGCGCTCCTCGCGAGTCTGCGGGCGCCGAGTGACGTCCGTGCCGCCGAAGCCGAGGGCGGCATCCATGGCCTCACCGCGGCGCCTCACCTCGTCCGTGTCGGCTGCCGGGGTGGCGGGAATGGCGTCGCGTACGCGCTGGTCAGCGTCGTCGCGGCGGTCCATCTCCTCCATGACCCGCATCTGATCGGCCTCCGAGAGGCCGGTGCCCCATGCGGCGGCCAATTCGTCGTCTGACAGAGAGTGGAGTTCGTCTGGCAGGGCGGCGGGCTGCGGCTCGCCGGGGACGGCAGCAGGTTCCGGCTGTGCCTGCGGGATGTCGCTGTCGTCGTGCTCGCGGTCTCGCTGGAAAGCATCCCGCACCGCGCGCAGGGCCTCGGACAGCGGGCGCCTCTTGCTGTCGCGCCACTGGGCGATCACGTCGGGCGTGAGTGGCTCATGCCAGTCGATGGGCAGTCGGGACCCGTCGGTGATGTCCTCGAACCGGTCGGCCAGCTCTCGGGCCTCGTCCGCGTCTCGCGTGGTCAGGCTGATCTTTCCCAGGCGACCGCCGTTGCGTGCCTGAGCGAACCGCCACTGTCGCGCTCCGTCGGGGTCGTCGGCGGCATCGTCGGTCCAGGTGACGAGCCCGCCGCCGGAGGAGAGGGTCAGCGTCGGGTTGTCGGCGAGCTGCGCGAGGAAGGCGCGCCGCTCCGGGGTGTTCTCCCCGGCGGTCAGCCGGTCGCCGCGCCGCCATGCTTCCCGCAGGTCCGCCACCGTGCGGGGCGGTTCACGGTCGAGCGTACCGCCGTCGTGATCAGCAGTGTCTGCACCGTCGGTGCCAGGCGGCATGCGCGGACGGTGTGGTAGGTCGGCTCTGGGCGCTCCTGGGCCACCCGCCGGGCCGCGGCCTTCTCCACCCGCACCGTGGATTCCTCGGTGACGACGGTGATGGCCGCGATCGTCTTCCCTGTCCTGAGCTGCTGGCTCTTCAGCGTTCGGGCGGTCCTCGGTCCTGCCGTCTGGAGTGCCCGGTGCCTGGGGGCCGCCGTCGGCCCCTTCCGGGCCCTCGTCCGGCGATGCCGCGTCCGCATCCGTGTTGGGGTCGGGGTGGCTCCGTTCATGGTCGCGCTGCTCGTCCTCCCCGTGCTGAGCGTCGTCATCGTCCTGCTGCTCGTCTTCCGGTCGCTGAGGCTCCGTTGTCTCGTCGCGCGCGGTGTCTTCCTCATGCGTCGGCACGGTGGCCGTGTCGCCTGCGGGAGAGTTGTTGTCGCGGAGATCCGGTGTTGGCTGCCCGTCTCGGTCGTCTCTGTTGATCTCCTCGTCCGGATGCCGCAGACGGAGTTCGGAGTCGCGCCTGTAGAACCGCTCCTCACCGTCGCTCGTGACGATCCGGACGCGGCCCCGGCCCGTGAGATTCGGCGGCTCGGCAACTGTGTGAGTGCGTCCGTCGGGGTCGGTGTACCGGTCGCCCTCCTCCAGGTCGGCGGGGTGGCGCATCCGGACCGGACGCAGACGGCTGGTGTCGCGCCCCTCGTGGTCCGCGAACATGTCCGGCGTGCCGAAGTCGTCGTCGGGCTGGTCGAGCGGGTTGTCCGGGTCGGCTACTTCGGGGGACTGCGTCTCCGGCTCGTCGACGTCGAAGAGGCCGCCTCCCGCGTCTGCGGGCTCCGGCTTCTTCGGCTCGGCCTTCGGTGCCCGCCCGGCACGGCGGTCCTTCTCCGCCTCCAGCACGGCCATGCGGGTCCGGTCGGCGCCCGTCAGTTCCCCGTGGGCCATCTCCCGCTCCATCAGGGCCACGATCTCGTCGGCGAGCTCCTGATCCGTCATCGCGACGGGCGCCTTGGTGCCCTCGGGACGTATGGCGTCGAGCTGCTGGGTGACCTCGTCCTGGCCGAGGGCGACCGAGTCGTCTGAGCCCGCGGTGTCCGCTCCGGGACGGTCGGCGATCGGCTCGTCGCTTGGGGCCGGTGCCGTCTGCCCGTCGCCTTCCTCCTCGGGGGTCTCGTCCTCGCCGGAGGCAGCGGGCACCGGCGGCAAGGTGGGGCCACCGCTGTCGCCATCGCCTGCGTCCGCCAAGGTGTCCGGTGTATCGGCGTCGTCGTCACGCGTGGCGTCAGCTCCTGGCCGGAGGCGGCCGAGGGTCTGGGAGACGTCCTCGGACGGAAGCCGCACCGTGTCCCGCTCCGGTTCGTCCGGCTGTTCGGCGCGCTGGGGCTCGGGGTGCTCGCGGTCGAACTCTTCGAGGGTGAGCACCGCGGCGCCGACGGCGGCTTGGAGCGGTACGCGGGCCTGGTGGCGTTCCTCGACGATCTTCCGGCGCTGCGCCTTGGTCAGTTTCTTGTCGAGTTCGGCCTCGTCGATCTCGGGCAGCTTGTCGAGGTCGGCGATCCTGCCGACCACATCTTCCAGAAGGTGGGTGCGGGCCCGTGCGTGGTCGATCTGCGGGGTGAGGTCCGCTGCTGTCTGTGCGGACTGCAGGAGGGCTATCTGCTCATCGAGCTCGGGCAGGCGCGCCCGGTCCGTCTGTTGAAGCGCCGGGGCCTTCTCCAGGGCGTTGACCAGCCGGGTGATCATGCCCGCCCCGGCGCCCTTCTTCTTCAGGTCGTCCGGGCTGCGTGCGAAGTCGCTGCGGGCGAGATCGGGGAAGCCGACGTGTGCGACGAGCTGGCCGTCCGCGCGGCGTTCGGTGCGCACGCCAAGGTCGAGCCCGCCGAACTGGCCCAGGATCCTCCAGGGCCCCATGCCGTCGCGGTCGTGTTCCAGGAGCTGGGTGGTGACCTGCCGGTGCAGGGCGGCTGCGGCGTCGGAGCGCTCGGCGTACGACTGGCCGCCGAGGTTCATGCCGAAGGTGTCGCGCACGTCGCGGATGCGGGGCAGGGCGTCCTCGCGGCGGACGATGCCCTCGCGGGTGTCGGCGAGGTCCTGTTCCAGCTCTGCCAGCGTCTCGGCGCGGCGGACGCGCTCGGCGGCCTCGTTGTGCTGGTCGATCTCCAGGTCACGGAGCGTGCGGCGGGCCTTCATGAGCTGGCTCATGTAGGGGTTGCCGCCGATCTCGGCTTCCATCGTCTCGTAGTCGAACTCGGCGCCGTCGAGCTCGGAGACGGTGTCGCTGGTGTCGCCTTCGGCGGTCTCCGGGCGCTGGATGTCGATCAGCCCCTCGGCCTTGGCGGCTACGAAGCCCGCCTTCCAGCCGTCCATGGATCCCTTGGTCGCGAAGATGTCGATCTCGACTTCGGGGTTCTGGTTGCCGTAGCGGAGGATGCGGCCGTTGCGCTGTTCCATCTGCGCGGCGCCCCAGTCGAGGTCGACGTGCGTCAGGGAGACCATGCGGTTCTGCGCGTTCATGCCCGTGCCCGCGACGGTGCTGGAGCCGATGAGGACGGAGATCTCGCCGTCCCGGGCCTTGCGGAACAGCTCGGCCAGGTCCTCGGGCTTGCCGGACTTCTTGGCGTCCTGGACGAACGCGATCTTCTCGCGGGGGATGCCGCGCTCGACCATGAGGTCCCGCAGCTCGGCGTAGGCGTCGAAGCCGCCCTTGTTGTTGCCGCCCGGCACGCCCTCGTTCAGGAAGATCATCTGGAGTGCGCCGGGGACCGGGTGGTCCTGTGCCCTGCCGTAGTACGTCTTGTAGACGCGGTCCTTGTAGCGGTGGTAGCGCTCCGCGTGCGCGTCGGCGACCGCCCGGAGTTTGTGACCGGCCGGCGCCTTCGGGTCGATGAGCCGCGGGTCCAGGGCCACGCTGCTGCCTTCGTTGGACACCGCGAGCATGTTGTCCTCGTGGCGGTCCACGTCGCCGTTGTGGATTGCCCGGCCTCGGGCGACGAGGCTCTTGAGGCGGTCCAGCTGGTCCCGGGTCGGTTCGACCATGACCAGGTTCGGGGTGCCGCCCCGGAGTGCCGGGCGGGGGATGCCCACGTCGTCGGCGCGCTTGGTGTCGGCGATGAGGCCCCACATGGTCTTCATGGCGCGCTTGTTGTGGAACTCGGAGAACCGCTCGACGACGCGGAGTCCTGAGCCGTCGGGGGCGTTCTCGACACGCAGGACCTTGCGGCCGAATGTCGCGGCCCACAGGTCCGGGGCCCCGGCGTTGTACGTGTCGAGGATCCATGGGGCGGCGAGGGCGAGCATCGTGTACTGCTCGGTGATCGAGTTCGACAGCGGGGTGCCGGTGGCGAGGGTGACCGTGGCCCGGCCCGCGCGGCGACGGTGCAGGTCGGTCAGCTTCTGGTGCAGGTCGATGCCGCGGATCGAGGCCGGGTCTCCGCCGCCCTCCTTCGAGCGGAAGCCGACGCCCTTGTACCGGTGGGCCTCGTCGACGACGGCATAGTCGAAGCCGAGGTCGTCCCAGTACGTCTCACCCGGCGTACGCATGGGCGCGGCGTTCTTGCTGATCTTGTTCTGCACCGTCGCGATGCGCTGCTCGATCTTCGCGACGATGAACGGGTGGTTCGGGTTGTCCGCGTCCTCGTACTGCCGGTCGAGCTGCTCGCGCAGGGCCTCCAGCTCGCGGAACTCGTACTCCTCCTGCGCCTCCGGCGACATCTTGACCGACCCGAAGGCGGGTTCGGTGAAGATGACCAGGTCGGGCTTGTTGGCGCGCAGCCACTCCAGGGTGCTCGCGCGCCGCCCGTCGGCCAGGTCCGCGGACGTGATCAGGTGAATGTCCGCGTTCGGGTACGCGAACCGCGCCTCGTCGTACCACTGCTGCGCGAGATGGTCGGGGACGACGGCGAATGGCTTCTCGATCTGGCCGGAGGCCCGCAGCGCCTGGGTGCCCATCACCAGCGTGGAGGTCTTTCCCAGGCCCACCTCGTGGGAGAGGACCACCGACCGCTCGAACTGCATGCGCGCGGCGCCGGACAGCTGCCATGGGTGCGGGGTGCGGTCGGGGGTGAAGCCCTCCAGCGTGGGGGCCATGCCGTCGTAGGAACGGACGACGTGCCCGTTCATGATCTTGTTGTAGGAGTCGGTCAGGCGCGTGAGGCGGTCAGCGTTGGCCGTCGCGTACTTGGCGAACTCCGCCCGCATCTGGTCGGCCTTCTGCCGGACCAGGCGGGACGTTTCCTCATCGACATCCCGGCGCTTGTCGTCGTGGTAGACGGTCAGCGAGCCGTGGCCGAGGACGGCGCGGGCGATGTGGACGGCGTCCTTGCCCTTGGTGCCCTTCTCCGCGTTGGCCGCGACGCCGTACATGGTGTTGTTGGCCTGCGGGACCTTCCCCGCGTGGAGGATCCAGCCGTAGCGGTCGTCGTGAGCGACGCGCAGCGTGCGGTCGCCCAGGTACTCGCGCAGGAAACCCTGGACAAGCTCGGGCGGCGTCCAGTGCGCGCCCATCTCCGGGGTGAACTCGCCGATGGTGCGCTCGGCGGGCTGGACGGCATCCAGGGCGGCGACGTTGACGGCGTACGCCGGATCCTTCTCGGCTGCGCGGCGCGCGGTGTCGAGCTTGTCGCGGACGGGGCCGGACAGGTAGGCGCCGGCCAGCTCCAGGCGGCCGGTGGCCGGGTCGGTGAAGACCTCTTTGCCGAGGCGGCGCACGGTCTCCTGCGGATCGAGATCCAGCAGGCGGGAGACCTCGCCGAGATCGACCTCGCCGGTCGCGGCGACGACCGCGGCCAGTGCCGCTTTCGGGTCGTCGGTGCGGGTCAGCGGCTGGCGGCGGGCGGCGGCGCGCTCGGTGAAGACGCGGGAGAGGACCGGCTCGCCCTTCTCGGCGTCCCACCGCTCCAGCGCGAGGACGGAGGCGGCGTCCGGGTCGGAGCGGAAGTAGCCCCACGCGGTCGGGGTGCGCTCCTGCGAGCCGTCCGGCCGGGTGCCGGACTTCATGCTGCGCACCTGGCCGGGCTTGGACATGGGCCCGAACTCGGCGACGTACGCGGTGTGCAGGTCGCGCAGCTTGCCGCGCAGGTTCTCGGCGCGCTCGTCCTCGTCGTTCTTCCGGTCCAGCTCGCGCAGCTCGGCGGCTACGTCGCGCAGCCGGATCAGGGCGCGGAGCTGGTCGGTACGCCCGTCGGACGGCACGACGGCGACCGGGTCGCCGCCGTTGACGTGCTGGTAGAGCTGACCGTCGTCGTCCTCGTAGAGGCGGCCGGTCCAGTCGTCGGCGTGCTTGTCCCGCGCGGTCCGCAGGAGCACCGGCGGCCGGTCGTCCCCGTCGGGGTGCGGCTCGTAGCCGTTGCCGTCGGCCACGGCCTGGGCGGCGATCTGCTCCAGGGCGTCACGCAGCTGGTCGGCGGCCTTGGCCGGGTCGCCCTTGACGGTCAGGCGCGGGCCGTACGGGGATGACTCGGTGGCCAGGTCACCGAGGATGTGATCGGGGTGTTCGGTGAAATACGCGTTGACGTGCTCGGTGACGCGGCCGACCTTCCGTTCCGGGGCGTTGAGCCACGACGTGTCGCCCGGCTCCTGGCCGTCGGCGCGGCGCCGCAGCACGAGCACGTCCGTGACGACGCTGGTGCCCGCGTCGTGGAAGACGCCGGAGGGCAGGCGCACCGCGCCGATCAGGTCGCCGTACTCGGCGATCCGCCGCCGGGCCTTGTCGCCCTTGGAATCCAGCGTGTGCCGTGAGGTGATCAGCAGCGTGACGCCGCCCGGCCGCGTGAGAGCCAGCTCCTTGGTGATGAACCCGTTGTGCAGGCTCTCCGCCGGGTAGCGCTTGTCACCGAAGGGGACCGAGGCGAAGGGGACGTTGCCGATGCCCGCGTCGAAGGCGCCGGGGTGGGCGTCGGTCTCCGCGAAGTTCTCGTTGAGGACGTTAGCGTCCGGGTAGATCGCCTTGGCGATCCGCGCGGTCGTCGGGTCGAGCTCGACGCCCGTGAGGCGCGCGCCTGCCGGGGAGACGCCGAAGAACGCGCCCGAGCCAGATCCGGCCTCAAGGACGTCGCCACGCTCGAAGCCCAGGGCCTTCAGGCCGTCCCACATCGCCTCGGCGATGGGCTGCGGCGTGTAGTGCATGGACAGGGTGCCGCGGGACGCCTGCCGCCACTCCAGCGGCGTCAGCTCCCTCTGGAGCATGGTGCGCAGGTCGCGGTACTCGGCCCACCGGGCGTGGTCCTGCGCGAACTTCCCGTACCGTGCGCCGCCCTGCTGGTAGCGCGGTTCCTTCTCGTTCGGCTCGGCCGCGAACATGACCGGAACCGAGCCCCACCCGCTCCAGCGGGCGAGGGCGCGCTTCTCCTCGTCGGTGGCGGGACGCTCCTCCCGCTCCAGCCGCTTGAGGACCCGGATCGCCTCGACGTTCGCGGCGGCGCGCTGAATCGGGCCCTTGGCCGCGGCGTCGGCCGGGTCCGGCCGGAAGCGCGGCGCTACATGTCGTACACCGCGTCCTTCATCGCCTGCAGGTCCCGCATCTCCGGGCTGAGCGTCGGCCGCTGCTCGGCCCCCGGCTCCGGCTCCGGCAGCAGATCGCGCAGCACCTGCTCCGTCGCGCTCGCCCTGATCTGCTTGATCTGCCCCGCCCGCTCCTCGTATTCCGTCGCGGCCGGCACGGTCTCCTCCAGCGCCTCCTCGGCCGCCAGAATCGACGTCTCGATCTCCCTGCCCTTGTTCAGGAAGAACGCGTCCGGGTCCGCCATCGTCGCCAGCTCCTGCGGCCGGTACTTCGTCCAGTGCTCCCGTGCCACCTGGCTGTAGATGCTCACCGTCAGCTCCCTCCTCATCCGTTCCCAGGGCAGCGCGCAGGGCCGCCTGCTGCGCTTCGATCTCCTCGCGCGAGATGACCTTGCGGTCGTCGTCCCCACCATCCTTGCGCACGCCCTCGCGCTGCGCCCCGATCGCGTGGAGCGCAGCGTTGATCGAGGCCAGGCGGGTCTTGGCCTTCGACCGGTCCGAGGAGTCCAGCTCCCGGTCGCTGGCCCACAGCATCATCTCGCGGGACAGTTCCTCAGTGGCGCGCTGGAACTCGGCCAGCAGGCCCTCGGGCACGTTCAGATTGACGCCCTTGCCGCTCTTCCCCGTCAGCGGGTTCGTGCCGTCGGACCAGCCGTAGTAGTGACCCTTGAACAGGCCGTAGAGGGTCTGGCGCTCCTTGGTCGCCGAGTCGAAGCCGTCGGCGCGCCGGGAGTCGCGGTACAGCTCGAAGAACATCTTCGGCACCCACAGGCGCCGCACGGACCCGTAAAGGCGCACCGGCTCGGTGTCGGGGTCCTGGTCGTAGCGGTGCACGAGCGCCGCCAGAGCCTCCGTCATGGACGGGTACGCGCCCAGGATGCGGCCGTGCGTGTCGAGCTGGGCGTTCCACCCCTCCTTGGGCCCGCCCGTATACGCGGAGCCGTACTCGCGGTAGACGACCGTTCCGTACCTGTTGCCGTCGACCGTGACAGCGGTGCCGTACGAACCGCTGCCCCGTAGCGGGTCCTCGCGGGTGTCGGCGCGGCTGACCGTCTGTTCCCGGCCCTCGACGCCGCGGCGGTTCTGCTCGTCGAAGACGGCCTTCAGCCGCTCGTCAAGAGCCTCTCGTTCACCGCCGCTGGCCGTTCTGCGCTGCTTGTACAGCTCGCGGAACTCGTCGGTCAGGGCCTGGTCGTCCAGCCCGGTCGGCTCGGGCCGGTTGCGGTAGGCGTCGGCCTTGCGCCTCCGCCGCTCCTCGTAAACCGCGAGCCGACGGGCCGACAGGACCTCGTTCTGCTCCTTGCCCAGGCTCTTCCAGCGGGCGGGCAGACGCAGGAACTCCTCCTCCAAGGCGGCGTCGTCCAGCTCCTGGACCGGGGGCCGCTGCTCGATGTCGCGGAGCTGCCGGGTCTGTTGCTCGGTCTCGACGGCATCCCGCCGCTCGGCCAGCGCGTTGGCCAGGTCGCGCTCCGGGTTGTCGTCCCCGTCCTCCGGCAGGTGGTTGCTCGACACCTGATGCTTCTGGCGGCGCTCGTCCAGGTCCTTCGCATGCCGGGCGAGGGCGTCATCGCTCAGGTCCTCGGGGGTGCCGGTCTGGGCGAGGAGCTGGTTCGTGCGGCGCCGCCGTTCCCCGTACAGGGCCTGCTCGTCGTCGTTGAGGAGATCACCGCGGCGCGGTCCGCGCGGGCCACGGTCCCGCTGGGATTCGACGATCGCGCGGTCCACATCCGCGTCGCTCAACGCAGCCGCGCGCTCCTGCGGACTGGGCTTCGTCTCGCGGTCTTGGCCCTGGGTGTCGCTGTCCTGGTGGGCGATGCGGCGCCGGTCGAGTTCCGCCTCGACCTTGCGGAGGGCGGCGCGTGCCTGCTGCTTGCGGGCGGGAGTCCTGGCGACCTGGGCGTGGATCTTCAGGTTCTCGCGGTGCTCGCGCAGGTGAGCTTCAGGCATGGCCCGGAGCCGCTTGGTGTCCTCGTCGAGCTGCTCCGGCGCGTCCGCACGGTTGTCAGCGTCCTCGTCGGTGATGCGGACGTTACGGCCCTGGCGGGCGAACGCGGCGAGGATCTGCGCTGCCTTGCGATCACGGGTCTCCGGCTTCCACTGAGTACCGGTGACCCGGGCATTCTGGACGGGCGACCACGCCAGCTTTCCGGCGGCGCCGACCGCCCTGTCATCTCGCGCGTCGTCCTTGACCGTGCCGCGGACCGCAAGGATGCGCTTGCCCTTGTGCGTGGTCCAGGCAAGGTGCACACGGTCGGCCTTCGCCGGGTCGAGTGTGGCGAGGTGATGGCGGGCGATGATCTGGTCGGCGGAGGACAGGCTGTCGCCGATGGGGATGTGAACGCCGTCGACCGTGGCGTGCCGGTCGCCGTAGCTGCCGACGACACGGCCGACCAGTTTGCCGTCCGGGCCGTACACGGTGACGTTGCCGCCGGACCAGGTCGTCCAGTAGCCGTCCACTCCCTCAACAGGCTCCGCGTCGTCCGGCACGCCTGCCGGTCGCCCCTCGGCAGCGGCCGGGTCCGGTGTCTCGTCCGGCTGACTGCCCTCGCCACCCGCAGCGTCCGGGGCGGCGTCCTCGGTGGAGGTCTTCTGCGGCGCCGGAGGGGCGTCCGGCTGTTCCGGAGCGTCCTCCGGGGCGTCACCGGTCTCCGGTGCCTGCCGGTCTGGAACGTTTGCCTGCGGGGCGTCGTCCTCACCGAAAGGGCGACGCCGCAGCGTCTCGGCGAGCCGGTCGTTCGCGATGCTGTGCTTCGGCGGGTGTTCCTGGTCCCAGAGGGCGCGCGCGGCCGTCCACTCCTGGTCGTAGTCGCGCCCCTTCGCCGAGCGCCACTTCGTCCGGTACTCGGCGAACTCGGGGTCGGAGAAGTCCAGCGGCGTACCGTCCTTGTCCTTGAGGGCGCCGACGACGTGCTCTGCGAACGCCTTGGCGTCGGCCTGCCGGTCAAACCACCACGACATCCGCTGGCCGCTGCCAGTGGCGTACAGGTACCAGTCCCCGTCAACACGTCGGGTGACGAACTGGCCGTCGCCGACGAGCTTGAGCCGCGACTCCTTCGCAAGGGCATCCAGTTCCCGGGCTCTGCTCCGATCCCGCGGGCCGTTGGCGTTCCGCAGCCCGTCGGCCTGCTGGGACCAGTTGGCACGGGCCTGCTGGAGTGTGGTGAACCTGGCGCGCGTCTGCGCATGGGTCCGCTGCTGTGCGGCAGCGGACGGGGCGTCGGATCTGCCGGAGGCCCGGAACTCACGAAGGGCACGACGAATGGCCTGCTCAGCACCCTCACCCTTGGTGGAGCGCCACGTCGGCGCCCACTGCGCCATGTCAGGGTCGGAGAAGTCGAACGGCTCGTTGAACTCGCCCGGCATGATGTGCCCGTTGCGGACGTTGTCCTGGACGTACTCGGCCGCGGCTTCGGCCTCCTCGCGGGTGGCGAAGTCGCTGCCGCCGAGATAGCCGCCGGTGCCGGTGGAGCTGAGATACCAGTGGCCGGTGGACGCGTCTCGCGTGCTGACCAGGCCGCCGCTCGGGGTGATCCGCAGGTCTTCGTCCTCGGCGAGCCGGCGCAGAGCCTCCCCATTGGTGCCGGTCTGCTCGGCACGGTCGAGGAAATGACGCCGCACCGCGGCGGTATCGGCGAACCGGGCACCGACCTTGGCTGCACGGTTGGGCAGCGCCTCGACATCAACGTCGTGCCGGTCAGGCTCGTCCTGGTCGTCGCCGTCCTGCGGCCCCTTCCCCTGATCGCGGCTGATGGACCGACCCTCGTCGTCGGTGTCGTGCGGAGCATCCGGGGTGTCGGGGTCCCCGTGGTCGTCACGGGAGAGTCCCAGGCCGCGCCGCCCGTCGCTGTCACGACGGGCGTCCTCGGCGGCCACCTTGTTCTCGCTTCTGGTCGGGGCGCTGCCGTCGGGCCGGGCCACCATCGTGATCCACTTGGCGCTGGTTGTGTGCCGTCGGCCGGTGTACTCCCCGTTGCCCGAGCGGTCCTGGACCAGCACGCGGTCATGGGGGAGTGCCCGCAGGATGCGTGCCAGCTTCCCGCCCCACAGCCGCGCGATGCCGCCGGTCTCGACGAAGCGCCCCTTGCTGTCCCGCGGGTGCAGGGCGGGGTTCCACGGCCGTCGGGTGACCTTGGTTTCCACACCAAGCAGCAGGTCGGAGGGGGTGTGCGCGGGCGGATTCAGCATGGCGCGGACGATGCACAGCGCCCGTGCCTAACGTCGCGCCCTTCGCGATCGGTGAGGGGCCGTACGGTGGTCCCGGCCGGTGGTGACCTCGTACCCCTCGGGTTCGGTCACCGGAAGGGCTTGTCGTCGGAGCCCCGCGCTGCGTTCACGTCCGCTGCTGCATCTCCCACAGATGGAGGGCCGGTGGCGGTAGTGCGCGCTGTGGCTACGTCGTCGGCTGCATCGCCGGGCAGCACGAGGGGCATTTCGGCATGGGCCTGAACGACGGTGGACGCGGCCGAGCCCACATTCGGGCCGGTGCTTTCAGGAGGTGCTGTGACCTCCTCGGCAGTGGCTTCGGCAGGGGCGTTCCCGCGTGCTTCGGCAACCACGGATGTGGCGGTGCTGTTGCCGTCCGGATACGCGACAGCGGGCGGGGAGGAAGACGGTTGGCCCAGGGCACCGGGAAGAGCACCCCCACCGGCGGGATCCTGGGCGACGCCGAGCGCGGCGGCATCCTGCTCATCCGAAGGAACGGGCGCCTTCTGAGGGCTGATCCACAGAGCCCGGGTGTGCGGCACGTTGAACGGGCGGCGTCCAGCGATCTCGCGATACTCGTCAGCAGTGATCAACCCGGCATTCCACTCCGCACGGGCTTCCTCGCGGCGCTGGCGGCGCGGATACTCCAGGGCCTCGACAGCGGAGGTGTTGAATCGCACAGTCCAGTCGTCGTCCAGGTCCAAGTCGAAGCCAGACGCGATGAGCGAAAGGTGCGGAAGTTCGGTGTGCTGCCAGAAGTTCCACTCCTCGCGGTCGGCGTTCGCGTACGTCCGCTCCGAGGCGTTGCCCACGATCGACTCGGGCACGCCGAACGCGGACAGGATCTCGTCACGGGCGGCGGTCGATGTCGTCTCGTACGCCATGTCACGCGGCCTCGTACTCGTGTCGACGTAGTTGAGGCCCCCAGGCCCGCTGCCGACGACGACGGTTTCGCCGGCATGCTGCGCACCGGGCGCGAGCCGCTGCTGAATGCGGTCAATCTCGCGCTGGTCGAGCCCGTCAACGTCGATGCCGACGATCCCGCCGGGCCGGGCATCGTTGTCGATGAACGAGATGTTGTACAGCCGGGCCTTCACATCCAGGTCGACCGAGAGCCCCGCGGCCTCCAGCGGGGTGACGCCGCAGAACGGGTCGGTGGGGTGAGGGTCCCGCAGCCAGACGACGCGGCTCGGCTCCAGTTCCCGCACGCGGCCGTCGTAGGTGGTGAACTCGAAGTGAGAGACGTAGTCGCCGTGCGGGTCAGGAATCGGCTCGACTCGGTTAGGCGGCAACAGGTCGAGTCGGGTGATGGTGCCCGCCCGACTGCGGGTGAGCTCGACGAACACGCCCTTCTTGCTGAGTAGAAGCTGAGCGCTCAGCCGCTTCTTGAACACTGCGGCAGGCTCCAGAGGGTTCGCCTGCGCGTTAAGCACCCTCAGCAGCGGGTGGTCGTCCAATGTCTCGGCGAATTCGCGTTCGGTGCCCCCGCGGCCGATCTCGATGCGGAGCGCCCCAGGGTGCTTGGATATCGCCTCGATGGCCTTGAAGGTCCAGATGGACCGTTCATAGCCCTCGGCGATGACGCGATCCAGGTCCCAGCCCTGGGCGCGGCCCTCTGTGCCCCACATCGTGGTGGTTCCCGCGTAGGTCATCGACGCGTAGGTGTTCCCGAGGGGCCCGGCAGACTTCTCCTCGACGACCGACGTCGCGGGGCCGGGCGCGAGCAGACGGCGGAGGCTGGGCAGAAACTCGCGCGTCATCAAGCGCCCTCACTGGCCAGCCACACGCCTCCGGCTGCGGCTGCTGCCGCGATCTCCAGCCAGGCCAGGGGCGGATAGTAGAGGAAGGCGCAGCCGATGACAGCCCCGGCCACGGCCGTGTTGATCCCCCAGATGACGAGGGCTGGCAGCTTGGTCTTCGGAGGCGCCCAGATGTTCAAGGCGACGGTTCCGGCCAGGGCCGCGCCCGCACCAACGAGGGGGTGCATGGCACCGAGCGCGAAGAGCGCCAGGAGAGCACCAGCGGCAACGAGGAGCAGTCCAGCGGCCTCGCGGACGAGGGCTCGCGGAGAAGGGGTCTCAGACGGGGTAGCCACCAGAGGACGATGGGCGCCGCAGGCGGTTAGCGTCGCGGGCTGTCCGGTGATCACCGGGGGCGACAGACACCGGCCATGTAGGCGTTGATGCCGCGCCGCTGGATGGTGCCGCCCGGGACGATCGTCGTGCCCGTGGGCGACGGCGGCAGCTTCCGCTTCTTCCGCACCGACTGGTCTCCGCCTATCAGGTGCCGGTTGTCGATCTTCTCAGCGCAGTCCTCACCCTTGACCTCGTCGTAGGGGCGGCGGCAGTCCCGGCAGTACACCTCCAGTGCCTCGATACGCTGTCCCGCAACCGCTTTGAAGGAGCCGCGGAAGTCGGCGATGCTCGCGATGCGCGGCTCCACCTGGATCTCAGCGGCAACAACCCAGGAGTGCGACAGGTCCTTGAGATGCGCGGAGGGTGTTGCGTCCGCTGCCGGTGAGAGGAGAGAAGTAGTAGTCGTCACCCATGCCTCCGCGCTGTGTTGCTGGTGGGGGCTCACGCAAGGGCCACCCCATTTCACAGCACGGAACGTCGATCAGTCGTGATCTGTTACACCAGCCGCCGAACGAGATCATTGTTGCTCAATCGGGCAAGCTTCCCCGCCATCCAGTCGGCGGGTGCAGTGACTTGCGCCATTACGCCTGCGCTGTCGGGCGCCTATCGGTGGGATACGCGCTCGTACACGGCCCCCTCTGCCTCCCACAGCTCGCGCTCGACGGCTTCAGTGAGGCTCGGGTTGTCGATGAGGACTCCGAATTCCACGTTGTCGTACTCAGCGCTCCAGGAGAAGTTCGCACTGGTCACGAGCAGGAGGTGGTGATCGACGGCGAGAAATTTGGCGTGGTTGCGCACGTATCTGCCATCGAATTTCTTGGTCCGCCACACTTCCGCTGGAGCCAGGTGCGCGGCTACATCTGCTGTCGAGGGGGACCGATGTTGTCCGCTGCCGTCGGCAGCATGGGAATCCATGTAGATGCGGACGGCAACGTCGTTGCGCTGTGCGGCCTCTTTCAGTGATTCCCAGAGCGCCGAGCTGCGCTGGAAGTTGAAGGTTGAGCAGGTGATCGCGTGACGGGCACTGTCCACGAGACGGGTCACCGAAGTGGTGAGCGGACCGCTCTGGGCGAGGTGACCGGGCATGGTCCACAGCGGCGACAACGTGGTCGGCAACGTGCGTGCCCCCTCGATCGCCCGCAGCACCAGTACCTGGTGATCCGACACTCCAGCGTCTCCGGGAAGCGCCTTCAGTAGCTGTCGGACGTCTGCCCGGTGGCCGGCCGGGACGACCTTGAGCGCGGCGGTCAGGGTGTCGCCGTCGGCCAGCCGGTCCGCTATGTCTTTGGCCTCGGTTCCGGTGAGGAGCTGGCCGAGTTGCCTCAGCGCGTCCGCGTCACTCATCGGCTTGGAAGAAGCCGAGGTCACTGCCGGGGAGGTCGAGGAGGAACCGGCGGTCGAGGAAGCGGTTGGCGCGCTCGCAGGAGGTCTCCGAGGCCATGACGCAGCAGTGGCAGGCGGCTCCGTGCAGGAAGTCCTCGGGGTCCTGTGGAGTGCGCCTGGAGCAGATGGGGTCGGAGGAACAGCGTGCGGCCTTGCGGAGCGCGCTGTCGACGACACGTTGAAGGCGCGATGGCTCGCTGAGCTGCACGAGGCCGCCCAGGGTGCCGTCGCTGTCCGAGGCAGTGGTGCAGATGAGAAGACCGGCGGCGGGGTCACGTCCGTCGGCGGCGGGCCAGGCGTAGAGGCGTTCGCTGAGGCTGGCGGCCGAGTATCCACAAGTCAGGGCGAGTTCGCGGATGAGGATGTGGGAGAAGGTGTGGACGAGCCAGTAGCGCGGGGGCTTCAGACGGCTGTCGGGGTTGACCTGGCCTGCTGTGTCGGAGAAGCGGCGCTCGAAGTTCCTGCGGTGTGCCTCACGGTGAAGCTGCCACAGGTCGGTGTTCAGGATGCGCTTCTCCCAGGCGGCGACTGCGTGCTCGTCGAGCTGGAGGAAGATCCCTTCGCCCCGGTCCTCGGTGGCCACGGTCCAGGCCGGTCGTGACGTACGAGTGAGTGGAGCCAGGCGGCGTGGGAGGTCGCCCACGCGGTCCATGTCGTCGATGCGGGTAAAGCCCACGAGGGCGTTCACCTTGCGGAGACGTTCGACTGCGAGGACTCGGGTGATCTCTGGCTGTAGGTCCTTGCCCCGCTCCCGGGTGGCGAGGGTAAGTCCGCTCTTGGGCTCCTCGGCGCGGCTACCGGGGATGGGACGCAACAGGTGTCGCCATTCGGGTACGAGGAGGTCGACGGGGTCCCAGTCGCGCAGTTTCGCCTCTTGTTCCTCTGGGGTGTCGGTCTCTGCGGAAGCCGCTTGGAGTACTTCCTCCAGGTCCTGGTCAGTCAGTCCGGCGACGTCGACACCGCCGTCCATGCCCAGCAGGTCTCGGATCAGGTCGAGGTTGTCGCGGTACTTGGCGAGCTTGTCACCCAGTGCAGTGCGCACTCGGTCGGCCAGATCGCTGGCCTTCTCCTCCGGGGAGTCCGGCATCACGATGATTGACTGGGTGGCTGGGAACCAAAGGTTGGAGGCGCCGACGAGCATCAGCCGGGTCTCGTTGCGGCAGCCCTTGGGCTCGAAGGCGTCCAGGTGAGGGTGGCGGCCACGGCATTGCGGCAGCTTCCCTCTGCCGGCCTCGCCTTGGGCCTCGTTCATCGGGCGCCGCATGTCGCAGGATGCGCACTGGATCACGGCCGAGGCGCCCTTTCCGGCAGTCCGGTCGACCATCTTCAGCGCGGGCAGCTCCGCCATGCTGCACGGTTGCCCGCGGTGCACCCACTGGTCGTACGGGAACTCGTCCAGGTGTCCGTCAGGACAGGCCAGCAGATAGCGGGCGGGGATGGCGGTACGGCGCATCGGCTTGCGTGTGCCGGCGCCCGTGCGCCCCGTGCACTTGGTGTGTTCGAAGACGGCCAGGTCGGTGCGGAAGGGGTGTGTATTGCGGTAGTCGAACTGGGTGAGCAGTCCGAGCATGTCGCAGCCCGTACATCGCAGCCACTGGGGGAAGACTCGGGAGGGGACGCCGAGGTCGTTGCCTTCGGTAGACCGGCTGTGCTTCTTCGGCTGCCAGGGATATGGGCGTAGCTGTACGTCGGGGGAACGCAGCATCATCCGCACTACGTCGCGCAGCCGCGGGGCGTGGATCTGTGGGGGTGCGGAGTCGCGGCGCCGCCAGATGCGGTCCCAGTCGTCTAGGCCCGTGGGCATGATCGTGAACTGAGGCAAGTCCATGATGGCACCGGGCCCGTAGGTGTAGAGCAGAGAGGAGGGGCGGGCCGAGCCGACCTTGGCGCGGTTGTGCTTGGTGGCCTTCTCCGACTCCTGCTCCAGGTCGCCGAGTGGGTCGACGGCGTGGGCGACGTCGTAGACGAAGCGTGTCCCGGCACTCACGAATTGTCCTCCGGCATCTTCCACTGGGGGGCGTGGTCGGGTGCGCGGTACACCAGCCGCTCCTTGATCGGGCTCACCAGGAGATTGATCTCCGGCTGTACTTCGCGCATCGAGTTCGCCACGATGAACGGCGCCGCGTCCCGGGTGTCGATGTCTGCCTTGGCGTTCTCCGCGCTCATCATCAGTGCGTCATGCCGACTATCGTCCAGAACCTTCTCGTACACGAGTGACTTACGATCCTCCGCGAGATGCTTGCGACGCTTGACCCACTGGTCGAGCCGGTTCCCCAGGCGCAGGCGGGCGCGGTCGGCTGCGTCCTCATCACCGGCCCGCAAGATCCGGCGTACGAGGGCGTCGATGAGTTGTCCGGCGAAATGCTGCTCGGCTTCGATGTAGCCAGCGCCGTCCTCGGGAGACAGCCCCTGTCCGCTGCTGGCCTTGGCAGCCTGCAGCACCCGTGCCGCGCTGACCAGCACGCCATCCAGGCCGCGCTCTAGGGAAGTCACCGAGAACGGGGTCACGGACAGGGCCTCGACCTGCGCGTAGAACGTCTCGTGGTAGTGGCGGAACTGTTCGAAGTGGGCGAGGTCCCTGGGGCGCGCCCAATTCCCGAGCGCGACCACCAGACCCGGTCGGTCTGCGGCCCGGCCGACACGCGACGACGCCTGGATGTACTCCGCGGTGTTCTTCGGCTGCCCGACCACGAGCATCAGGCCAAGCCGGGTCACGTCCACACCTACCTGGAGCATGGAGGTGGCGAGGACGACGTCGTACGGGTTGACCTCACGGGTGGGTTCCGGCTTCTTCGCTTCCCGTAGCGCACGCCGGTTCCGCTTGCCCGCCGTAGAGTCGAAGCCTGGATCGAAGGACGCTGCCATCTGGTCCAGTGTCGCGGTGATGTCCGCGCTGGCTACACGCGAAGTCAACTCGGCGACGTGCAGCGATCCGTAGTCGGTCCCGGTACGGCGGGGGAGCTTCGACCAGGGACGGCCCTTGGCGAGCGCGGTCTGGATGTCGTCGCTCATATATCGGGCCATGCCTGCGAGTTCACGGGTTGCGCTGAAGTAGCCGACCAGGCTCAAATACGGATCGGCCACCTGGCCGGAGCGATCCAGGAGCAGTTGCCCTGCAGCCATGAGAACCTCAGCCACCCGGATCTCCGCTGTGGTCAAGCGCACTCCGGTCGTGCTGATGCCGATGTAGCGGCGGCCCGGTGACTTCTCGGAGACCGGGATCTCCTTGGAGAAGAAGGTGTTCCCGGCGTCCAGGACCTGCGGGGGGAAGATGGTGACGTCGCGCCCGTAGAGCGCCCGAACCTGCTCGGACGCGTTGCGCGCAGTGGCCGTGGAGGCGACCAGCAGCGGGCGTACCGGGCGCCCGTCCTTGGTCTGCCAGTCGGTCATCACGTCGATGGCCACCTCGAACAGGCCCACCGTCGTGCCGAGCGACCCGGTGATCAGGTGCAGCTCGTCCTGGATGATCAGATCCGGGGGCCTCAGCCGCGTTGCCGGATGCACGGGGGCGGCCGGGTGGCCGTCCTTCTTAGGGTGTTTGCTGCCGTCCTTGATGTCGCAGGGCTGATAGTCCGGGTGAACGAAGCCGTGCCGCTCACAGCGCCGCGAGACATGCCCGAAGAGTGAGGCGGCCTCGCCCTCCCGTGCCAGGCGGGCGAACTTGTCCACGGTGGCGATGACGAATGCCGGCGCGAGGCGGTAGATCTCCTCGTCGACCGTGAGCACCGGCAGACCGTCAGGGACCTCACCGCCGTTGGCGAACGGACACTCGGCCAGCTCGTCACCGCAGTACACGTAGACCCTGCGCAGTGCTGGGTCTGTGTCCACGTCCCGTGCCTCGACCCGGGTTCCGCACCACGGGCAGCGCTGGACCTGCAGCACTGTGAGCCGATAGCCACGGCCTCCGTGAGCCTTCTCAAGCTGCTGGGCTGCCTCGTCGTACCGCTTCGGGCTCACATCGGTACCGACCCACAAGCCGATCCGGAACGGCTCCTCCCCCCATGTCGCCACATCGTCGCGCCGCGCCAGCTCCGCCGCGCACACCAGGGCGGTGGCGCGCTGAAACTGCTGGGACGTGAGCAGCCGCAACGTATACCGCATCAGAACAGCCACCCCGGACCGTCCGTCCAATGGCCCGTCGAACGCCTCGACCACTCCCTGGCGGCGGCGGATGGCGAAGGTATAGGCGGCCAGACCGAGATACGCCTCCGTCTTGCCACCACCGGTCGGGAAGAACAGCAGTTGCGCCTTGGCCAGATCCCCCGACCGTTTCTCGGCCGCCGGGTCGGACAGCAGCGGCAACTGCATGAGCACGAAGGCAAGCTGGAACGTACGCCAGGAGTGCGCCCGTGCCCCCTTGTCATCGAGGATCGCCTTGGTGGCCTCCTCGATGCTCTCCCCAGGCACGCTTGCCCGCCGCTCCGAGACCTGCGACTGCACACGCTGATCGGCCATCACCCGGTTCATGAACCGGAAGCAGCGCAACGCCTCCTCATCCTGGAGGAGGAACTTCAGACCGTTCGCGAGCTGCTCTTGCACCCGGCGTGCATCCCCGACCGCCTCCAGCGCCTCGGACCGCAGATGCTCCGGAAGAGCGTTGGCCCTCTGCTCCTCGCCATCCAGCCAGGCCGTGTACCCCGCGACGATCGGCTCAAGCCCCGCGCGCAGCTCAGCCGCGGACGCCTCCTGGAGCTTGCGCATGTCCAGCAGGGCCGAACTGATCTCCTCGGCGGCCGTCTGCGGCGTCTCGCTCACCGGCAGCCACGTCGTCCAGACCGCGCTCGCCCTGCGCGACCCCTCGGCTGCCTTCCAATCCACCGAACACGTCCGGCCATGAGCGAACTCCAGACGGTTGCAGTACTGAAGCCGCAGCCGACGCAACTCGTCGTCCCGCTCTTCACGTGTGTCCAGGAGTACGTCATTGACCGGCAGGAACGCCTCAGCGCCGTCGGCCGACACCGACAGCTTGGTCTGGTACAGCCACGCCTCGACAGGGATCTTGCGGGGAGTCTCCCGGTCGTTGCAAAGCGCCACCTCGATCAGACGGCAGCCACGCTCGCCATCGTCGTATCGATCGACCCGAAGGATGACCTTCTCCTTGAGCGCGATCTCCGTCGTACGGGACGGCTCCAGATCGGCAACCTTGATCGTCTTCGCGATGGCGTGCGGGGTCCGCTGGAAACGACGGAGCGCCGGGGAGGGCGTCGCATCGTCGGTCCCGCCCTCTTTGGCACCCTGGCCCCGCTTCTCCTTCACCGGCTCGTACGTGCCCCACGAGGCAGTCACCGTGAACTCGTCCAGATCGTCGGGGATCTGGAACCGCAGCCCCATGGACGCCGGAATCATCAGCCCACGCTTCTGTGGCTGATCCTCGACCTCGTCCTCATCCGAGCTGGCACTGCTGTCGTCCACAGCGGTGAGTGGCACGCCCCGACTCTCGGCAGCGTCCACGGCATCGCCTACGTCGGTGGCAGCGTCGTCCGAGCCTGCCTCGCCGGGGTCGTCCTGGCTGGCGGTGAGCCGGACCGGGGCGATCCGACCGATCAGGTACGCCGAGTCCGGGACACCTTCAAGGATCTCCTCCGGACCGTTGGCCGGGCCGAGGAGCTCACGCTCCAAGATGTCGACCAGGTTCTCCCGGGCCGTCCAGGAACGATCATCGGGTTCGAGGGCGAGACGGTAGGCGGGGGCCTGGGGGGCGCCGACTGCGGACTGGGCGCTGTTGCGCTGCGGGGTGGTCACTCGTCGCCCTCCTCTTCCTCGATGGCCTCATTGTTGCCGGTGGCTCCGACAACGCCCTGCGAGGCGGCACGGCGATGATTCTCTTCGAGGAGGCGGTCGAGGATCTCCACCCGTGCGGCGGGGCTCACCGTCCAGCGTTGCATTTGGCGGTAGGTGTGGAAGCCGTGGTCCAGGGGGATGTCGTCCCACCCGTAGGCGGCCGTGACTGCGCGGTCGAGTTCCACGTGGATCTCACGGAGGCGGGCGATGTCGGGGTCGGCGGCGTTGGTGATGTCGGGGTCGTTGACCAGATTGTAGAGCTTAGTTAGACCCAAGCCGCGGCGAAGCATGATGTCTCGACGTTGCGTGTCGAGGGTTCGGCCAAACTCGGTGAGCTCATCCGTGCTCCTCGGCTGAGGAAAGCTGTCGAAGACGTCGGAAGGTGTGTATCGGAAGCGAGTCTCCAGCGTGGACCCGTACTTAATGGCCCAGGCCTGGTGGATTGACGAAGACAACACGGCCTGGCTCGCGTACGAGTCTGTGGCGAACACCCCCAACATGTGGCTACAGATTTGATTAGCCGAAACACGCACCGGAATCACTGTCTTGCTTACAAGGGCGATTGCGAGCATCTCGTCCAAGTCGGCGATCGCCTCACGCATCGCGGGAGCTGGCCTAGCAAATTGCCACCACTCCTCTCGGCGATGCCTCTCCTTATTCTTCACTCGTGTCGGCTTCACTTGCTCAAGCACTCTCTGAAACGGTAGTGCATACTCTTGTGCCTGCCGCTCCGTTCGGTCATTGAAATCGATGACCCATCGTGAATACGAGGTATCAGGCCGGGAGTTAAGGTCCTCACCGTTGAGGTAGGGGAACAACACTTCCCCGTTCTTTGCGTCGGCTCCAATCAATGCCTCAACCTCACTGGACTCCAGGACAAATCCCATGCCGAGTACATAGCAGCCGATGAACGCAACTCCTGCGTTTTCTACCAGTCGTACTGGATCACCTTCGATTCGACCGCCAGGCTCCAGCAGAGTGGAGATCCGCGCAGCCTCGATGTAGCCCCCGGCCTCGGCGACGATCCTCGGCACCGTCGGGTCGATCTCGGCCCGGCTGCCCCACACCGCCGCATACTCCAGATTCGCGCTAGCCGCCGGCCATGATCGACTTTGGATCGCTCGGGAAATCGTAAAGTCCCTCGCAGCAAGCTGGTCGAGGCCGACGTTACGGGTGTCCCCCTGGGCAACTGTATTAGTGGCGATCAGCCCGAGCCCACCGTGACGCGATAGCAGTCCGTACGCACGCAGGAAAAAGTACGCCACAAGGTCCGCGCTGCCCTTCCTGCCACCCGCGAGGGTGTTGACGAACCAGTCGCGGACGTTGGTTCCCATCGAACCGGTGAGCTTCTGACCACCCAGGAAAGGCGGGTTCCCGATCACCGCGTCGAACCCACCCCGCTCCATCACATCCGGCACCGCCAGGATCCAGTGCAGCGGCTTCCACCGCACGTAGTCCGTCGTGACCATCGGCGTAAGGCCGACCTCCTGGATCCGATCAAGCATAGTCCGGTCAGCCGACGTGTCCTCACCTACCGGGTACGCGCTCTCGACCGCGATGCGCAGATTCTCGTACGCTTCCCGTCGCTTCTTATCGGGCTTTCCGCCGAGTGCTAGACCCGCAGCGATCACCCCGTCAGCAATGTCGGCAAGTTCCTGCGTGACCTGCTGGTAGCGGTTCCACAGCCGCCGCTTGGAGTTTGCGGAGCGCTGCGGGTCGTCGTTGTCGACTTCTGAGCAGAGCTGACGGCGAATTCGAGCAGCCTCCGCGAGGCTCTCATCGATCTTTACATTGAACATGGTGAGCTGCCCACCAGCCGCATCCGGGTCGATGTGGAGCTCGTGCAGCTGCCGCCTGTTAGTCAGCCCAAGCAGCGCGTTACCGTGCAGCACCTTGTCGTCAACGAAGGAGAAGGGGAGCTTCGGGTCGAGTGATACCAGCCACAGCGACAGCTTGCACATCTCTACGGCCATGCCGTTGATGTCGGCGCCATAGAGACAGGTCGCAACTACAGTCCTTATGGCGTGGACGTGCAGGTCGTGCGGTGTCCTTCCGTACGCCACGCCTTCGCGCTGCCACGCTTCGACGAGCCGGTCGGCGAGATAACGTGCCGCAGCCACAAGGAAGGCCCCCGAGCCGCAGGCGATGTCGGCGATACGCAGTTCGAGGATCTGGTCGGAGTCGACCAGCCGCCATGCGTCCTGGTTGGTGGTCTCGTGTGGCCCGCGGTAGACAAGAGGCTCCAGCGCGTACCGGACTACTTCCTCTGCCAGCGACCGGGGCGTGTAGTGCGCTCCAGCCGTGGCTCGTGAGGGAGTTTCCACCAGCAGAACGCCCCCGGGCTCCACCACCAGAGGGCGGTCACGCAGATCACGGCGAATGATGCCGATGAACGGACGCAGCCGGTCGCGTAGCGCGGGGTCGTCGGTGACGTCACGCAGGGCAGTCTCGGTGTCGTCGAGTGTCTCGCCCGCCTTCAGCGCCTTGGCGAGGGCATTCTTGCTGGACGGCTTCGCGGCCGGCTGGTTCTGCTTGATCCAGGCCAGGATCGCCTCGGACAGTGCGGCCTCAGTGCGCTTGCTCTCCGCGAGTTCTTCGAGGGTGGCGAGGAGGATCTCGGGTTCGGATCCCGCGCTGCCGGTGAGGCCGACGATGATGTCGTCGACGGGTTCGCAGGAGTAGCCGAGTAGCCCCTCGTAGATGTAGCCGATCTGCTCGACGTCGATGTCGCGGAAGGAGATCCGGCGGGCGCCACCGGTCAGTTGGGCGATCTGGACGGCGCGCAGGACTTCGAGCATGACGCGGTCGCTGACCGAGATGGCCAGGGTGTCCTGGGAGCCGCAGGCGGTGAGGAAGGGGAAGCGGGCCGGGTCGAAGAGGGAGCCGCCGTACTCGGGCAGGCGCAGGTCCTCGAAGGTCGCGCCCTGGTACAGGGCCTGAGACGTGGCGAGGAGACGGTGCCAGGTCAGAAATGTGGCGTCGACAGCCTGTTCGCCCTCCTCCTTCTCCCGTGCGTCGAGAAGATCGAGCTCGTCGCTGATGCCGTAACCCATCGCGAAGAGACGGCTCTGCGGGAGCAGTCCGCGTTCTTCGGCGAAGAGGAGGAACACGACGCGCATCATGACGGTGACGGCAGCCTCGTAGACCTCGGCGCGCTGTGCGGGCAGCGGGTCGGGCTCGCCGCGTCGTCGCGCGTCCAGGGCGCCTTCGGACAGGGCCTGGACGATGAGTTCGACGGCGCGGCGGACCTGAGTGCCAAGCGCTTCGGTGATCTTCTCGGCTGCGGTGACGGACTCGCCGAACAGCTCGGTCAGCCGGTCCTGCGGTTTGCCGCCGACCAGGCGGCGGCGCTGGAGGAGCTCGATGAAGGCGTTGCGGGTCTCGGGCTCTTCGATCCAGGTCTGGGCGTCGACGATGCCGGAGGCCACCATGGTCTGCGGGCGGGCGCTGACGATGGCCCACCAGCGGCCGTCGGTGACAACGCCGATGGGGACACCGGAGGCACGCAGCAGCTCTTCCATGCGGTCGATGGCGCTGGCCGACCAGCCGTCGGTGAGCGGGTCGCGCAGGGAGTCCGTGGGTTCGGTGACCAGGACGAGGGCCCCGGTGGTGTCGCCGTGGACGAGGGCGCCGTCGGCTCGCACGGTGACCGTGTAATCGGGCGAGTGGACCTCGGTGGCGGCCGGGGCGGGCACGGTGTAGGAGGTGCCCCAGCGCAGGCCCTGGCGCAGCACGAGGTCGACCCACGTGTCGCGTGCCTCGCGGTACACAGCGAGGGCGGCCTCGTCGTCGCGGTGCTCGTCCCAGTTCTCCCACGCCTTCTCGAAGGCGGGCTTGGCGTCCTTGATGGCATCCAGCGCCCGGGTGTCGGGCTGGGGGATGCCCTGCGGGTAGACGCGCTCCAGGGCGGGGACGGCGAGGAACGGGCCGTCAGCGTCGACGAGTTCGAGCCAGGCGCGGTGCAGGTCTGCGGTGGTCGGGGCGTACTTGCGGCTCATGCCTTGACCATTCCGTTCTTCGCGTCTTCGGGGGTGAGAGCGAACACGACCGCGGCGGCGGATACGTAGGGCCTGATGTCGCTGTAGCGCTCCTGGATCGAGGCGATCTCGCGCGCTTCCTCGTCATCCAGGCTGTCGAGGCGCTCGTTCATGTGGTGCAGGTCGCGGCGGCGCTGCTTTTGCTGGTCGTCGGTGAACAGCAGCTCTTCCTCGGCGCGGATGGCCTGCTCCAGGCGATCTCGGGACTCGCGCAGGTTGAGCCGGAACGCGTCGAAGATCTCATGGGCGCGCTTGATGTCGGAGTCCCGGCGCTGTGTGAGGGCCTCGGTGACCTTCTCCTGGCGGCTGGCGCTCTTGCGCTCCATCGCGTTCAGCAGACGTGTGCGCAGTCGGGACCCGTCGTCGTTCCACTGCTCGGCAAGAAGGGCACGGATCTCCTCATTCGCGAGGAGCAGGTCCTCGGAGTCGAGGGTCTCGTCGAGGACCTGCTCGACCTTGGCCTCGGCGAGTGCCTGGCCGCGCAGGCGGACGCCGGTGAGGAAGACCTCCTCGTGGAGCCGCAGCCCGCCGCGCCCGACCAGGACGAGCCGGGAGACGGCCGCGACACAGGACTCGGGCAGGTCGGGGGCGATGACGGCGGTGACCCGGTGGACTGGGGAGTCCGTGCTGAACAGGGCCGAGCGCAGGGCGCGGGTGGCGCGCTGCATGAGGGCGTGGCCGAGGTGGATGTGGACGAGGTCGGTGCGGTGCTGGGCGGCCTGGTCATCGAAGGTGATGGGGCGCGGCACGCCCGGCTCCAGGCGAGTGTCGAGGCCGCGCAGCGTCGGCTGCCAGGAGCGGCTGAGGTTCGGGATCTCGAAGACCTGTGCGTCGGTGTGGTCGTCGCCGATCTCGACGAGCGGAGGCTGAGCGGTCAGGCCGAGCGCGGTGTCCACGACCCGACGGGCGTTGCCAGGCGTGAGGTGCATGGTGGCCTTGCGCTTGTCGTACGTCTCTGACAACTGCGTGAGTCGGCGGTTCAGCTCCATCCCACCGGCCAGCACCCGGGTGATGACTTCATTGCCGTCGTCCGGCGGAGCCGGGCGCGCTTTGCGGGCTTTCCGGGTGGGAGTGAAGTGTTCCTGCACCTCGGCGTCGATGACCTGGTTGACCTTGCCCAGGTCCTCGGTGGCCTGACCGACTTTGGTCGCGATGATCCCCATGAACTTCATGTCCGCTTCGTACGTCGTGGAGCCGGAGACCGGTACGAAGTGGAGGATTTCCGGGGTCCTCGTCTGCCCGTACCGGTCGATCCGGCCGATGCGCTGTTCCAGGCGGGACGGGTTGAAGGGGATGTCGAAGTTGACTAGGCGGTGGCAGTGAGTCTGGAGGTCGATGCCTTCGCCCGCGGAGTCGGTGGCGAGTAGGACGCGGACCGGGTGCTTGTCCGGGCTCTCGGTGAACCGGGCACGGATCTTCTCGCGTTCCTCGGTCGGGGTGGAGCCCTGAATGACCTCCAGCACGTCGTTGTAGCCACGCTGTCGCAGGATGCGTTCGATCCATTCGAGGGTGGCCGCGTACTCGGTGAACACCACGACCCGCTCGTTGGTCCAGTGGTTGCCGTCCGGTCGGCAGACGCCGCCGAGGAAGGTCAGCAGTGCTTCGAGCCGGGAGTCCGGCTTGTGCTCATACCGGCGTCCCCACTCGATGAGCGATGCGATCTCGCTGCTGGTTGCCGTGACCAGGGGATCCGAGCCCTTGGAGTGGCGCAGCGCGGTGAACTCGGGGTGCTCGGCAGCACCCTCCTCCTCGTCCGACTGACCGCTGCCCAGCACCTCCGTGTAGTACTCGTCCTCGTCGTCCACCCGAAGCTGCCGGTCGCCGCCGTCCGCGCCCTCGTAGAGCTCTAGGGTGCGGGCGAACGACCACGGGCTGGACAGGAAACGCTTCTTCAGCAGCATCGCGACGATGTCACCGCCCGATCCCTTGCCGTTCGCACGGGCACTCTCCGCCAGCAGCCGCTCCAGCCGCTCGAACTGCTGCTGCTCCTCCTCCGACGGTGTGAACGGGAGGGTCCCCAGCTTCCGGGCCTTGAACCCCTTGTCCGGGAGATCGGTCTTCAGCCACCGCACCATCACCTCCCTCAGCGCGCCCTCATCGATGCTCGCGCCGCGCGTGAACCGGCGGCCGTCGATCATCTCCAGGAGCGCGGTGAACGACTCCGAGTAGCCGTTATGGGGTGTCGCGCTCAAGAACAGCCGGTGCTCGCACGCTTCCGCGAGCTTCTTCGTCGCCGTCGTCCGCTTGCTGTCCACCGCGTAGCCCCGCTGCCCCGGCGCCGTCGTCGGGCTGGCCGGCGCCACATGGTGGGCCTCATCAACCACCAGCGCGTCGAACGCGTACCGCCTGGCCGTCCCAGAGCTGCGCACATCGGCCAGCACGTCACGCAGTAGACGCTGCGCCCGCAGCGACGGCAGCCACGCCATGCTCACGATCACGCGAGGGAAGAGCCGGAACGGATTGGCATTCAGCCCGTGGCTCCGCCGCACCTTCGCCATCAACTCGCTGTTGACGATGACGAAATCGAGGCCGAACTTCTCCCGCATCTCGTCCTGCCACTTCAGCGACAAGCTCGGCGGGCACACGATCACCACGGACCGCGCACGGTGCCGCAGCAGCAGCTCCTGCACGACGAGCCCGGCCTCGATGGTCTTGCCCAGGCCGACGTCATCCGCGAGCAGCAGGTTCGTACGCGACGACTGCAGAGCGCGGCTGAGCGGCACCAGTTGATACGCCTCCACATTCGCGCCGCTCCGGAACGGAGCCTGATAGGAGTTCGCGTCCGCCGAGGTGACCGCACCCCAGCGGACCGCGTCCACGAACGCGGCGAGCGTGTTCGGATCGTCGAAGGCTTCGGCCCGCACGGTCTCCGGAAGCCCTTGGTTCGGAGCTACGGTGTGCCCGACCTCCAGCTCCCAGACCACCGTCAGCTCCTGACCGAGCCGGTCCTCATCAAGCGACTGCAGGCTGACCACATGCGTCAGACCTGGCACTCCCTCGTCGGCCGGGCTACGGGGAAGGCCCTGCTTCTGGACGTCGGACACGGCCCAGGTAGAGCCCCGAACCTTGACGACCTGCCCCGGATCCGGGACCGGCGGAAGGGCCGCCGCGTCCGGGGTGCTGCTCGCTGATCCCTGCGGATACTCCGTCGCGGTCGCCACCTGGGCAGACTCCTTCACCAACGCCATCATGCCAGAGGGTGATCACCCCGGCACAATGTGCACAACCAGGCCACGGGTGGTCACGGGAACATCAGTATCCCTGACTCAGGGTAGGACCCGCTTCCAGTTCCGAGGACTCTGCTCTGCCGTCGGCAGGGTTTTACTCAGAGTGGTCGGGGACGGCGACACCGATGAAGCCCTCGGCACGTCACGGGCTTCTCAAATTTGCTGTCGGCGCCGCTGACGCGGCCAGGATGGCCACACCGTTCTCCGGCCCGATCATCTCCCCCGGCGTTTCCTTTTGGGCTGCCGCTTGGGCTGCTTGCGGACGGTGCCGCTGCGGTCTGGCGGCGCTGCGGTCCGGCGGGGGGTGCCCGTGGCAGCGCGCAGGATCGAGGTCGCCTGTGCGCGCAGGTTCTCCTGCTGTTCCGGCGTGGTGGCAGAAGCGGGGGTTTCCAGCAGGTGCTGCTTGGTGATGGCGATGATGTCCCTCTCCCAGACCGCTCGCTCCGTGGCATCACGGGGAAGGGGGCAGTTCTCGTCGTAGAGCTGGTCCAGGAAGGCGAGCGCGTCCTGGTCGCTGATCTCGGTGACGATCTCCCGGTCGGGGATCTTCAGGGCCTTTGCCTCGTTCTCCCGGATCTCCTGGATCAGGGTCAGGCGAGCGGTCTCCCGGGAGCGGAAGACCTTCGGGTGTACGGCCAGCCAGGCGCTGGCGGCAGCGAAGGCCAGCAGACCGGCCGCGTCGTCGCCTGCGGTGGGCGAGAACTCGGCTTCGCTCTGGCGGCCACCGCCCTTCATGACGGTGAGGAGCTCCCCGGCGGCCTGCTGGTGTTCCGTGGGCGCATACCGGGTGATCAGGTCGCGGGCGCCGTCGGCGACGGTGGTGTTGGCCAGGAAGCTGCCGTGCGTCTCGGCCTGGTAGAAGTAGGCGTTGGTCAGCTTGAGCGCTTCGCGGGAGGCGAGCCGGAACCGGGGCTGCGGGTAGGGGCGTCGGCCCGGATCGTCGTCGTAGGTGGCGATGCGGTTCACGACGGCGGCGAGGGTCTCCCGGTCGCCGTCGATGAGGGCCAGGATCGCGCGCCGTGCCAGGGCCCGCATCCGGCCGATCCGCTCGGCGACCTCGTCCGGCATCTGCTGCAAGACATCGTACGCCGTCTGCTGTTCCGCGTCCCGAGGAGCCCGGCCGACCGTGCGCTCTGCTTGTCGTGCGGCCCGGCGGGCGGGCTGTGCCCGGATTGCCGCGATCATCATGCCCAGCTCGAACAGCAGCGCATGTTGATTTTCCTGGGACTGGGCTGCGAACTCCTTCTGCGTGCGTCGCTGTTGGCTGGTGGTGCCGTGGACCGCTTCGACGGTGCGGCGGGCCAGCCCTACCGGAGCGGACTCGTGCGGGAACGGTTCCATATGCTCAAGGGCGCGCGAGGACAGCACGGAGGCGGCCACCTGCGCCCACGTCCGCCACACATCCGCAGCGTGGCCGGCTTCCTGCACCAGGTGCTCCAGCCGGGCGCTGGCCGCCTCCTCGTGTAGCTCGGTCAGCGCGCAGATCGTCCACGCGGCCGTGGTCACCCACGGCGCGTCTCCGTTGCCCGCGTAGTGCCGGTGGGCACCTTCCTGCTCCAGTAGTTCTTCCAGCCCGCCCGCTAGCTCCACAGAGCGGCTGGTACGGGTGGACAGGTGGGCGAGGAGCGCGGCGCGACCCGGTGCGTCCAGCTTGGTGGCGCAGTCTCTGGCGCTCGCCTCGGTCTCCGCCTCACCCTGCACAGCGGCTTCGGCGAGCTGTCGACCATGCCGGACCCAGGGCTCCTGCTGGTCATCGGCCTCGGCGAACAATGAGGAGGTACCGATTGCCGCCAGGCAGATCTGCGTCCACGTAGCCAGTAGTGCGGCGGACCGCTCGCTGTCCTGGGCAATGCCCTGGTCGGCCAGTAGCGCGGCGGCTGACCATTGGCGCGGATCTTCCTCCAGCGTCTCGGTCAGGTGGCGCGCCTCGGCGAACCGGGGCTGTTGGATGAGCATGCGGCTGCCCTGTCCCCCCCGCATCTGGATCGCGGCAGCGTCTCGGCCCTGCCGTCTTGGTGTCTGGTTCACCGGTAGCGTGTCAGCGGCTCGGCTGCCGCGGCAAGGGGCGCTTCCACAGTCCCAGGCGCCGCCGACACCGTGTCCGTCCGTCGCTGGAGCCGGTGTACCGACTGCCCGGCGTCTGGTGCGCCCCGGCCACCGGGCGCGGGTATCCACGGCGACTTCGAAGATGTTCTCGCGGGTAGGGCGTGTACCGCCGCAGGTTTTAGCAGATCAGTAGCCGTTGCGCGGTATACGGCAGCCATCGGGACTTGGCCAGTGGCTATACCGACGTGTTGGGGCGGTCGCCTCTTTGCCGGTCCCCGATCAGTAGTCCACGTCCCCGGTCACAGCGGCCATCATGGTCGAGCCGATCGTGGCCAGGCGAGCCCAGGCCGGGTGCGGGTTGTCCCATCGGGCGTAGGGATCGTGTTCCTCTTCCCAGCCCACCGCGTTCCAGTAGCGCAGGTTGGCCTCGGCCTGCTGTTGGGTGACGCTCAGCCGCCACGCTTCACGGGCGATCTCGTGTGTAGCCGGCTCGGGCAGGGTTGCGCTGTGCCAGGCCGCCCGCATTCGCTTCGCGTGCAGCAGCAGGGGCTGCGCGCCGCTGATATACAGCTCGACCAGTTCGATCATCGGTGATGCGGGAAGCCGGTCCCTGCGCTGCGGCACCAGCTCGTCGTGGGCATTCTCGACAAACCGGGCCAGTACCGTGAGGTTCTCGACGTGCAGACGATCCCCCCTCTCCGGCCCCGGCGGAAAGTCCGGGTGCTGCTCCTCCATAGCCTTGGCTTGCTGGAAGAAGGCGCTGCCAAGCTCGACTTCCTCAACGGTCGGCAGCCACTCGCGGCGGTTGAGGGACCGGGCGATCTCGCTCAACCGGTCCGGCCTCGTGGTCATGCCGCACACGGTACGCACACACGCCCGGCGCTGCCACCGACCGCAGACACGACGGACCATCGCACGGTCCGTGCGGACGCGCGTTGGCTCCCTCTTCGGGCACTCCCAACTCCTCACATCGCAGCCACACAGCGGGCGATCTCGCTGCCGGTTTGCATCATTGCCGGGGGTGAGGACGTCAGAATCGGACACCGTGCATCGGGTCAAGGACCCTGTCGAGGCCCGCGACCAGGGCCGGTTCGAGGCGCTCGTCGATGATGCCGACCGGGCGCTCGGTGCACAGGTGCCGCCACAGTGCTGCGACGGGATCGTCTTCAGCGTCGAGGTCGTGTCCGAGCGCCTGAAGCCGCGCGCCCCACCGTGGCGGGGCCTCACCGGCTGGCTCGGCGGAGTCGACCGGCAGCAGGTCACGGACATCGTCCACGCTCACCTGGTCGGCACCGGTGCCCGCCTCACGGGAGAGGATGTAGATGGCGAGCGTTAGTGCCGCGCAGCCGTCGCTGAGGATGCCGTCGCGCACCCGGTGGCGGGCGAAGCGGGGACCGGCCACCTCCAGCGTGCGGGTCCAGGCTGCCTGCCACGCGTCCGGCCCACCCTCGTCGCGCCATGCCTGGAGCCGGTCCGGGACCGGCTGCCGACTGGAGGCCCACCGGTCGCACTCCGCCTTCAGATCGCTCACGAGGGCGCATGCCTCGTCGGCCAGGCGGCGTCCGTCCTTGCTTTTGCTGACGGCCGGGATGGACAGTGCGAACGCCACCCGCAGGAGAAGCAGCGTGAGCGCGCGGCCCCCGTGGCGCTCGGGCAGTTTCGGACGCAGGGCCGCCATCAGGGCCTGCACCAGTTCCTCGCCGTTCAGGTCGATCGCCTCGGCGAGAGCGACCTCCCCGGCCTCTGGGCCGCAATACCAGGTGTACGCGCGGCTACGGTGCTCGCGCTCCCGGTGCTCGGCGAGCGGCGGCATGAGGCGGCGTGCCGCGTACGCGGGGTCTGCTTCGCACAGGATGAGCCGCTTGAGCAGGCGACGTCCGAGATCGTCGGGGGGCGCGTCGAGGGGGGACATCACGGTGACGCCGCAGCGGCAGTGCAGTGTCAACGGGTCGCCCCAGCGGCCTTCGACGAGGAAGCTCTCCTGGCTACCGCAGGCGGGGCATGCTAGGGCCTCCAGGCCCACCTCGTGATCGTAGTTGGGCTCGCTGATCGTGGAGTCTTCCGAGACGTTGTCGTTCCCGCGGGCCACGTCGGCGTCCCATCGCTCCAGGAGGATCCGGTCGACGTTGATCTGCCAGGCGTGGTCGGTGGGGTAGTCGTCCGGGGCACCCTCGACGGGTTCGTCCTCTCGGTAGCCGATACGGGGCAGGGCCACTCGGCGGCCCTCCTTCGTGGCCTGTGCGCTCGCCGGGGTCTGGGCGTCGCTGATGATCGCCGATGCCCGGTGGGCGACGGTGCACGCGTGCTCGACCTGGCGCAGGCCGTGCGGGCAGTCGCCGGTGTGGGCAGAAAGAACATGCCGGGCGAAGCGGCACAGCTCAGTGAGGGCGTCGTCGTCGTGCCGAGCGAGGCGTTTGACGGGCACGGCGATGTCGTCGGCCTCCGGCGGCGCCGCCCAGGTACGCAGGATGCCGCCCGCCTGCTCAGGCTCCCGCAGAACCGGGACCGCGCGGGTGAAGACCAGGTCCGCGATCGTGCCGACCGTGGCGTCATCCTGGACGGCCTGGCGGTGAAGCACCGCGCCGAGGAACACTCCCAGGGCGTCGGTGCTGTTGCCCGGCACGCCCAAATCGCGGTGCGCGAAGACCCGCTTCCTCCACCTGTCGGTGAACTCGCGGGCGGCCACAGGCGCGGTGGTGAACCACCAGTCGACCATCCCCAGCCCGACCGCGACGCAGGCTTGGGGGCGGGTCTGCCCGCCGTCCATGCCTCCGTAGTGGGCGACCGTCAAATGCCCGACAAGAAGGTCGAGCGCGGTGTCCGCGGCCCTTCGCCGTTCGGCGTGCGTCATCCGCCCGTACTCCTCAACGAGGGGCTCGGCAGCGTTCACTGCCCGGACCAGACGTCGGAACTCCATCGAGCCCGGACCGGACCTGTCGTCATCATCCGTCATGAACGGCGGCAGTTCACCCTGGTAGACGCGGAGCGCAGTGAGCCGGGATACCTCCACGAGCCGGGACAGGCAGGCCGAGTCGCGAGCGACCTCACTCAGAAGCTGGTCCACGCACTCCGCACAGTCGTTGAGGGCCGCACCCATCAGCTCGCCGAGCAGACGCCCGTCGACAACCTGCCCGTCGGCATTCGTCGAGCCGCCCGGAAACTCCACCGGCTCGTGATGGTGCTGGTGTGTCCCCACAGCGGGACCCCTCCCGTCCGTTCGCGAGAGCATCTGCGGTCGGGGTCCGCAGCTCCCACCCGGTCTACTCTCTGTGATCGTGAACCGTGCCACCGGCCTGGTCAGCGGCGACAGGGGCAGCCGCCCCTACACTAGATTGACAGCCTGGCAGGGAGAACATGCACAGAAGACCGTGACTGGCGGGCGCCGGACAGATCCCATACCCGACTGACTCTGCCGACGGGCAGGTTCAGGGTTTCCTGGCGACTCCCGCCAGGGCATCAACCGGAGAAGCTGGTGCGGGATCGGCCACTTCGGGCCGCCAGTCCGGCACCTGCACTACGCCTGGTTCCAGCACCTCCAGGCCCTCGAAGAATCCGGTGACTTCCTGCGCGGTGCGTAGGTTATAGGGGACGGCGCCCGAGCTGTTGTACGCGTCGGCAGCCGCCACGATGTGGTCAGACGTGCTCGTGCAGTCGCGCAGGACGAGATAGCTCCCGCTCGGCACGCCGCCCATCAGCTCATCGACGATGGCGCGCGCTTCCTGGTAGTCAGCTACGTGGCCGAGGATGCCCATGAGGATCACCGCGACCGGACGGTTGAAATCTATGGTTTCACCCGCTTTGGAAAGAATATCCCGAGGGTCGTGAACGTCGCCGTCCAGGTAGGCGGTGCGGCCCTCGTGGGAGCTGGTGAGCCGGGCCTGCGCATGGGCGAGGACCAGGGGGTCGTTGTCGACGTAGACGACGCGGGAGGACGGGGCCAGCTCCTGGGCGACCGCGTGGACCGGGTCGACGGTGGGCAGTCCGGTGCCGATGTCGAGGAACTGCCGGATGCCCGCCTCCCCGGCGAGGTGGCGCACGGCCCGCACCAGGAAGTACCTCGACGTACGGGCCACATCGATCAGACCGGGCCAGCGCTCAGCAATCCGCTCGGCGATCTCGGCATCGACCTCGTAGTAATCCTTACCTCCAACCCAGAAGTTCCAAAAGCGGGCCGAGTGCGGCGTGGTCGTGTCGATCTCGGGCATGGAAGCCTCCATCCTGGGCAACTGTGCTCCTGCGCCGGTCTCGGGCAGGGCGGATATGGCGATATGGGCGGCATAGCCGGAACGGGATGGGTCCCCTTACCCTCTCTCGTTCCGTTGGACGCATTGTGGGTAGAGAAGGCTGAGTTGTCGGCGCCTCAGTGCCCCCTGTCGGGATGTATGGCACACGCCAACGACACGGAAGGCAAGAGCGGGCGTATTCCGTGGGGCTGGAGTCCACGGCGTATGCGCCTAGCTTGGTGATCTCATTGATGGTGTCCAGGCGGTCAGGGCTTCTAGGAGTGGAACGGCATGCCTTCTTCGGCACCCGTGGCTGAGGGTGGTAATGCGTTCGCTTCCCCGAGGGGGATCTCGTGGAGGTGCTGGAAGGTGTAGGTGGGCGGGGTGACGTGCTGGCGTTCCCACACCAGCCACACCGTGGAAATCTCGGCGCTGACACGGGTGTCCGGCAGTAGAGCCCGGCTGATGTGCGAGGCGCACGCGTCCGAGCGCGCGGCCAGCTGCGGGGTGTCCGTGTCTCGCAGTCCGTAGCCGATCGTCATATGCGGCCAGAAAGGATCACCTGCGGGTGGTATGTCCAGGCCGGCTGTGAGCGTTCCCGCGCGGACGCGGCAGTGCAGCTCGTGGAGTACGTCGGCGGGCGCGATGTCGACGACGGCGGCGGACCGGTCCAGGCGCGGGGGCCCGATGTCGGCCCGGATGGGAGCTAGGCCCCGCAGTTCGTCGCGGATCGCATCGGCTGCGTCGGCGAGCTGCTCCCCGTCTGCCCGCTTCCCGTCGCTGGTGCGTGACCGGATGGCCTGGATGGTCATGTGCAGATCGCCCGGGGCGATCAGGGCCAGGAGATCGGTGTAGTCGTGGAGTGCGGTGCGAAGCCGGTCGAAGTAGCGCATCACGTCCGGCTGCTGCTGGGGGAGCCACAGTACGTGGGGGCGTATCCACTCCGTGTCCGGGCTGCTGGGATGTGCCCACAGGCGGGACGGCTTCATGAACGCTCGCATGGGCCTTCTCCTAACTGCTGAGGCGCGGGGAGGTGCGTAAGGAATGTCGCTCGCGGCCAGGCCCCGAATCCTGCACGCTGGGAGGGTTGGTTTCTTTGTTCGAGCAGGCGCTGCCGATTCCCCGGCCGGGGTGGGCGGGGCGGTGTCTGCCGGTCGTTACCGGGCCGCCTCGTCGGGGTGGTCGGGGATTGTGAGCGCTACCGCGAGTTCCCCTCATCCGCCGCTTCAGAATTCACGAACTCCCGGGGGATGCGGTCTTCGTCGTAGGTGGTCAGCACGGGCAGGTGGTCGGAGGCGGTGCGGGTCTGGGGTGTGTTGAGCGCGCGGTGGTCGAGG
>NZ_JAAKZZ010000800.1 GCF_011045075.1 Streptomyces boncukensis
CCCTCTGACTCTCCCCCCGCGCCCCCGGACGGCCCGCCGGACGCCGCCGTCGCGAAGGGCGCCACCCGGCCCGGGGACCGGATCTTCCTGGGCCTCTCCCGCGGCTCCGGCATCGCGCTGCTGGTGATCATGGCCGCCATCGCCGTCTTCCTCGCCTGGCGTGCGGCCCTCGCGATCAGCGCGGACGAGGCCAACTTCCTCACCACCTTCGAGTGGAACCCGAACGCGGAGAACCCGGAGTTCGGCATCGCCGTGCTCGCCTTCGGGACCATCGTCAGCTCGGTCATCGCGATGGTGATCGCCGTACCGGTCGCCGTCGGTATCGCGCTGTTCATCTCGCACTACGCGCCCCGCAAGCTGGCGACCCCGCTCGCCTACGTCATCGACCTGCTCGCCGCCGTCCCCTCCATCGTCTACGGCCTGTGGGGTGCGCTCTTCCTCGTCCCGCACCTCACCGGGCTGTACGAGTGGCTGGACGACTTCTTCGGCTGGACCGGCATCTTCGAGTACGGCGGCGGCGCGGCCCGCTCGCTGTTCACGGTCGGCATCCTGCTCGCGATCATGATTCTGCCGATCGTCACCAACGTCTCCCGCGAGGTCTTCCGGCAGGCGCCGAAGATGCAGGAGGAGGCGGCGCTCGCGCTGGGCGCCACCCGCTGGGAGGTCATCCGGATCTCGGTGCTGCCCTTCGGGCGGTCCGGCGTGATCAGCGCCTCGATGCTCGGCCTCGGGCGCGCGCTCGGCGAGACGATGGCCGTGGCCACGGTCCTCTCGCCGAGCTTCCTCATCAACGCCAGCCTCCTCGACCCGGGCGGCGGCACGTTCGCGCAGAACATCGCCGCGGGCTTCAAGGAGGCCGGCTCCACGGGCCGCGACGCGCTGATCGCCTCCGGCCTGGTGCTGTTCGTCATCACCCTGCTGGTCAACGGCGCGGCCCGGATCATCATCGCCCGCCGCAAGGAGTACTCGGGGGCCAACGCATGAGCGACACCGTCCTCGCGGACGCGCCCGCCGAGTCCGCGACGCCCGCGACCACCCTCCGGCAGCCCCGGCTGCCGCGCTGGGCCCCGCTCGGCCTGGCCGCCGCCTCCGTCGCGCTCGGCGCCGGCATCGGGGCCGCCGCCGGGCTGGAGAGCCGGGTGCAGTGGGGCCTGCTCGCCGCGCTGCTGTACGTCGCCCTCACCCTGGCGGCGGCCGGCCTGGTGGAGGGCCGCCGCCAGGCCAAGGACCGGCTGGCGACCAGCCTGATCTGGGTCTCGTTCATCCTCGCCGTGGTGCCGCTGGCGTCGCTGCTGTGGGAGACCGTCGCCCGCGGCAGCAAGGTCCTGGACGGCTTCTTCCTCACCCACTCCATGAACGGGGTGATCACTCTCGAACCGGGCGGCGGCGTGTACCACGCGCTGATCGGCACCCTGGAGCAGGTCGGCCTGGCCGCCCTGATCGCCGCGCCCATCGGGCTGCTGACCGCGGTCTACCTGGTCGAGTACGGCACGGGCAAGCTGGCCAAGGCCGTCACGTTCTTCGTGGACGTGATGACCGGCATCCCCTCGATCGTCGCCGGCCTCTTCGTCCTCTCGTTCTGGATCATCATCCTGGACTTCGGCTACTCCGGGTTCGCGGGCGCCATGGCCCTGTCGATCCTGATGATGCCGATCGTGGTCCGCTCGACGGAGGAGATGCTCAAGCTCGTGCCGAACGAGCTGCGCGAGGCGTCGCTCGCGCTGGGCGTGCCCAAGTGGAAGACGATCCTCAAGGTCGTGCTGCCCACCGCCGTCGGCGGCATCACCACGGGCATCATGCTCGCCGTGGCGCGCATCGCCGGTGAGTCCGCGCCCATTCTCCTGCTGGTCTTCGGCTCGGCGCAGATCAACGCCAACCCCTTCGAAGGCGCCCAGTCCTCGCTGCCGTACTACATCTACGAGCAGTGGGCCAACGGCAACGAGGCGTCCTACGACCGCGCCTGGGCGGCCGCCCTCGTGCTGATCGCCTTCGTCATGATCCTCAATCTGGTCGCCCGCGGCATCGCCCGCTGGAAGGCCCCCAAGCACTAAGAGAGTGGTTCCCATGGCCAAGCGCATCGACGTCAGCGGCCTGACCGCCTACTACGGCAGCTTCCGCGCCATCGACGACATCTCCATGACCGTCGAGCCCCGCTCGGTCACGGCCTTCATCGGCCCCTCCGGCTGCGGCAAGTCGACGTTCCTGCGCACCCTCAACCGCATGCACGAGGTCACCCCGGGCGGGCGGGTCGCGGGCAAGGTGATGCTGG
>NZ_JAAKZZ010000801.1 GCF_011045075.1 Streptomyces boncukensis
CTGCTCGCGCTTGCCGCGTTTGCCGAGATTGCCGAGCTTGCCGCCCCCGCCGCGCCTGCCCCCGCCGCGCCGGGTGCGGGGCAGGGTGCCCAGCACCGGCGCGTGCAGCGTGCGTACGACGTCGCCGGGGGTGCGCACGGACGGGTCGAAGACGAGCCGCACCCACGCGGCCAGCAGCCCGAGCCCGATGCCCACGGCCGCGCCGAGGCCCAGCAGCAGCGGCAGCCCCGGGCCCGAGGGCGCGCCCGGCGGGGTCGCGCGGGTGACGACGCGGCCGGGCGTGGTGTCCGTCGCGCGCAGCCGGCTGACGCTGCCGTCGATCTCGGCGATGCGGCTGACCGCCGATGAGTGCGCGGAGACGGCGCCGTCGAGCCCGCCCCGGTCGCCGGCCGAGGCGATCTGGTCGGCGAGCCGGTCCCGTTCCTTGACGAGCGGCTTGCGCTGCTTCGCGTACGCCTTGATGCTGCGGTCGATGCTCTCCTCGGCGTCCGCCTGGCGGCTGTCGAGGTACGCCTGCGCGAAGGCGTTGGCGCGGCGGGCGGCCTCGCCGGGCCCGGAGGCGGTGTAGGAGAAGCGGAGGATCTGCGTCTCGGGCGGGTTGGTGACCTGCAGGCCGTCGTCCAGCTTCGCCGGCGCCGTACGGGACTTCAGCTCCTTCGCCGCGCGCTCGGCGACGACGGTGCTGAGCGCGGTGCGCCGCTCGGAGCCCATGCTGATCTCGCCGCGCGCCCGCTCCTCGGCGGGCGTGCCGGTGGCGAGCTGCTGGACGCTGACCTCGGTGGCGGCGGCGTACGAGCCGGTGCTGCGGTAGCCGAGCCAGCCGCCGCCCAGCAGGCCGAGCAGCACTCCGGCGGCGATCAGCAGGCGGTAGCGGAGAAGCTGGCGGAACTGGTCGCGCAGCAGGTCGGGTTCGTCGTACGGGGCGACCTCCGCGGTGCTCATCCGGCCACCCCGGGGGCGGCGCCCGCTGCTCCGCCGCGCCCCCGAGGGGCGCACATGGTGGGCCGGGTACGCGCGTGCGCCGGGCCGTGAGCCAGCGCTTCCGCGAGGAGGTCGTCGTAGCGGGCCAGGCCCGCGGCGCGGCCGAGATGGCGCTCGGCGTAGTCGCGTCCTGCGGTGCCCAGCGCGCCGGCGCGGGCCGGGTCGGCGGCGAGGGCGAGGACGCCGTCGGCCAGGGCGCGGGGGTCCTCGGGGGGCACCAGCTCCCCGGCGCCGGAGCGGCGTATCTCCCCCGCCGTGCCGCCGTCCGGGGCGACGGAGGCGATCACGGGCCGCCCGGCGGCGAAGTACGAGGTGAGCTTGGAGGGGACGCTCATGTCGAGCACCGAGGCGCGCTGGGTGACGGCCAGCACATCCGCGGCGGCCAGCACCTCGGGGAAGTCCGCCTCGGCGGCGGGCGGCAGCAGGTCGACGTTGGGCAGCGGGTCCGCCAGGGCGCGCAGCCGCTCGCGCTGGCTGCCGTCGCCCATCAGCACCACCCGCAGCGCGGGCGCCCGCCGGGCCGCTTCGACCAGCACCTCCAGGCCCTGCTTGAGCCCCATGTTCCCGGAGTGCAGCACGACGGCGGCGCCGTCCGGCCAGCCGAGCCGCCGCCGGGTCTCGGCACGGTCCCGGCACGGGGCGGGAATGTGCGACCAGTTGGGCACCACCCGGATCCGCTCGCGGGGGACGCCCAGCGCGCGCACCCGCTCGGTGAAGGTCTCGTGGATGACGCCCACGAGCGTGGCGGAGCCGAGCACCCGGCGCTCGACGGAGGCGGCCAGCGCGGCGGCCCGGCCCCCGCCGCTGATGCCGCTCTGCGCCGCGGCGGCGCCCATCAGGTCCTGCACCACGGGGACGAAGGGCGCGCGGGCCCGGCGCGCGAGCCGGGCGGCGAGCACCCCGCCCGCGAGGCTGGGCAGTTGTGCGACGACGGCGTCGGCCGGGCGTCCGGCGCGCGGCGGGGCCAGCACGCCGTGGGCCAGGATCGACGCCTCGTACAGCGCCCGGTGCACGGCGCTCTGCCTGCTGGGCACCCAGTGGCGTCTTCGGTACACCCGCACACCCCCGCGCCGCTCGTGCGCCGCCCACCTGCCCGCGTACGCGGGGTGCACGCGCCATGCGGGATAGTGCGGCATCCCGGCGAGCACATGCACGTCCAGATCGCCGCGCCCCGCCCAGTGTTCGGCGATCTGGGTCGCGTACGGCCCGATTCCCGCCGGTTCCGGCGCGTAGTTGGTCGACACCAGCACGAGTTGTTTACGCATGGTTCCCCCTCCGTACCCC
>NZ_JAAKZZ010000802.1 GCF_011045075.1 Streptomyces boncukensis
GTGGTGGTGAGGACGCGGGAGGGGTCGTCGGACTCCCGGAGGTGAAGCGCCGGGCGAGCACCCCACACGGAGGGGGCGACTTCGAGGCAGTTGTTGGCCTCTGCGCAGAATGATGACTTGTGCCAGTTGAGCCGCGTGGGCACGGAGGGTCCTTTCACAGGTCACGGGAGATTCTGTTGATCAGGTCTCGGGACTCGCTCACCCCGAGTGACAGCTCTTCCAAGCGGTTCAGGATTCCTCGGTACTTCGCCAACTGAGCCTCCATGTCGAGGAAGACGGCGCCGTGCGCCTGGTCCAGCTGCACGGTGTCAAGCTGGGGCACCGTGCCCGCTGCGTAGCAGATCGTCTGCCCGGCCCCGGGGAACTCACCGGCCTCGAAGGGGATCACACGGACCGTCACGTTCTCCCGTTCGCTCGTCTCGATGATGTGCTGAAGCTGCCGCCCTGTCACCTCCGGGCCGCCGAACCGCATCCGCAGCGCCGCCTCGTGAATCAAGGCCGTATACGGCGCCGCGTCCTCGCGGTGGAGCACGGACTGACGCTTGATACGCCACGAGGTCCGGTGCTCCACCTCGTGCGGCGGCAGCTGGGGGATCGCCTGATCGAACACGATGCGGGCGTGTTCGGTGGTCTGGAGCAGGCCCGGAAGCGTCGCGGTCTGAGCTGTACGCATCACCGTCGCGTAGTACTCCAGCTCAGCCAGGTCCAACAGTCCGGGAGGAAGCAGCCCTCGGTACTCGTCCCACCAGTGACGGGCACGCCCGCTTGCCATGGCGGCGAGAGCGTCCGTCAACTGCTCATCCGGGCAGTCGTAGTTGCACGCGAGAGTGCGGATGCGCGCGGCACTGATGCCCGCACGCCCCGACTCGATGTTGCTCATCCGCGCCTGGTCCACACCGAGCAGCGCCCCAGCCTGCAGCGCACTCATTCCCGAGCGCTCACGCAGCTTGCGCAGCTCCAGCCCTAGACGCTGCTGCCTGACGGTCGGCGTACTCCGCGGTGGCATGACTCGTCCTCTCCTCCTACCGGCCGGAAGACTACAGGAGCAAGCTTTTCCCGTGAACGGGATACAAGCATGTTCCCGATGCCCTACTGTAGGTCACGAAGCCAGTACGCATCGCGATCCCGGCGAGGAGGGCGACCTATGCCCGCACACAGCATCCACCCGGCAACGAGCCCGGAACCAATCCACCCGTCCCACGACTGGCGATACAGCCTCCAGCTCTCGCACAGTGCGCACGCGCCCGGGATCGCGCGGTCGACGGTGCGGATCGTGCTGCACGAACACGACCTGATCCCGCTCCTCGACTCCGCCGAGCTGCTCACCAGCGAGCTGGTCACGAACGCCTACCGGCACACCGCGGGCGAGATCTTCCTCCGGGTCGGCTGGAGCTCGGCTCCGGAAACCCTCCGGCTGAGCGTCTGGGACACGAGCCCGACCCACCCGGCCACCGCGCCCCACACTCCCGCCCCGTACCGGACCCGGGGCCGGGGCCTCTTCCTCGTCCGCCGGCTCTCCCACCGCTGGGGCGTGCACGACTTCAGCCGGGAGTGCCGGGGCAAGGCGGTCTGGGCGGAGCTGCGGCTGGGCTGACCCCTCACACACGGCGGGCGAGGGTGATGACCTCCCGGCTGGAGGCGGTCACCGCTTCCCGGTCCCACCCGCCGAACTGCCCGTCGACGACAAACCCGGCCTCGACGAGAAACCCCGTAACGGCCTCCGCCCCAAGAAACCGCAGCCGCTCCCGCAGGACGCGCAGCACGGTGCCGTCCGGGGCGGCGACAGTCCCCCGCACGGTGACGAGATCCCCGTCGACGGACTCCACCTCATGCCCGTACCGCAACGCCCGCCCCGCGCCGTCCACGAACTCCGCGACGTCGTCCGGGTTGGCGGAGGACCACCGCTCCCAGGCGCGCGCCTGCGGATGCCGCGTCTCGAACGCGAACCGGCCACCCGCACACAGCGCCCCGTGAATCGCCGCGAGCGAGGCCCGCACCTCGTCATCGGTCACCAGGTCCTGGAACGCGTGCCCGGTCATGGTCACCAGCTCGAACGCACCCGAGGGCCCGGCATCGACCGCCGCCCCTTGCACCCACTCCACATCCGTCCGCCGCCGGGCGCGCTCCAGGGCCGCCGGATCCGGATCCAGCCCGGCCAACCGCCCCCGGTGCCCCCGCTCCCGCGCACGGTGCAGCAGCGAACCGGTCCCGCACCCGACATCCAGCACGGCCCCCGCCTCCATGACCAGCGGCAGGTAGAACC
>NZ_JAAKZZ010000803.1 GCF_011045075.1 Streptomyces boncukensis
GCGGTGGGGACGGCGAGGAGGGCACCGGCGTGCGGGACGGCGACGTCCGGCGTGCGAACGGTACGCCACGGCGTCGTACCCCGCAGCAGTCGAACGGCACGCCGCGACCGGACGGTGCCCAGAAGCGAACCGCTGGCGAGACGTCTGACAAGACCACGGGAACGGCCGGAACGGTGTCTGTGTCATGAAGTACCTCAGTACGCTCATAGCCTCCCTGGTGGGGCTGGGAGCGGCCGCGTATCTGGTGGTGTACCTCTACCGGTGGGAGTGGCAGCGTGCGCTGATCTCCGGAATGCTGCTGCTGGCCATCGAGGGGTTCCTCATCGGCATGCTGATGCTGCTGCGGCTGGACCGGCTGGAGCGCCGCCTGCAGGACTCGGACAGCCGCCTGGACGACGTACGCCGCCATCTGCACGGGACCGGCGTGGCGAACCCGCAGCGCCCGCCGTTCGCCTGGCTCGATGCGACGGTGCGGCGCGGACGCACGGACCTCGCCGACCGCACCTACGTGTTCATCCCCGTCCTCGTGGTCGCCGGGGCCGCGCTGTCGGGAGTCGCCTGGATCGTGCAGAAGATCGCCCAGATGACCAGCGGCGGGGCGGAGCGCCGTCTGGCGGGGCGACTGGTCCACCTGACCGCCCCGCCCCCGTCTTCCGGCCCGGACGCGCCCGGCGGCCTGTCCGGCACGAGCCTGGAGAACCGTCCGGCCGTCGCCCCGCGGCGGCGCGCGCGACTGCTGGTCGGACTGCTGGCCGCGGTACTCGTCGCGCTGCTGTCGGCCTTCGGTATCGACCGGCTGGCCGACGCGACGCAGACCCGCCCGCAGGACCGCCCGGACGCGGCCGCCACGACGGTGGTCTTCCGTGTCACGGTCAAGCGCGGTGACGCGAGCGGGCACGCGGTGGAGCTGGCGGCGGCCGGCCTGTGGGAGCAGTGCCGGACGGCGACGTCCGTCCGGCTGGAGAAAGCGCCGCTCAGCCGTTTGAGCGAGAACGTCTACGCGGGCGTCGTACGGCCGGGGCTGTCCCCGCACGATCAGATGCGGCTGCGCGGCTGTCTGGCGGACGCACGGCAGGACCGGGCGTCGGCCGAGGTCCTGGGCCAGGGAGACGCCGACAGGTCCTGAGGGACCGGCGGACCGGCGCGTGCCGCGCCGCCCGGGAGGCGGCGGGGGTGCGGGGCGGTACGTGACGGACGCTACAGCGTGAGCCAGGGCACAAGACGGCCCTCAGTGGCCTAGATGATGACAAAGTGGGCGCAGGTCGTGCCCGTCCACGGCGTGGGCACGCATCCGTCGTAAATCCGCCGCATTCCGCCGCGATGCCAGTGTGCGGCCGAGGCCCCGCTTAGGCTGACGGCGTCGTCCCCACGCGGTCCCCGAGCGCGGTCGGCCCGCGCCGCTTCCGCCGGCTGTCCCGTCCCCGCCCCACCCTCCTGCCCGACGTCCCATCGGATTTCCCGGCCCGACCGGTAGTCCGTCCTGGTCCGTGCTGTCGACCGGAGAGGCACTCCTCGATGCTTTCCGCTATCCGCTCGCTGTCCGTCCCCCACCGCGCCCGTAAACCCCTGAAGATCCTCGGCTTCTGCGCACTCGGCTACGCCGTCCTGTGGAGCGCCAGCGCGCTCGGCATGCTCGGCCTGTCCGCCTGGGCGCGGCACGACGGCCGCTCGGGCGGCGAGACGGTCGCGGGCATCAAGCACTTCCAGCAGGTCGACGGCGGGCTGTGGCGCGGTTCGGCACCGCGTCCCGCCGGATACCGGGAGCTGGCCGAGCGGGGCGTCACCACCGTGGTGGACCTGCGAGCCGAGGACCTCAGCACCCACCAGCTCACCGCGCCCGAGGAGGCGGGCCTGCGGTCGGTCCGTATCCCCATCCGGGACGGGCAGACGCCGACCGAGAGCCAGACCGCCGCGTTCATCCGCGCCATGCGCACCGCCGACGGTCCGGTCTTCGTGCACTGCGGCGCCGGTGTCGGGCGTACGGGCTCGATGACGGCCGCCTACCTGGTGGAGACGGGACAGGCGACCTCCCGGCAGGCCGCACTGCGCATGCTCGCCGTGGGCCCGCCGTCCGTCGAGCAGGTCTACTACGCACTGAACCTCACACAGGGCACCTCGGCCCAGCCCCCGGCACCCGTGGAGTGGGTGAGCCGGGTACTGGACGCGCCACGTCGCATCAAGGCATCGCTCTGAGGCGCGTCCCCGTCCTGCGGGGCAGGGCCGCCGCTGGGCGGGGCGGGCCTGCCCCGCAGGAC
>NZ_JAAKZZ010000804.1 GCF_011045075.1 Streptomyces boncukensis
CGCCCGCCGTGGCCGGCCTGGCCGCCGTGCTCGTCCTGCCCGCCCTGCGCGCCCTGCGCGCCGTGCTCGCCGTGCTCGCCCTGCTCAGTCACCGCTCGTCCTCCTCGCTCCTCGCCCGGCCCGGCCGGGACCGGCACCGCCCGTCGGCGGATGCCGCTCACCGAATACCGCTCACCATAAGAGGATTCCCCCGCCCGGCGTACGGGCCGGGAGGGGATCCCGCGCCGTACGCCCTCGCGCTGGTGGCGGGCGCGGTGGCGCGCATCGCCCGTGAAGGTGAGTTGTGACGTCTTCGCGACCTCGTGGATACCCCGTAAGCAACCGCTGTCACCTGTGCCGACTCCGCAGGCCACCGCGGTCGCGACCCGACATTCCAAGGTCGCCGCCGGGTGTCGCTCATGCAGAATCGTGCCTTCCCCATCTTGTGGTGAGGCCCCCTCGCCCAGGGGTCTGCGGGCCTACGATCGGGTCGCCATGACAGCAGCAGAGAAGCATCAGGTGAGCCGGAAGTCCGCCCGCCCGCCCCGTGGCGGCTCCCGGCTGAACGGGCGGGCCGGGATCAGGGATGTCGCCGCCGCGGCCGGTGTCTCCATCACAACTGTCTCCGACGCGCTCAACGGCAAGGGGAGGCTGCCGGACGCCACCCGGCGGCATGTGCGCGAGGTGGCGGAGCGGCTGGGATACCGCCCGTCGGCCGCGGCGCGCACGCTCCGCACCGGCAAATCAGGACTCATCGGCCTCACGGTCACCACGTACGGCGAAGAACCGTTCACCTTCACGGAGTTCGCCTACTTCGCCGAGATGGCGCGCGCCGCCACCTCGGCGGCCCTCGCCCGCGGCTACGCCCTGGTGATCCTGCCCGCACCCGCCCGGCACAGCCCCTTCGACGTCTGGTCCAACGTCGCCCTGGACGGCACCGTCGTCATCGACCCCTCCGACCAGGACCCGGTCGTCAGCGAGCTGGTCCGCTCCGGGCTGCCGGTCGTCTCGGACGGCCGCCCCAGCGGCTCCCTCCCGGTCACGGCCTGGGTGGACAACGACCACGAGGAGGCCGTCACCGGGCTCCTCGACCACCTCGCGGAGTCCGGGGCCCGCCGTATCGGGCTGCTCACGGGCACCAGCACCGACACCTACACCCGGCTGTCCACCACCGCCTATCTGGAGTGGTGCGAGCGCGTCGGCCAGGACCCGGTGTACGAGACGTATCCGGCGCACGACCCCTGCGCGGGGGCCATCGCCGCGGACCGGCTGCTCGCCAGACCGGACCGCCCGGACGCGGTGTACGGCCTGTTCGACCCCAACGGCACCGACCTGCTGGCCGCCGCGCGGCGGTACGGGCTGCGCGTCCCCGAGGACCTGCTGCTGGTGTGCTGCAGCGAGTCGACCGTGTACGCCACCACCGAACCGCCCATCACCACGCTCTCCCTCAAGCCCGGCCGGATCGGCAACACCGTGATCCAGCTCCTCATCGACACCATCGAGGGCATCGGCCCCACCCGCCCGGTCCAGCAGGTGATGCCGACCGACCTGATCGTACGGACCTCGTCGCAGCGCCGCGGCACCCGCACCACCGTGAGCGCGCCGCGCGCCCCCGCGTCCGACTGACCATCCACGGACCACATCCCCGGACCATCCGGTCGACCACGGGAAACGTACGGGGTACGACCCCGGAGAATTCAGGAGGAATTCACACCCCGTCGGCTCACCTCGCCACATGCGGGACCCCAGGTGCGTCACAAGCCGCGACCAGCGTTCCTATGATGGGCGGACGACACCGGGGACCGGCTCCCGACCAGCGGGACGCCCCCGCCGTACGACCAGCGCGCTGCCGCTGCTCGCGGGCCGCCCGGCCCGAGGCGAGGGAGGAGGTCTACGGTGGACGGCTGCGGCGCGAAGGTGGAGGGGTCGATGACTCAGGGGGCCGGTCAGGGACCCGACGTATGGCACGGCGGCACGACCGCACACACGAACGGGCCGGGTACGCCCGAGTCCGCATCTGTCCCGGAGGCCACGCCTGCCCCGGAGACCCCGCCGGCACCCGCGTCCGGTCCGGGTACCGGCACCGGGGTCGGGACCGGGACCGGCACCGGGGTCGACTCCGGCGTGGCGTCCGGTTCTCCGGCTCCGCCCGGCCCGCCGGGACCGGCGGACCCGACCGGCTCCGTGCCCGCCCCTGGCGCGGTACCCGCGCCGCTGCGGGCGCCCGGCGCCACGTCCGCGTCCGGGCCCGGGGCGGCCCCCGGTAC
>NZ_JAAKZZ010000805.1 GCF_011045075.1 Streptomyces boncukensis
GACCCTGCCCCTGCCCCTGCCCCAGATGGCCCGCCAGCTCCACCACGGTCGGAGCACTGAAGACCACCCGGATCGGCAGCTCCACACCGAGCACCGCCCGCACCCGGCTCACCAACCGCGTCGCCAGCAGGGAGTGACCACCCAGATCGAAGAAACTGTCATCAATCCCCACCCGGTCCAGCCCCAGAACCTCCGCGAACAGACCACACAGCAACTCCTCCTGCGGAGTCCGCGCCGCCCGACCCGTCGCCACCGCCGCAAAATCCGGCGCCGGCAACGCCCGCCGATCCAGCTTGCCGCTCGCGTTCAACGGCACCTCGGCGACGGCCACCACGGAGGCGGGCACCAGGTGCTCGGGCAGCCGCTCGGCGAGATACCCGCGCAGCGAACCCACCAGCGCGCCGATCCGGCCCGCCGCCGCGGGGTCGCTGGCCAGCGTCCGGTCGGCCCGGCCGGAGTCGGTGTACCCGCCGGACACCGGCCGCCCGTCCGTCTGCCGCCCGTCCGGGAAGACGATCGCGTCGAAGCGCTCGGAGGCCGTGGACGACCACGTCAGGAGAACGCCGTAGCCATGCTCGGCCGCCCAGTCGCGCAGGTCCTGCGGGTCCAGGGCGGCGTCCGTCGTGGCGGGCGCGGGGGATACGGACATCGCGGCGGACGCCTCGACCTCCCCGCTGAGCCGGGCGTTGGGGATGCCCGCCACCCGCAGCGGGGCGTCTCCGTGGGCTCGGCAGCGCTCGCGGAGGGCGGTGAGGTCGCCGATCTGGCGGCCCCAGCGCAGGACCGGTGTCTCGTCGGCGGCCATCGACTGGACGGGGCCCTTGTGGAGGGTGACCTCGTAGCGGTGGCGGGTCAGTTCGTTGTGGGCGCGGCCCGGCTTCAGCCGGATGTCGACTCCGGCGGCGCCGTGCCGCCGGCCCCAGTGCGTGAACCAGTCGGGGTCCAGGACCAGTTCCGGCTCCATGAGCATCGCGCGGGCCACCGCGGCGCGCGCCACCGACGGTGCCGCGTCCGGGTGCTGTGCCCGCTGCACCCCGGCGCGGAACAGCCGCAGGGTGGCCGCGTTGCGCACGTCGCCGACGACGACGCGTCCGCCCGGCGCGAGGAGTTCGAACGCCTGGGCCAGTACCCGGTCCAGGTAGGCGTCGTCGGGGAAGTACTGCACCACCGAGTTCAGGACCACGGTGTCGAAGTGCCCGTGCGGCAGCCCGGTGACGTCGTCCGCCATCTGGTGCCGCAGGGTGACCTTGTCCGCGTGTCCCGCCTGCTCGACCTCCTGCCCGAGCCGCTTGACGACCTGCGAGGACAGATCCGTCGCCCAGTACTCCTCGACGTCCGCCAGCAGGTGCGCCATCAGCAGGCCGGAGCCGACGCCGAGTTCCAGGACCCGGCGCGGCCCCCAGCAGGCGATCTGCTCCACGGCGGCGTCGCGCCACTCCCGCATCTCGCGCAGCGGGACCGGACGCCCGGTGTAGCTGGAGTCCCAGCCGGTGAAGTCCTCGCCCCACACCGTGTTCGCTGCCGAGTAGACCTGGTCGTAGATCTCCTCCCACTGGCCGACCTGCCGGGAGGCGTCGCCGGAGTGGTCCGTGCCGTCCAGGTGCGGCACCACATAGCCCACCAGGTGCCGCTCGCCGGTCCGGTCCTCGCTGAAGGTGACGACGGCGTGTGCGACGCCGGGGTGGTCCGCGAGCGCGGTCTCGATCTCGCCGGGTTCGATGCGGAAGCCGCGGATCTTGACCTGGCTGTCGGCCCGGCCCCGGAAGTCCAGCCGCCCGTCCGCACCCCAGGCCACCACATCCCCCGTCCGGTACATCCGCTCACCCGGAGCCCCGAACGGACACGCCACGAAACGCTCCGCGCTCAGTCCCGAGCGGCCCAGGTAGCCACGGGCCAGGCCCGTCCCGGCCAGATACAGCTCACCCGCAACCCCCGGCGGCACCGGCCGCAGCGCGCCGTCCAGCACATAGGCACGCGTGTCGTCCATCGGCCGCCCGATCGGCACCGACTCGGCGTCCGCGTCGGCCCGGGTGACCGGCTCGCAGGCGGCGACCACGGTGGTCTCCGTGGGCCCGTACGCGTTCACGATCTCCACGTCCGGGCAGGCGCGCCAGGTCTCGCGTACCGCCGCCGGGGACATCGCGTCCCCACCCGTCCAAATCTCCCGCAACCCCCGAAACGCCTCCGGCCGCACCTCCGCAATCACCCGGAACAGCCCCGACGCCAACAACGTCCCCGTCACCCCC
>NZ_JAAKZZ010000806.1 GCF_011045075.1 Streptomyces boncukensis
CCACCCCCCTCACCCGCCCCGGCGGCTGGAACGGACGCGCGGTCTTCACCCTCGGCGGCGGCTGCGTCGGCGGCTGGTACCGGCAGGGGACCGCGACCGGCGGCGTCACCTCGCCGTACCTGCTCGGCCGCGGCTACGCGCTGATGTCCTCCACGCTCAACGTCTTCGGACAGAACTGCTCCGACCTGACCGCCGCCGAGACCGCCTCGATGGTCAAGGAGCGCTTCACCGAGGCGTACGGACCGGCCGTCCACACCATCGGCCTCGGCTGCTCCGGCGGCTCGTACCAGGCGTACCAGATCGTGGACAACTACCCCGGGATCCTCGACGGCATCGTCCCCGCCTGCTCCTTCCCGGACGTCGGCTTCGCCATGACCCAGCGCGTCACCGACACCAAGCTGCTCACCGACTACTTCGCCAGGCACGGCGCGGGCTGGACCGAGGAGCAGAAGCGCGCCGTCACCGGCTTCGCCTCGTACGCCGTCGCCACCGGCACCCGGCGCGACGCCGTCCGCATCGACCCGCGCGGCGACTGCGGGGTGCTCCCCGAGAAGCTGCGCTACCACCCCCGGACCGCTCCGCGCGGCGCCCGCTGCGACCTCTACGACCACGCCAGGAACGTCTACGGCACCGACCCGGAGACCGGATTCGCGCGCAGGCCCCTGGACAACACCGGCATCCAGTACGGCCTCGGCGCGCTGCGCGACGGCACCATCAGCAAGAAGCAGTTCCTCGACCTCAACGTGCGGATCGGCGGCTTCGACCAGGACGCCCGGCACATCGCACGCCGCACCGAGGCCGACCTGAAAGCCGTGCGGACCGCCTATCGCACCGGGCGCCTCACCAGCGGGGGCGGCGGCCTCGCGGACGCCCCGATCATCGAGTACCGCGCGTACACGGACGACAGCCCCGGGGGCGACACCCATCTGCGCTACCACTCGCTCTCCATGCGCAAGCGGCTGGAGAAGGCCAACGGCACCTCCGCGAACATGGTCAGCGTCCTGGAGGACTCGCGCTACGGCCCCTTCAGCCTCAAGAGCCCGCTGCTGCGCCGCTCGCTGACGATGATGGACCGCTGGCTGACCGCGCTGGCCGCGGACACCTCGCACGCGCCCCGCATCGAGAAGATCGTCCGGGCGAAGCCGGACGGGCTCCGGGAGGGCTGCAACACCCGGGGCCGCAGGCCCGTCTTCCTCGCCCAGAAGCTGAACCGCGCCCCGGACAGCCGCTGCGAGAAGCTCTACCCCTCGCACTCCTTCCCGCGCGAGGTCGCGGGCGAGGACATCGCCTCCGACGTGATCAAGTGCCGCAAGCGGCCGGTGCGGCGGGACGCCTACGGGGACGTACGGTGGAGCGAGCCGGAGTGGCGCAGGCTGCGCAGGACCTTCGCCGCTGGCGTGTGCGACTACACCCGCCCCGGCGTGGGGCGGCAGAGCCTGCGCGGCACCTGGCTGAGCTACTGACCCCGGCCGGGGAAGCCGGGGAAGTACGCTCTGCGGAGATCGTTCCTGAGCGGCGTCGAGCGGGACCGGAGGGGCTGTCCGTGGGTGTGAACAAGGAGCGCATGCTGGCGGGGGAGTGGTACATCCCGGACGACGAGGAGCTGCGCGCGGAGACGCTCCGCCGGGCCGAACTGTGCGACCGGTACAACGCGCTGGGCGCGAGCCCGCCCGCCGAACGGAACAAGGTGCTGGCGGAGCTCATCGGCTCGCTCGGCGAGGGCGTGCGCGTCCGGCCCCCGTTCCACTGCGACTTCGGCTCGTACATCACCCTCGGCGACGACGTCTTCGTCAACTTCAACGCCGTCTTCCTGGACTCCGCGCCCATCACCGTCGGCGCCGCCACCCAGATCGGCCCGAACGTGCAGCTCCTCACCCCCACCCACGAGCTGGACCGCGCGCGACGCCGGGAGGGGTGGGAGAAGGGCGAGCCCGTCACCATCGGCGAGAACGTCTGGCTGGGCGGCGGCGTCATCGTCTGCCCCGGGGTGACCATCGGGGACGACACCGTGGTCGGCGCCGGCTCCGTCGTCACCCGCGATCTGCCCGCCGGGGTGCTCGCCGTCGGCAACCCGGCCCGCGTGCTGCGCAGCCTGGACTGACCCCGGGCCCGGCCCGGACCCGCCCCGGACCCGGGCGGTGAGATCCGCGCGTATGCCGCTGAGCGCCTGTGCCATGGGGCCCGGGCCGCCCCGCCCGTTGACTGGAGTCATACGGAACCGGACAGCGGGGAGGGCGGGAT
>NZ_JAAKZZ010000807.1 GCF_011045075.1 Streptomyces boncukensis
GGTGGTGGGCGGGAGGGAGTTGAGCGGCATGTCGAGCAGGGTGGTGATGCCGCCCGCCGCCGCGGCGCGGGTGGCGGTCCAGAAGCCCTCCCACTCGGTGCGGCCCGGGTCGTTCACATGGACGTGGGTGTCGACCAGGCCGGGCAGCAGCGCGTCGTCGCCCACGTCCACCAGCTCGGCGCCGGGCGGCACGGGCGCGGTGTGCGGCAGCACGTCCGCGACGGTGCCCTCGGCGGTGACGGTCACGGCGGCCGGGCGTACGCCGTCGGCTGTGACGGCGCGCCGGGAGCGCAGGACGCGGACGACGCCGGACGGGGATCCGCTCACACCGACCTCCTTCAACAGAAAGTTGAAAAGATCCTCGCCGTGCGGACCGGGGCCGTCAAGACCCGGCACCCTGGATAAGTCCACAGGATGGAACTACGCTTCCGGTATCCAGAACGCTGCGGGAGATCCCCGCCGGTCACACGCCCGGAGCGGATAGCATGCGGACAACCGCCGGGCAGCCTCCGACTCCGGGACCGTCTCCGGGGCCAACTCCGGTAAACGAGAGGAACGCGACGTGCCGCCGTCCGCAGAACAGAAGACCACGGCCCCCGCCGCGGGCCCCGCTCAGGGCTCCGCCGGCGTCCAGTCCCTGGCCAGGGCCTTCGACCTCCTGGAGCGCATGGCAGACGCCGGGGGCGAGGTCGGACTGAGCGAGCTGTCGGGCACCAGCGGACTGCCGCTGCCCACGATCCACCGGCTGATGCGCACCCTGGTCTCCTGCGGCTACGTCCGCCAGCAGCCCAACCGGCGGTACGCGCTGGGTCCCCGGCTGATCCGCCTCGGCGAGAGCGCCTCCCGGCTGCTGGGCAGCTGGGCCCGCCCGTATCTGGCGCGGCTGGTGGAGGAGACCGGCGAGACGGCGAACATGGCCCTGCTCGACGGCGACGAGGTGGTCTACGTCGCGCAGGTGCCCTCCCGGCACTCGATGCGGATGTTCACCGAGGTCGGCCGCCGGGTGCTGCCGCACTCCACCGGCGTCGGCAAGGCGCTGCTCGCCGCCACCCCGGACGAGGAGGTGCGCGCCCTCCTCACCCGTACGGGGATGCCCGCGGCGACCGAGAAGACGATCACGACGCCCGAGGGCTTCCTGGAGGCGCTGGCGACGGTCCGCGAGCGGGGGTATGCGACGGACGACAACGAGCAGGAGGTCGGCGTCCGGTGCATCGCCGTCGCCGTCCCCGACGCGCCGACGGCCGCCGCGCTGTCCATCTCCGGCCCGGCGGGGCGGGTGACGGACGCGGCGACGGACAAGTTCGTGCCGGTGCTGCGGGAGGTCGCGCGCGAGCTCTCGGGGGTCCTTGCGAGCAACGGCCCGGCCTGAGGCGTTCCGCGCCCCTGCCGGGGCATGTCCAGAAAGCGCCCGCTCAGCGTGGTGTGACGCCGAACAGGGCGATGGCGGCGCGGACCTCGGCCAGGGCCAGGGACAGCGCGCTGACCGAGCCGAGCGCGGCGGTCAGCCGGAGGAGGGCGCACCGGAGGGTCTCGACGTCCAGGCCGCCGGAGTCGACCGCCTCGCCCAGCGCCTCCAGTTCGCGCTCCGCGACCCGGCGGTCGCGTAACTCGGCCGGATGTGTGTCCAGCTCACGGCGCAGCCGGACGACCGCCCGGCGCAGCGCCTGCTCGCGCGGGCCGTACGGAACGCCCCCGCCGCCGCGGGGCGCCGTCGCTGCCGCCCCATTCCCCACCGTCTCGCTCTGCACGCTCTCCCCCACACGGGCCGCTCTCCGGCACTCCCCACAAGTGCCCACTCGTCCCCGTGAGTTGGTCAGGCTCTTCAGGGTTCGGACAGTAAACGCCACTCTCCGTGCAGCGCGCCACACGTGGGGCGAAATCCGCGGCGGATTTCCTGCTATCCAGAAGGTATGACGGAGAAGGTCCAGACCGAAAGCGGCATCGCCGGACTTCTACTGGCCGCCGGGGGCGGCCGGCGGCTCGGCGGGCGCCCCAAGGCGCTGCTTCCGTACCGGGGCAGGCCGCTGGTGGAGCACGCGGTACGGGTACTGCGCGAGGGGGGCTGCGCCCCGGTGTATGTGGTGCTGGGCGCGGCGGCGGAGGAGGTATGGGAGCGGGCCCGGCTCCCCGGCGCCGTCCTGGTCGACAACCCGGGGTGGCCCGCGGGCATGGGCACCTCGCTGCGGGCCGGGCTGGCGGCGCTGGAGGAGGCCGGGCAGCGGGGCGG
>NZ_JAAKZZ010000808.1 GCF_011045075.1 Streptomyces boncukensis
GGGGAGGGACGCGTACGGGCCTGCCGTACGCGTCCCTCGTACGCGCCCCAGCGGGCGTCCGGGGGCGCGCTTCGTCCGGGGCGTCCCGGCGGGCGTCCCGGCGGGTGCCCTGTCGGGCGTCCTGTCGGGCGTTCTAGCGGGCGTCCTGATGGGCGAGGGCGTCGGGGCGTACAGCGGCGAAGACCGGGCGTCGCACGCTCGTTCCGTCGAGGTCCATGACGTACGCCTGGGCCTCGCCGACGTGGAAGTACATGCCGTGCAGCTCCAGTGCGCCCTCCCGGACCCTGCGCGCCACGCACTCGTGGGCCGCCAGATGCTCCAACTGCTGCACCACGTTGGCCAGGCAGAGCAGCTCCGTCTTGTCCGCCGCCTCCCGGTCCGCGAACCGGGGGCCCGCGCCGTCCCGTACGGCCAGGCGCTCCAGGCTCGGCCGTGCGTGGCGCAGCCACCGTCCGAGCGGTGAGCCGTCGACGCCGCCGGCTGCGGCACTGCCGTGCAGCGCCTGCATGGCCCCGCAGCCGGAGTGGCCGCAGACGGTGATGGACTCGACCCGCAGCACGTCCACCGCGTACTCGATGGCCGCGGCGACGGACTCGTCCCCCGACTCCTCGCCGGGCGGCGGAATCAGGTTGCCGACGTTGCGGACGGTGAAGAGGTCGCCGGGGCCGCTTGATGTGATCATGCTGGTGACCAGGCGGGAGTCCGCACAGGTGAGGAAGAGCTGGGAGGGCCGCTGTCCCTCCTCGGCCAGCCGGGCCAGCTCGTCCCGCACGAGGGGGGCGGTGATCCGCTGGAAGTTGCGTACGCCGCCGAGCAGCTGGCCGCGCCGCGGGGTGTAGTGCGCCTGCTCCCCATGGGGGCGCGTGCACTGGTGGTTGCGCCAGGGTGTCCACGGGGTGCAGGTGTGGCCGGTCGCTGGCTCCGCGATGTGCTGCCCCGCGCGACCGGTGACCTCCACGCTGCCGCCCTGCGCGGCGTGTGCGCTCCGCCAGTCCTCCAGTGTCTCGTACGCGGCGTGATCCATGAAGGTGCCGTCCAGCTCCACCACCGCCTTCTCTCCTTCCGGTACCTGTCCCAGCGCCCGGCTCAGCCGGGGGACCGCCAGGAACGTCAGCTGTCCGCGCACCCGCACACGGTGCACCGGGTTGCGGGGGCGGTCCTCCTTCTCGACCGTGATGCGCGTCCGCGCCAGCCGCTGCATCGCCAGGGCCACCGCCACCGCGACGCCGATTCCCACGCCCTCCAGGACGCCCAGCAGCACGACGGACAGCGCCGTCGCCCCGTACACGAGCACCTCGCGGTGCCGGGTCACGGTCCGGATGTGGGTCAGGTTGACCATCTGCACGCCGACGACCATCACGAGCGCCGCCAGCGCCGCCAGCGGGATCAGCTCCAGCATCCCGACGAGCAGTCCGGCGGCCAGCAGCACCCAGCAGCCGTGCAGCATCGCGGAGTTGCCGCTGACCGCTCCCGCGTTCACGTTCGCCGTGCTGCGCACCGCCACGCCGGTGACCGGGAGCCCGCCCAGCGCACCGGAGACGATGTTGGACTTGCCCTGGCCGCGCAGCTCGCGGTCGAGGTCGGCGCGGGGCACCCGGTCCTCACCGGTGCGCCTGGAGGCCAGCTTGTCGATGGCGACCGCGGACAGCAGCGACTCCACGCTCGCGACGAGAGTGATGGTGAGCACCGCGGAGAGCAGCCCCAGCACCGGCCCTTCGGGCAGCTCCGGCAGCGCGTGCGAACGCCACGACGGGAGGTCCACCCGGGGCAGCCGGAGGTCCGCCAGGGTGGCCACGGCGGTGGCCGCGGCCACCGCCGCCAGCGCGGCCGGGACCGCGCCGACCGTCCTGCCGATCCGTCCCCCGTGGCGGCGCAGCCAGGGCCAGCCGAGGAGGAGCGCGATCGTCAGCGCGCTGACTGCGAGCGCGGCGGGGTGCAGCGCGGCCAGCCGGCCGGGGAGCGCCGCGGCATTGGACACCGCCGAGCTCTCCGGGCTGCCGCCCAGCACGACGTGCAGCTGCGCCAGCGCGATGGAGGTGCCGATCCCGGCGAGCATGCCGTGCACGATCGCCGGGCTCACCACGAGCGCCCAGCGGGCCACCCGCAGGAAGCCGAGGCCGAGCTGGGCGAGCCCGGCGAGCACGGTGATCGCGCAGGTGGTGCGCCAGCCGTAGATCTGGATCAGCTCGGCCGTGACCACTGTCAGACCGGCCGCGGG
>NZ_JAAKZZ010000809.1 GCF_011045075.1 Streptomyces boncukensis
GTGCGGGGGGCGTGGCCGGGGACAGGGGGACGGTCTCGACGCCGGTGTCGCGGGTGGCCAGCAGGAGGGAGCCCTCCGGCACGTCCTGCCAGGCGGAGCCGTCGTCGAGGGGCTCGGAGGCGACGACGGCCTCGGAGCCCGCGGCGCGGTAGGCGAGAGTGTCGCCCCAGCGGGTGGCGGCGAGCGTGCGGCCGTCGGTCAGCAGCAGGTTGAGCCGCGCCTCGGGCCGTACGGCGGCGACGGCCCGCACCACCGACTCCAGCGCGGCGCCTGGCGGCTCCCCGGCGGCCAGCCGCGCGTGGACGAGGGACCACAGCAGCGCGGAGTCGCAGCGCGCCTCCAGCCGCAGCAGCCGGGCCGGATCGCGGGCCGCGCCCTGCTCGGCGGGCAGCTCGCCGGGCAGATCCTCCCAGCCGGCGATCGCCCCGTTATGGCTGAACAGCCAGCGCCCGGCGCGGTACGGAGCGCAGGCCGCCTCGTCCTGGCTGGTGCCGGGCGTCGCGTCGCGCACCGCCGCCAGCACCGCGCCGGAGCGCAGCGAGCGGGCCAGGTCGGGCAGGTTGGGGTCGGCCCAGATGGGCGTCGCGCGCCGGTAGCGGGCCGGCTCCGCGCCGTCGCCGGGCGGGTACCAGCCGAGGCCGAAGCCGTCGGCGTTGACCGTGCCGTGCCGCTGCCTGCGCGGCGCCCAGGACTGCCGGTACAGGCCGTGCGGCGGGTCCAGCAGCAGCGCGGTGAGCGACTGGTCCGGGCCCAGGCGGGCCAGATGACGGCACATCAGACGGCCTCCGCAGGACGCGCGTCGCGGGCGGTGCGGAACCCGGCGAAGATCTGCCGGCGCACCGGGAGGTCCCAGTTGCGGAAGGTGGCCCGGCAGGCGACCTCGTCGGAGCCGAACGACCCGCCGCGCAGCACCTTGTGGCCCGGACCGAAGAACACCTCGCTGTACTCCCGGTAGGGAAACGCGCGGAACCCCGGGTAGCCGGTGAAGTCGGACGCCGTCCACTCCCACACGTCGCCCAGCAGCTGCCGGGCGCCGCACGGCGCGCTGCCCGCCGGATACGACCCGACGGGCGCGGGCCGCAGATGCCGCTGGCCCAGATTCGCCTCGTGCGGCCCGGCGTCGGCCGCGCCCCACGGGTTGCGCAGCGTCCGGCCGGTCGCCGGGTCGTGGCGGGCCGCCTTCTCCCACTCGGCCTCGCTCGGCAGCCGCCGCCCCGCCCAGCGCGCGTACGCGTCCGCCTCGTACCAGCACACGTGCAGCACCGGCTCCTCGGGCGGCACCTCCTCGGTGACGCCGAACCGGCGGCGCAGCCACCGCCCGCCGTCCCGGTGCCAGAACTGCGGCGCCTCCAGCCCGGCCCGCCGCCGGTGCTCCCAGCCCGCCGCCGTCCACCAGCGCGGCTCGGCGTAGCCGCCGTCGGCGATGAACTCCTGGTAGGCGGCGTTGCTCACCGGCACCGGGTCCAGCCAGAACGCCGGGACGTCCACGGTGTGCGCGGGGCGCTCGTTGTCCAGCGCCCAGGGGTCGGCCGAGGTGCCCATGGTGAACGGGCCCGCCGGGACCAGGACCCCGTCCGCCCCGTCCACCCCGTTCATCCCGTCCACGGCGGATGGCACGTCGCGCCCGCCCGGCGGCGACGGGGGCGGCGCGTCCAGCACGGCCGGGCCGCGCCGCAGCTGGTGGGTGGCCAGCATCGTCTCGTCGTGCTGCTGCTCGTGCTGGGCGACCATGCCGAACACGAAGCCGCCCTCGAACAGCGGGTCGCCACCGGCCGGCGCGGTGGCGAGCACCTCCAGGGCCTGGGCGCGCACCTGCGCGAGATAGCCGCGGGCGGCGTCCGGGTCCAGCAGCGGAAGCTGCGGGCGGTCCGCGCGCGGGTGCCGGAACGCGTCGTACAGCGGGTCGAGCTCGCCGCGCAGCGCCGGGCGGCCGCCGGCCTGCCGCAGCAGCCAGATGTCCTCCTGGTTGGCGATATGGGCCATGTCCCACATCAGCGGCGACATCAGCGGCGAGTGCTGGGCGGCCAGCTCGGCCGCGTCCAGGCACGCGGTCAGCGCCAGGGTGCGGGCCCGCGCCCGCTCCAGCGCCTCGGCGTGGTCTGCTGCGGCCCACCTCGACCGGGATGCGGGTCCGGCTCCGTCTCGCTCCGGGACAGGAGCCCGCCGACGTCGCCGCCTCGGCTGAACGTCTGCGGCACGCCTGGGGCGTACA
>NZ_JAAKZZ010000080.1 GCF_011045075.1 Streptomyces boncukensis
CTTCGCCCAGCTCGGAGACTTCATCGTCTACAAGGCGCGGCGGGTCGGTGTCCCGCTCGTGTTCGTCAACCCCGCCTACTCCTCCCGGGAGTGCGCGGAATGCGGACACGTCGACCGGCTCAACCGCATCAGCCAGGCCAAGTTCGTATGCCGGTCGTGCGGCGTCGTTGCGCACGCCGACCGGAACGCTTCCCGCGTCCTCGCCCGCAGGGGCGAGAACGTGTGGGCTGCGGGGCGTGAGTCACGCGTCCCTGCCACCCCATAGGGGTGTCTGGACGGAGGAGCCTACCCAGCAGCCAGTTGGGCACTACCTCCAAGCCCGGTCCCTTCAGGGCCGGGTCAAGTTGACCACGCACAACTTCCTCGGGCTGGAGGACTGGCAGGTGTGGACCCAGCACGAGGGCACGGGCAGCTGCGTCTATCCGGTCCGGGGCAACACCGAGCTGCGCGTCACCCTCGGCTTCACCGCCCAGGAGCCCCTCGACCTCGACCACCGCGACACCGGCGGCCACCGGGCGCTGGTCCACGAGCGGCTCGGGCACCTCGGCGGCGACATCCCCCGGCTGCTGGAGGCGATGCACCGGGCGCCGGACTTCCTCTTCGACGCGATGGCGCAGGTGCGGATGGACCGCTGGACCAGCGGCCGGGTGACGCTCCTCGGCGACGCGGCCTGCTGCCCCTCGCCGCTGTCCGGGCAGGGCAGCAGCCTGGCGCTGGTCGGCGGCTATGTGCTCGCGGACGAACTCGGCGCGGGCCGGGGGGATATCGCCTCCGCGCTGGCGGCCTACGAGCGCCGGATGCGGCCCTTCGCGCGGCTGAACCAGGACCTCGCCACCGAGAACCCCGGCGCGGGCCCCTCGGAGGCGTCCATGGAGCGGGCCAAGAACGCGGTCGGGCTGGACGTCGAACGCCATGGGGGCGCCGTGTCAGAGGGGGCGCATAGAGTGCGGGCATGACCTCGTATGCGGCGCTGCTGCGCGGAATCAACGTCGGCGGGCACAAGAAGGTGCCCATGGCCGAACTTCGCGGGCTGATCGAGGAGCTCGGCTGGACAGATGTGCGGACCTATCTCCAGAGCGGTAACGCGATCTTCCGCACGTCCGAGGCCGACCCGGGGCCGAAGCTGGAGGAGGCCATAGCGGAGCACTTCGGGTTCGAGGTGCGCTGTCTGGTCCGTACGTCCGAGGAGCTGCGGCAGGTGGCGGCGGCGTGCCCGCTGCCCGCCGCCGAGTTGGACCCGGCCAAACTGCTGGTGCTCTTCCTGGAGGAGGAGCCGCCGCCCGGCCACTTCGCCGGGGTCGAAGCGGAGCGGTTCGCGCCGGACGAGTTCCACCCGGTGGGCCGGGCCGTCTACTGCTACTTTCCGCAGGGCATGGGGCGCAGCAAGCTGCCGGAGGCGCTGAACGCGGTGCGTCCGGCCATCGTCTCCACGGGGCGGAACTGGCGCACGGTCCAGCGGCTGATCGAGCTGACGAGTTAGGGCGCGTCCGGCGGATCCGGAACTCGCCGGGCCGGGGCTGCCCCTTGCCGCGCGTCGCGACGCCGCCGCGGAGGTCCATGGGAAAGGGTCCTACGTCTGGTGGCGGACTCCGAGGACATCGAGCAGGGCCCGGGTGGCCGGAGTGGGATTGAACCGGCTCCACACCAGGAGCTCGTCGCGGCGCGGCCCGTCGACGACCGGGACCAGCGCCAGCCCCGGATCCTCGGCGACCAGCGGCCGGACGAACGCCGCAGGCAGCAGCGCGACGCCGAGCTCGCGCCCGACGAGCTGGGTGATCAGCTCGGCGACGCCGGCCTCGTAGGCGACGTCGCGGCCCAGGCCCGCGGCGGCGAACGCCTGGTCGGACTGGGCCCGGCCGGGCGACCCCTGCCGGAAGTCCACGAACGTCTCCCCGGCGATCTCGCGCAGCGTCACCCGGGCGGCGCCCGCCAGCCGGTGCCCGGACGCCACCACCAGCAGATGCTCGTCGCGGTCGAGGACGACGGCCTCCACCCCGGACGGCCGCGCGTCCGCCGGCAGGCCGAGGAAGGCGATGTCCAGCTCTCCTTCCCGGACCGCCACGGCCAGTTCGTCGCTGCTGCCCGCGCGCAGCCGGACCCGGACGTCCGGGTACCGGGCGCGGTACCGCTGCAGCAGCTCGGGTACGTCGATGGCGGCCGTGGTCCTGATCATGCCGACGACAAGCCGGCCGCGCACCGCCCCGGTCGCGGCGGCGGCGTCGGCGACCGCGCGGTCGGCGGCGGCCAGGCACTCCCGCGCCCCGGCGAGAAACGCCTCGCCCGCGCCGGTCAGCTCGGTGCTGCGGCTGGAGCGGGCGAACAGCCTGACCTCGAGCTCCCGTTCCAGTCCGGCGATCCGGTGGCTGAGTGACGACTGCACCACGCCGCAGCGCTCCGCCGCGCGCGTGAAGTTGCGGGTTTCGGCGACGGCGACGACATAGCGCAGCTGTTGGAGATCCACGGCACCATGGTTCTCGTTCATAGCTGCAATCGCAACCATGCTTTGGACGCATGGTGCGCCGCGCCCAGACTCCTCGTATGAACACCAGCACACAGCGGGCCGCCACGGTCGCGCTGACCGCGCTCGCCCCCGCCTCCTGGGGCACCACCTACGCCGTGACCACGGAGCTGCTGCCGCTCGGGCACCCGCTGTTCGCCGGGCTGATGCGCGCCCTGCCGGCCGGGCTGCTCGCGCTGGCGATCACCCGGGTGCTGCCCCGCGGGGACTGGTGGGGGAAGGCCGCCGTGCTGGGCGTGCTCAACATCGGCGCCCTGTTCCCGCTGCTGTTCGTGGCTGCCGAGCGGCTGCCGGGTGGCGTCGCCGCCACGCTCAGCGCCGCCCAGCCGCTGCTGGTCGCCGGGCTGGCCATCGTGGTCGTCCGGGACCGGCCGAGCGCCTGGCGGTGGGCCTGGGGCGTGCTCGGCGTCGTCGGCGTCGGCCTGGTGGTGCTGGGGCCGGGGGCCCGGCTGGACGCCGTCGGCGTGCTCGCCGGCCTCGGCGGCACGGCCGGCATGGCGGGCGGGGTGGTGCTCACCAAGCGCTGGGGCCGCCCGCCGGGGGTCGGTCCCATGGCCCTGGCCGGCTGGCAGTTGACGGCGGGCGGCCTGCTGCTGCTCCCGCTCGCCTTCGCCGTCGAGGGGGCGCCGCCGGGCGTCGACGCCGGGGCCGTCGGCGGCTATCTGTGGCTCGGCGGCATGGGCGGGCTGATCTCGTTCACGCTGTGGTTCCGGGGGATCGGCGTGCTGCCGGTCGGCGCGTCCGCACCGCTGGTGCTGCTGTCCCCGCTGGTCGCGGCCGGCATCGGGATCGGTCTTGGCGAGTCGCTCAGCCTGCCGCAGGCCCTCGGGTTCGCCCTGGCCCTGGCCGCCATGCTCGCCGCGCAGCGGGGCGCCCCCGGCTCGTTCGGCCGCACTGCGCCCGGCCGGCCCACGCACGATCACATCCGAGAAGAACCGGTTCACGAAGGACGCCAAGGATGACGCCGAGGATGACGAACGCGACAACGAATATGCAGCCGACTCCGACTCCGGACACGACTCCGGACACGACGCCGACTCCGACTCCGACTCCGACTCCGGGGACGGTCGCCGTGCTCGGCGCCACCGGGACGGTGGGCAGCCGGGTGATCGCCGAGGCCCGCGCCCGCGGGCACCACGTGCTGGCGCTGTCCCGGAAGCCGCCGAACGCCGGTCCCGGAGTGACACCGGTCGCGGTCGACGCGAGCGACCCGGACGCCGTACGCGAGGCGCTCGCGGGCTCCGGACCGCACGGCGCGGCGGACGCCGTGGTGCTGGCGGTGCGGACCGTGCCCGTCGACCGGGAGTTCCTGGTCGGGGCCACCCGTACGGCACTGGACGGTGCGGCGCGGCTCGGGGCCCGCGTGCTCGTGGTCGGCGGCGCCGGCGCCCTGCGCAGCCCCGACAACCGCGACCTGCTGGTCGCCGACAACCCCGGCTATGTGCCCGCCGAGTTGCGGCCCGTCGCCGCAGCGGGCGTCGCCCAACTGCGGGCCTGCCGCGCCCACACCGGCGGCGACTGGGTCTATCTGAGCCCGCCTGCCGTACTCGAACCCGGTGAGCGCACCGGCCGCTACCGGCGCGGTACGGACACCCTGCTCATCGGCGTCGACGGCCGGTCGTGGATCAGCACCGAGGACCTGGCCGTCGCCGTGCTGGACGAGCTGGAGGCCCCGTGCGGCGAACGCCACATCACGGTCGCGCACAGCGAGGGCCCCGCGGCGGCGCGGACCTGAGCCCCAGGCCGTCCGGGCGGCCCGCACGGCGCCCCGGACTCACCGGGCGCGCCGACGCCGGGGAGATCCATCGGAAGGGCCCCGGCCCCGAGGGGGAACCGGGGTCGCCGGGGCCAGGAAGACGGCGGTGATCGCGTCGATGAGGCCGGTCCCCGTCGCCTCCCAGGTCGCCCTGGGCGTCTCCCCTCCCTCGTGCAGCGCCCGCTCCCGCTCCGCGCACATGTGGACCAGCAGATGCCGGGCCATCGCCGAACGCTCGTCCCGCACCTCCTCCGGCTGCATCGGCAGCAGCCGGGTCAGTGCGGCCCGCACCTCCCGCAGCGTGGGCGAGCCGTCGTTCGCGGCGAGGATGGGCGCGCGCAGCGACGGCTCGGTCATCGCCTGGGCGAGGAACCGCGCCAGCCAGGTCGGCGGCTCCAGCGCCGCCAGATAGTCGATGGTGGGCCGGACCAGGCAGTGGACCCAGTCCCGTACCCGCTCCGAGCCGCGGGTGGCGGCGACCGCCTCCGCGCGCCGCAGCTCGACCGACTGGTCGTGCTTGCGGACGACGGCCAGCACCAGCTCCGTCTTGGAGCCGAAGTGGTAGCCGACGGCGTAGTTGTTGGCCTGTCCGGCGGCCTCGCTCACCTGGCGGTTGGAGACCGCCGCCACGCCGCGCTCGGCGAAGAGCCGCTCCGCCGCCGCGAGGATCTGCTCGCGGGTCTCGCCTCCACGCGTGGAGGCGGAAGCGGAACCGGCCATGCTCACCACCGCACCCTCGATGTCACCACCGCACCAGCAGTTCCCTGATGCCACCGGACAGTATCTCGTCCCGGGTGGCCACCGAGGCGGCGGGTGCCGCGAGGTCCAGCGTGGGCAGCCGCCGCAGCAGCACGCCGAGGACGGCGCGCAGCTCGGTGCGGGCCAGCGCCTGGCCGAGGCAGGCGTGCGGCCCGGCGCCGAAGGCGAGGTGCGGGTTGGGGGAGCGGCGCAGATCCACCCGCTCGGCGTGGTCGAAGACCCGCTCGTCGCGGTTGGCGGCGCCCAGTCCGCACACCACGGTGGTGCCGCGCGGCAGGGCCGCGCCCTCGACGTCCACGTCCTCGGTGAGATAGCGGGGCAGCCCGAACCCGCTGGCCAGGTCGTAGCGCAGCGCCTCCTCGACGGCGCCGTCGACCAGCCCGAAGTCGGCCAGCAGCTCCTCCCAGTGCCGCCGGTCGGCCAGCAGCATCAGCACCATCTTGCTGATCATGTTCGAGGTGGTCTCGTGCCCGGCGACCAGCAGTCCCTGGCCGGTCGCGATCAGCGCCTCCTCGGAGAGCCTGCCGTCCCCGCTGTCGCGCACCGCGATCAGCTCGCTGAGCAGGTCGTCACCGGGCGCCGCCCGCTTGGCCGCGAGGTGCGCGGACATATAGGCGTCGAACTCGTCCTGCGCGGCCGCGATGTCCGCACTGGTGAACTCGCTGATGCTGAGCTGGACATGGGCCCAGTGCGCGAACCGGTCCCGGTCCGAGTCCGGCACTCCGAGCAGCTCGCAGATCACCCAGACGGGCAGCGGGAACGCCAGGGCGCGCACGAGATCGACGGGCGCGCCCCGCTGGTGCATGGCGTCGATCAGCGTGTCGGCCCGGTCCTCGATGCGTGCGCGGAGGGCCGCCATCCGGCGCACCGTGAACCACTTGATCACCAGCCGCCGCCACTGCCGGTGCCCCTCGCCGGTCATCTCCAGGGCGCTGGGGGCCGCGAACGGGCCGCCCTCGGGGGCTGTACTGATCCGCGCGGCGTCCTCGGCGGACAGCTCCCGGGTGAACCGGGGGTCCGCCATCATCCGCCGGACGCTGTCGTACCGGGTCAGCAGCACCGCCTCGTCGCCGCTGGGCAGGCGGACGGGGGCGACCGGGCAGCGCTGCCGCAGCCATGCCCACTCCGGTGGCGGTTCCACGGCGGTCGGACTCTTGAAGGGGTACGTGCCTACAGGTTCCGTCATACATCCAGTTAAGTCACACCTCTTAATTCAGTCAAGCGCCTTAATCCAGGGCCGGCCCTTGCCCACGGCGCGGTTGCCAGCGGTTGCCAGCGGTTGCCAGCGGTTGCCAGCGGTTGCCTCAGGCTGTCGGGTCCCAGAGTCCGTCGGCTTCACCGCGGGCGAGGTGCTCGGCGTAGACGCCGACCTTCCAGGCGATGACGGACCGGCACTCCTCCAGCGCCTGGATCTGCGCGTCGACGCGCTGCCGATGGGCGTCGAGCAGTCGCAGGCGGTCCGCCTCGTTGCCCGGCCCGCGGCGTACCAGTTCGGCGAAGTGCTTGAGGTCGGCGAGCGGCATGCCGGATTCGCGGAGCTTGACGCAGATCAGCAGCCACTCGACGTCGAAGGAGGTGTAGCGCCGCCGACCGCCCGACGTGCGCTGGACCGGCCCGACGAGCAGGCCCTCGCGCTCGTAGAAGCGCAGGGCGTGCACGCTCAGTCCGGTCCGCTCGGCTACCTCGCCGATGCTCAGCGACGGCACGGGGGCCCCGGTGGTGGTCATGCCGCTCACTCCCGGACTTGATCTAGACCTCGCTCCAGATCGTAGCGTCAGCGGCATGACCGCTACTGCTCAGCAGCCGCTCGGCTCGCCCTTCTCCGCCTCCGCCACCGCCGAGGACATCATGGCCGGCCTCGATCTCTCCGGAAGGACGGCCGTGGTCACCGGGGGCTACTCCGGGCTCGGCCTGGAGACCGTCCGGGCTCTGACGGCCGCCGGAGCCCGGGTCGTCGTTCCCGCCCGCCGCCCCGGCGTTGCCCGCACCGCTCTGGAGGAGGTGAAGAACTGCGAGGTCATCCCCATGGACCTGGCCGACCTCGACAGCGTCCGCTCAGCCTCCGCGCACATCGGCGACCGGCTGGACCGGCTCGACCTCCTGATGGCCGTCGCCGGAGTCATGGCCACCCCGGAGCGGCGCGCCGGGCCCGGCTGGGAAGGCCAGCTCACCGCCAACCACTTCGGGCACTTCACCCTCGCCTGCGAGCTCTACCCGCTCCTGGCCGCCGCGGACGGCGCGCGCGTCGTCGCCAACAGCTCCGCCGGACACACCCTGACCGGCATCCGCTGGCACGACCCGCACTTCCGTACCGGCTACGACGCGTGGCTGGCCTACGGCCAGGCCAAGACCGCCAACGCCCTGTTCGCCGTGCACCTCGACGCCGTCGGGAAAGGCGACGGCGTCCGGGCGTTCGCCCTCCACCCCGGAAAGATCATCACCGGGCTCCAGCGGGAGATGACGCTCCAGGCGCAGATCGACCGCGGCTGGGTGGACGAGCACGGCCATGTCATCGGCGAAGGTTTCAAAACTCCCTCCCAGGGGGCCGCCACCGGGCTGTGGGCCGCCACGTCCCCGCTCCTCGACGGCCGAGGCGGCCTCTATCTGGAGGACTGCGACATCGCGCACATCTCCGCCCTCGGCGCCCCCATGGACGACGGCGGCGTCCGCGCATACGCCGTCGACCCCGAGGAGGCGGCCCGGCTCTGGGACCTGTCTCTCGCCGCGACCGGCGCCACGCCGATCCCCCGATGAACCCGCGCTCGGCACGGCGCGGGCCGCCCTTGGGTCGATCACTCGGCGCGCGACCTGGGTAGAGTCGCGCAATGCCCGAGCTGAAGCGGCTGCATGCCGGCCACGCCCCGGCGGTCCTGGCCTTCGAGCTGGCGAACCGCACCTACTTCGCCGCCTCGGTCTCCGACCGCGGCGACGACTTCTTCGACCAGTTCACCGACCGGTACAACGCCGCGCTGGCCGAGCAGGAGGCCGGCGTCTGCGCCTTCTACGTACTCGTCGCCGAGGACGGCTCGGTCCTCGGCAGGTTCAACCTGTACGACGTGGAGGACGGCACTGCCAGACTCGGCTACCGGGTCGCGGAGCGGGTCACCGGCCGCGGCGTGGCGACCGCGACCGTCCGGGAGCTGTGCCGGATGTCGACAGCGGTGCACGGCCTGCGCAGACTGCGGGCGGCCACCTCCCACGACAACACCGCGTCCCGGAAAGTCTTGGCCAAGGCCGGGTTCGTCCCGGTCGGCCCTGCCACCCCGGCCGAACTCGGCGGCAAGTCAGGCACCTGGTACCAGCGCGACCTCCAGCCATACCCCGCCTCCTGACGGGGCGGTGACGGAAGGCGTGCCCCGTCGGGGGCGCGGGGAACTGCGCGACCAGCGAGATCACGCGCGCACTGCGGTGAGCGGCGAGGGGCAGCCCCCGCTCGGCACCGGTGCCAACGGCTCCGGGCTCCCCGAAAGCTCCGCGTACCGCAGCACGGTCAGCCGGGCCACCTCCTCTGCGGTGCCCAGCACGGGCGCGAGCGCGTCGGCGCCCGCCTCCCGCGCGCCCGCCGCGATCCGGTCGGGCAGAAAGCCCGGCGCCAGCACATACGGGGCGACCGCGACCTGCCGTACCCCGTCGGCACGCAGCGCCCGTACGGCGTCCGCCGTACGGGGAAGGGCCGCGGAGGCGAACGCGGGCCGCACGGCGCACCATCCGGCGGTGCGCCGCCACTCCCGCGCGATTTCAGCGATCACCGCGATCGCCTCCGGGTCTGTGGAGCCGGCCGAGGCCAGCACGATGCCGGTCGAGGCGCGCTGCCGGGCGCCCCCGGCCGCGCCCGCCGTGCGCAGCCGCCGCTCCAGCGCTGCCACCAGCAGCGGATGCGGGCCCAGCACCGGCGCCTGGCGCACCGTCATACCGGGCAGCCCGGCCGCGCTCTCGCGCAGCGCCTGCGGGATGTCGGACTTCGCGTGGAACGCCCGGCTCAGCAGCAGCGGTACGGCCACCACCTCGCGGACCCCTCCGGCGTGCAGCCGCGCCAGGGCGCCGGGCACCGAGGGGGAGTCGAAGTCCAGATAGCCGACCTCGGTGGGGACGCCGTCCGGCAGCAGCCGCCGCACCCGGGCGGCCAGCGCGCCGACCGTCGTCGCGTGCCGCGGGTCGCGGCTGCCGTGCGCGACCAGCAGCAGCGCGGGGCGGGGGGCGGGGCTCGGGCGCGGCATCAGCGGAGCAGCCCCCGCTGCCGCAGCACCCGGCGCTCGACCGGGGCGAAGATCAGCAGTTCGATGGCGATGCCGACCATCAGGATCAGCAGGATCGCGCCCAGCACCAGCGGCATGTCCTGGTACGAGCGGCCCGTCTCCAGCAGTTGGCCGAGCCCCGAGCCGAGCTCGGGCGAGGTCGCGATCAGCTCGGCCGCCATCAGCGAGCGCCAGGAGAACGCCCAGCCCTGTTTGAGCCCCGCGATATAGCCGGGCAGCGCCGCCGGGAGCAGGACGTGCCACAGTCCGCGCAGGCCGGTCGCGCCGATCACCTTCCCGGCGCGCAGGTGCAGCGGGTCGATCCGGTCGACGCCTGCCACCAGCCCGTTGGCGATGGACGGTACGGCGCCCAGCAGCACCACCGTGTAGATGGTGGCGTCCGTCAGCCCGAACCAGATGATCGCCGCTGGGACCCACGCCACCGACGGCAGCGACTGCAGCCCGGAGAGGATCGGCCCGATCGCCGCGCGCACCGGCTTCACCCGGGCCACCAGCAGCCCGAGCGGGGTGCCGACGACGAGCGCGACGAGGAAGCCCAGCGCACCGCGCGACACGCTCTGCCAGACGACCCCGAGGATCGTGCCCTTGTACCACTCCTCGGCGAGCGCGTCCCACACCATCTTCGGGCTGGGCAGCTGGTAGTCCGGCTTGAGGTGCAGCTCGAACGCCAGCTGCCACAGGCCCAGCACCAGCACCACGGCGAGCACCGGCGGCAGCACCTTCTCGCGCAGCAGCCGGCCCAGCGGCTGGCGGGTGGTGGTGCGGGTGTCCAGTGCGTCCAGCCCCGCCTCCAGCCCGGCGAGGCCGTCCTCCCCGGCCGCGTCGTCCGCGCCGCTCCCGCCGCCGGGCCCGGCGGCGGTCCGCTCGCCGTCCCGGCGGTCCTCAGTCGTGCCGGCCATGGCGGCGGATCTCCCCCCTGAGCTGCTCGGTGATCTCGACGGACAGCCCCGCGACGTCCGTGTCCTCGATACGGCGCGGCTGCGGGAAGCCGACCTCCCACTCGCGGGCGATCCGGCCGGGCCGCGAGGAGAGCAGCACCACCCGCTGCGCCAGCCGCACCGCCTCCCGGACGTTGTGCGTCACGAACAGCACGGACACCTTCGTCTCGGCCCAGATCCGGGTGAGCTCCTCGTGCAGCACGTCCCGGGTGATGGCGTCCAGCGCCGCGAACGGCTCGTCCATCAGCAGCAGCCGGCTGTCCTGCGCCAGCGCCCGCGCGAGCGCGACCCGCTGCCGCATACCGCCGGACAGCTCGTGCACCCGCTTGCGGTGCGCGCCGCGCAGCCGGACCAGCCCGAGCAGCCGCTCGGCCTCCTCCCGCCGCTCGGACTTGGGCAGCCCGCGCAGCTTCAGCGCCAGCTCGATGTTCCTGCCCGCCGTCAGCCACGGGAACAGCGCGTGCTCCTGGAACATCAGCGCGGGTCGCCCGCCCGGTACGTCGATCTCCCCCGCGCTCGGCCGGTCCAGCCCGGCGACCAGGTTGAGCAGCGTCGACTTGCCGCAGCCCGAGGCGCCGAGCAGCGTCACGAACTCGCCGGGCGCCACGTCGAGACCGATGTCGTCCAGGATCTGCTGTGGGCCGAAGGACTTCGAGACATGTGCGAGCCGGGCGGCGTAGCCGGGCTCCGGGAGCGAGCTCGGGGCCGGGTGCGACTGCCGGGCGTGCTGCTCGGCGAGAGCTGCTGTCGTCATCGGTTCACCTCCAGCTCTGCGGAGTGGACGGGAGTCCGGCCCGCAGACGCGAGAACCTTGTTGAGGGGGGTCAGGTCGTAGATCCCGCGCAGGTCCGACTTCTTCAGCAGCCCCGCGTCCACGGCGTGCGCAGCCTGCTGCTTGAGGGTGGACGGCAGCGGGTCGTCCGTGATGTCGATCTGTGCGAAGGCGGCGTCCAGCACCTTGCGGGGCAGCGGCCTGCCCGCGTCCCGCTCCAGGGCCGCGTTGACCGCCCGCTTCGCCGCGCCGGGGTGCGCGCGGATCCAGGCGTTGGCCTCGACCGAGCCGCGCACCACCGCCTCCACGGCGTCCGGGTGCTCCTTGAGGAAGCCCTGCCGCACCACCAGGTTGGTGGTGACGAACTTGCCGCCCCGCCACAGCTCCTTCTCGTTCAGCAGCCGCTTGCCGCCGGCCTCGACCAGCAACGACGCGGTCGGCTCGGGCACCCAGGCGCCGTCGATGCCGCCCTGCCGGAAGCTGGTGGGGATCTCCCGGGTGTCCTGCCGCAGCACCGGGACGTCCCCCTTGCCGGTCTCCGGCTCGATCTTCGTCCCCCGTCCGGCCAGATAGTGCAGCAGCGCCACGTCCTGGGTGTTCCCGAGCTGCGGAGTGGCGATCTTCTTGCCCTTGAGGCCCCGCAGCGAGGCGACCCGGTCGGGGTTGACGACGAGCGAGGCGCCGCCCGAGGTGGCTCCTGCGACGATGCGGAGGTTCTTGCCGTGCGCCTGCGCGTAGCCGTTGATCGCGGGGGAGGGGCCGACCCAGAGCATGTCGACGGCCTTGGCGTTGAGCGCCTCGATCGCGGCCGGGCCCGCGTCGAAGACCCGCGGCGAGACCTCGGTGCCGCCCAGCTCCTCGGGGATCTCCCCGCCGTCGCGCAGCCCGGCCAGGGGCGTGGCGTGGGTGACGTTCGGGAAGTAGCCGAGCTTGATCTTTTCGAGGCCGTCCACCTTTGCGCCGCCCACGGCCCGCGGGCCGCTGTCGTCCACGGCCCGGGAGCCGTAGCCGCAGCCGGCGGTGAGGAGGAGCGGTACGAGGGCGAGGGCCGTCAGCACCGCTGGGCGGCGCCGGCGCCCCGAAGGTGCGCGGGGAACTGCGCGCTCGGCTGCGGCGCGGCCGCAGACCGCGGCGGCGGGGCGGGGGCGGCCCGGATGCGGCACCGGATCCGGCACGGGCGAGGCGGCGGCCATCGTCAGAAGTCCCAGCCTTCGTCGTCGGCCCGCTCCGCGCCGGGCCCCGGCTCCGCGAAGGTGCCCTCGGCGAAGGCGCCGCCCGCCATCCCGGCCGTCAGGGTGCTCCCGTCGGCCGGGTCGAGCAGCAGGAAGGAGCCGGTGCGCCGGGAGACCGCGTACGGGTCGACGGGCAGTGCCTCGGCGGTGCGCAGCACCACCCGCCCGATGTCGTTGGCCACCAGCTCGCCGGGCGCCGGGTGCTGCGGCAGGCCCCGCTGCTCGTCGGAGACGGTCAGCGTCAGCCGGGAGGGGATGTCCTGCACGATCGCCTTCACGGTGCGGGTGGTGTGCTTGAGCAGCACCCGGTCCCCGGGCCGCAGCGGGCGGTCGTGCAGATGGCAGACGGTGGCGGTCAGGTCCTGGGAGACGGGCACGGCCGCGTCGGCCGGGACGACCAGGTCGCCGCGCCCGATGTCCAGGTCGTCCGCGAGCCGCAGGGTCACCGACTGCGGGGCCCAGGCCACGTCCACGGACTGGCCCAGCGCGTCGATGCCCTCGACGGTGCTCGTACGCCCCGACGGCAGCACCGCCACCCGCTCGCCGACCCGCAGCACGCCGGAGGCGATCTGCCCGGCGTAGCCCCGGTAGTCGGGGTGCTCGGCGGTCTGCGGGCGGATCACGTACTGCACGGGGAAGCGCGCCGCGTCGCCGGTGGGGTCGTGCGCGACCGGCACCCGCTCCAGGTGCTCCAGCACGGTGGGGCCCGCGTACCAGGCCATGCGCGCGGACGGGGCCACCACGTTGTCGCCCGCCAGCGCGGAGATCGGGATCGCGGTGATCTCCGGGACGCCGAGCGAGGTGGCGTAGGCCGTGAACTCCCGCTCGATGCCGGCGAACACCGCCTCCTCGTAGCCCACCAGGTCCATCTTGTTGACGGCCAGCACCACGTGCGGGACGCGGAGCAGCGCGGCGACCGCGGCGTGCCGCCGGGTCTGCTCGACCACGCCGTTGCGCGCGTCCACCAGCACCACCGCCAGCTCGGCGGTGGAGGCGCCGGTGACCATGTTCCGGGTGTACTGCACATGGCCCGGGGTGTCGGCGAGGATGAACCGGCGGCGCGGGGTGGCGAAGTAGCGGTACGCCACGTCGATGGTGATGCCCTGCTCGCGCTCGGCCCGCAGCCCGTCGGTGAGCAGCGCCAGGTCCGGCGCCTCCTGGCCGCGCGCCTCGGACGCGCGGGAGACGGCCTCCAGCTGGTCGGCCAGCACCGACTTGGAGTCGTGCAGCAGCCGGCCGACCAGCGTGGACTTTCCGTCGTCCACGGATCCCGCGGTGGCGAACCGCAGCAGCGAGGTGGCGCTGCCCGCCTCGGCGCCCGCGGTCACGGTCTCGGTGACGGACATGATCAGAAGTACCCCTCGCGCTTGCGGTCTTCCATCGCGGCCTCGGACAGCTTGTCGTCCGCTCTGGTGGCGCCGCGCTCGGTCAGCCGGGAGGCGGCGATCTCGGCGATGACCTTCTCGATGGTGTCGGCGTCGGAGTCCACGGCGCCGGTGCAGGACATGTCGCCGACGGTGCGGTAGCGCACCCGGCGCCGCTCCACCGGCTCCCCGTCCTTCGGCCCGCCCCACTCGCCGGGCGCCAGCCACATCCCGCTGCGGCCGAACACCTCGCGCTCGTGCGCGTAGTAGATCGCGGGCAGCTCGATCTTCTCCCGTCCGATGTACTGCCACACGTCCAGCTCGGTCCAGTTGGAGAGCGGGAAGACGCGCACGTGCTCGCCGGGCGCGTGCCGCCCGTTGTACAGCTGCCACAGCTCGGGGCGCTGGCGGCGCGGGTCCCAGCCGCCGAACTCGTCGCGCAGCGAGAACACCCGCTCCTTGGCGCGCGCCTTCTCCTCGTCCCGCCGCCCGCCGCCGAAGACCGCGTCGAACCGGTGGCCCGAGATGGCCTCCAGCAGCGGCAGGGTCTGCAGCGGGTTGCGGGTGCCGTCGGGGCGCTCGCGCAGGGTGCCGTTGTCGATGTAGTCCTGCACCCTGGCGACGTACAGCCGCAGCCCGTGCTCGGCCACCGTGCGGTCCCGGAAGTCCAGCACCTCCGGGAAGTTGTGCCCGGTGTCCACGTGCAGCAGCCCGAACGGCGGCGGCGCCGGAGCGAACGCCTTCAGCGCCAGGTGCAGCATGACGATGGAGTCCTTGCCGCCCGAGAAGAGGACCACCGGGCGCTCGAACTCCCCGGCCACTTCACGGAAGATGTGCACGCCCTCCGACTCCAGCGCGTCCAGATGCGACAGCGCGTACGGACTGCCGATGTCGTCCAGTGCTGCGGCCGCCGTCCCGGTCGTCACCGTGCCTCCTCGTTCGCCACGCCGCGCCAGCGGCTGATGTCACCGTCGCCCGCGCGGCTGCGTGCGGGTTTCGCCGTCGTCCGCGGCCCGGCAGCCGCGCGTGCTCCCCCAGCTACCGCTGGGCGGTACCCCCAGCTCACAGCCGTCCCCTCTCCACCAGCAGTCGGTGGACCGCCGCCGCCGATTCGGCGACGGTCCGCTCGTGCGCCGCGATGCGCAGGTCCGGGTTCTCCGGCGCCTCGTACGGGTCGTCCACGCCGGTCAGCCCGGTCAGCTCGCCGGCCGCCTGCCTCGCGTACAGGCCCTTCACGTCGCGCTCGGAGCACACCTCGACGGGCGTCGCGACGTGCACTTCCAGATAGGGGGTGCCCTCCGCGTCGTGCCGCTTGCGCACCGCCTCGCGGCTGGCCGCGTACGGGGCGATGACCGGTACCAGCACCGTCACCCCGTGCGAGGCGAGCAGTTCGGCGACGAACCCGATGCGCTGGACGTTGGCGTCCCGGTCCGAGCGGGAGAATCCGAGCCCCGCGGAGAGGAAGGTGCGGATCTCGTCCCCGTCCAGCACTTCCACCGCGCGGCCCGCACCGCGCAGCCGCTCGGCCAGCGCGAGCGCGATGGTCGTCTTGCCCGCGCTCGGCAGGCCCGTCAGCCACACTGTGGCGCCCGTCATGGCTCCCTCCTGGTGGTCACCCGAAGTCCTGTCATATATGTAGCCCACACTCGGTTTTGCCCCGTCCCGCCCAGCGTCCCGCGCGCGTGTCCTCGCCCGCCAGAATGCGCCGCGTGCATGGCGCACATCCCACGGAGCTATACCCGTCCATGAGCAGCGGGTTCGTCAGCACGCCGTGCTCGGCGACATACGTATCCACGTCCTGCTGGGTCCAGCGGGCGATGGGGGCGATCTTGACCTTCCGCCGTTTGGCGTCCCAGCCGACGACCGGGGTGCCGGCGCGGGTCGGCGACTCGTCGCGGCGCAGGCCCGTCGCCCACGCGTCGTAGGCGCGCAGGCCCTCCTCCAGCGGCTGCACCTTGCGCAGCGCGCAGCACAGGTCGGGGTCGCGGTCGTGCAGCTTGGGGCCGTGCTCCGCGTCCTGCTCCGCGACGGTCTGCCGCGGGGTGAGCGTGATGACGTTGACGTCCAGCACCGCCGCGACCGCGTCGCGGGTGCCGATGGTCTCGGGGAAGTGGTAGCCCGTGTCCAGGAAGACGACGTCGACGCCGGGGAAGGCGCGCGAGGCCAGGTGCGCGACCACGGCGTCCTCCATGGAGGAGGTGACGCAGAACCGCGCGCCGAAGGTGTCGGCGGCCCAGCGCAGGACGTCCAGTGCCGGGGCGTCCTCCAGCTCGCGTCCTGCCGCGTCGGCGAGCCGCTCCAGTTCCTCGGGGGAGCGCGTCTGCGCTATGTGGTCGCTGCTCATGAGGCGGACGCCTCCTGTCCGTGCCCGGCCTGTCCCCGGCCCTCGGTCCGCAGACCGGCGGCGAGCAGGCCGAGGAACTTCAGCCCGAACGCCCGGTTGCACGCGGCGCACTCCCACGCGCCGTGCCCCTCCTCCGAGGGCCGCAGGTCCTCGTCCCCGCAGTACGGGCAGTAGAACGGTGCCGCTCGTTCGCTCATGTCAGCTCACTCTCCTCGGCGCGCGCCGCCCACTGCGCGAAGCGCTCCCCCTCGGTTCGCTGGGCGTCGAAGCGGCGCAGCAGCCGCTCGATGTAGTCGGGCAGTTCGTCGGCCGTCACTTTCAGGCCGCGTACCTTGCGCCCGAAGCCGGGCTCCAGGCCGAGCGAGCCGCCCAGATGCACCTGGTAGCCCTCGACCTGTTCGCCGCTCGCGTCGGTGACGAGCTGGCCCTTGAGTCCGATGTCCGCGATCTGGATGCGGGCACAGGAGTTGGGGCAGCCGTTGAGATTGATGGTGACCGGTTGGTCGAAACCCGGCAACCGGCGCTCCAGTTCGTCGATGAGGGCGGCGCCGCGGCCCTTGGTCTCGACGATCGCCAGCTTGCAGAACTCGATGCCGGTGCAGGCCATGGTGCCGCGCCGGAAGACGGACGGGCGGGCGGTCAGGTCCAGCGCCTCCAGCCCCTCGACGAGCGCGTCGACCTGGTCCTCGGTCACGTCCAGGATGAGCATCTTCTGCTCGACGGTGGTCCGCACCCGGCCCGAGCCGTGTGCCTCCGCCAAGTCCGCGATCTTGCTCAGGGTGGCGCCGTCCACCCGGCCCACGCGCGGCGCGAAGCCCACGTAGTGCCGTCCGTCCCGCTGCCGGTGCACGCCGACGTGGTCGCGCCACTCGTGTACGGGCTTCTCCGGCGCGGGCCCGTCGGCCAGCCGGCGCAGCAGATACTCGTCCTCCAGCACCCGCCGGAACCGCTCCGGTCCCCAGTCGGCGACCAGGAACTTGATGCGGGCGCGGGTGCGCAGCCGCCGGTAGCCGTAGTCGCGGAAGATCGACACGATGCCCTCGTGGACGTCCGCGACCTCCTCCACCGGGACCCAGGCGCCCAGCCGTACCCCGATCTTGGGGTTGGTGGAGAGCCCGCCGCCGACCCACACGTCGAACCCGGGCCCGTACGTGGGGTGGTCGACGCCGACGAACGCCACGTCGTTGATCTCGTGCGCGACGTCGAGCAGCGGCGAGCCGGAGATGGCCGTCTTGAACTTGCGGGGCAGGTTGGAGTACGCCGGGTTGCCCACGACGCGGCGGTGGATCTCCTCGATCGCGGGGGTGCCGTCGACGATCTCGTCCTCGGCGATCCCCGCGACGGGCGAGCCGAGGATCACCCGCGGGGTGTCCCCGCACGCCTCGGTGGTGGACAGCCCGACGCCCTCCAGCCGCCGCCAGATCTCCGGCATGTCCTCGATCCGGATCCAGTGGTACTGGAGGTTCTGCCGGTCGGTGATGTCGGCCGTGCCGCGTGCGAACTCCTGGGAGACGTCCCCGATCACCCGCAGCTGCTGGGTGGTGAGCCGCCCGCCGTCGATGCGGACGCGCAGCATGAAGTACTCGTCGTCCAGCTCCTCCGGCTCCAGCACGGCCGTCCTGCCGCCGCTGATGCCCGGCTTGCGCTGGGTGTAGAGCCCCCACCAGCGCATGCGTCCGCGCAGATCGGAGCCGTCGATGGAGTCGAACCCGCGGTGCGCGTAGATCGTCTCAATGCGTGTCCGCACATTGAGACCGTCGTCGTCCTTCTTGTTCTGCTCGTTGGCGTTGAGCGGGGTGAAGTGGCCCGCGGCCCACTGCCCTTCGCCGCGGTGGCGGCCCGTCTTGCGGCGGGCTGGGGGAGCGGGGCGCTCGGAGGCTTCGGCCATGGCGGGAGATCCTTCGGGCAGGCGAGACGGCGCGTACGAGACGGGCCTCAGCTGGGAGATGGCCTGTACGCAGGCGGAGGTGCCGCGAGCACGCGGGCTCGCCCGCAGCAGTGGGGGCGGGCCGGGCTCGGCGGAACAGGAGTCGAAAGACGGCTCGAAGACGGCGGTGCTGTGACTGTCAGCCCGCCGGACAGATGGCGCTGGACACCCGAACGAGGTCGACGTGGCGTCGACTCACCAAAGCGATTCCGGCGCGAGACATGACGGAAGCCTCGCACGGCGGTCTGACGCCAGTCCACTGTTATCCATATCCTGGACATTTGTGTTCCGCTTTATGAGATTCGCCGGTCGGAATGGATCGCTGCATCCCCGCGTTGAGGTCCGGTATGACCGCACACACGATCGTGAATCCGGCGGCGCTGCACGACCCGGCCCCGTTCGGGTACAGCCACACCGTCAGCGTCCCCGCCTCCGGGGAGCTGGTGTTCATCGCCGGCCAGTACGCCTCGGACGCGGAGGGCGCGGCCGTCGACGGCAACTTCGCCACCCAGGTCTCGGTGGCCTTCGACAAGCTGGGAACCGCGCTGGAGGCGGTGGGGCTCGGCTACCGGGACGTGGCGCGCCTGGGCACCTACGTCGTGGACCACGACCTGGACAAGCTGGCCGCGCTCGGCAAGGAGGTGCACCGCATCTGGGGCGACAGCCCGCCCGCGCAGACGCTGAGCGGAGTGGCCTCGCTGGCCCTGCCCGGCATGCTGTTCGAGGTGGACGCGGTCGCGGTCAGGGCTCCGTCAGCCCCGTGACCCGCATCGTCAGATTGAGGCGGCCCGAGTGCAGGCCCGCGGCCGGGTCGCCGGTGCCCGGCAGCACCTTCGGCACTCCGTGGTACGCGAGGCGCGCGGGCCCGCCGAAGACGAACAGGTCCCCGGACTCCAGCTGCACGTCCGTATAGGGCCGCCCCCGCGTCTCGGTGTTCCCGAAGCGGAACACGCACGCGTCCCCGACGGTGAGCGAGACGACGGGCGCGCCGGAGCGCTCGTCCCGGTCCTGGTGCATGCCCATCCGGGCCCCGGCGCCATAGAAGTTGATCAGCGCGGTGTCGGGGGCGTACCCGTCCCCGGCCGCCGGGTCCCGGTACGCGTCGGCGAGCGCCCGCCGGCCCCACTCCGCCAGCCAGTCGGGGAACGGCGCGACGCGGGCCCCGTTCACGTCGTCGGCGGTACGGGAGTACGCGTACGGCTTCCAGTGCCAGCCCAGGCACACCGTCCGCACCGACATCACCCCGCCGCGCGGCAGCCGGGTGTGCCGCATCGGCACCGGACCGGCCGCCCAGTCGCGGCACGCCTCGACGAGCGCGCGCCGCGCGTCGGCGTCCAGCCACCCCGGCACATGCACGGCGCCGGGCGCGACGACCGTGCGGGGCCGGGGGACCAGCGCATCCACGGCGCTCAGCCCTCCGCCGGCCCCGCGCCGGGCCACACGCCGGGGTGCGGGACGTGCGGCTTCTCGCTCACCTCCGTGCGGTAGACGCGGAAGCCGCGCCGCTCGTAGTTGGCGCGGGCGTACGGCCCGTCCTTGCTGCAGGTGTGCAACCACACCCGCTCGACCCCGGGCAGCCGCCCCTCCCAGCGCTCTGCCAGATCCCACGCGCGCTCGGTCCCGCGGGTGAGCAGATGGCCGCCGAGCCCGCGCCCCTGCGCGTGCGGGAGCAGCCCGAAGTAGCTGATCTCGCAGACCCCCTGCTCGGTGGCGCCGTCCAGCTCGATGAACCCGGCGGGCGTCCCGCGCTCGTAGGCCACCCAGGTCTCCACGCCCGGCCGCTCCAGGAACTCCCGCCACCGCGCGTACGGCCACGGCAGCCGGTCCGTCCAGGACACCCCGGCGCCGACGGAGGCGTACAGGAACCGGCTGAACTCCGGAGCGGGTGTCCGGGAGCGTTCGATCCGGATATCGGCCGCGTGCGCGGGCGTCCCGGCCGGGGCCAGGTCCACGGGCGCGGTCTGTTCGAGATACCAGGTGGTCACCGTGACGGTGCGGGATCGGTCACTCATGCGTCCAGTTCACCATGGGGCCCGCGCAGGTTCTCTTCCGGAACCCGGTGCGGCCGTGGTCAGCGCCGGGTACTCCGGACTCATCCCCTCCGCATCCGCAGCCCGCGGACCCGGTTCAGCGCGGAGGCCACCTCGAAGCGGCGCGGCACCGCGAAGTCCTCGTCCCGCACCGACAGCAGCGCCCCCGTCGTCAACTCCTCCTCCAGCAGATCGAGCCCCGCGGCCAGCGTCCGCTCCCCGTCGAGGTGGCCGCGCCGCACCGCCAGCTCCAGGGCCAGCCCGATCCCCGTCACCTGCCGGGGGTCCGAGATCTGCTCCACGGCCCGCAGGTCCACCTCGTGGTCCCCGAACGACAGCACGTCCTCGCCGCGCGCCCGGATCCGCGGGCGCCCGCGCACCTCCGCGTCCAGCGACGCCGGCAGGGGCACCCGCGGGACGACGCCGGGGAAGGACTCCGCCTCGGCCCGCCGCCCGGTCGGCACGGACGCGATCTCGCGGGCCCGCTTCGTCACGTCCGAGGGGCGGTACGCGTCCATCATCAGCACCCGGTCGGCGATCTCCAGATAGTCCCCGGAGCCGCCCATCACCAGCACCGTGGACACCCCGTGGTCCCGGTGCAGTGAGCGAATGGAGTCGACGAGCGGCGTCAGCGGCTCCCGGTCCTTCGCCACCAGCGCCTGCATCCGCGCGTCCCGGATCATCAGGTTGGTCGCGGCGGTGTCCTCGTCGATGAGCAGCACCTTCGCGCCCGCCTCGACGGCCTCGCACAGCGAAGCGGCCTGCGAGGTGGAGCCGGAGGCGTTCTCCGTCGAGAAGTCCGCCGTGTCCGAGCCGTCCGGCAGGTGGTCCACAAACGCGTGCACGTCCACCCGCTCCACGCGCCGCCCGTCCTCCGCACGCAGCTTCACCGTCTCGGAACGTGAGACGACGCGTTCGCGCCCGTCGTCCGGCACATGGTCCCAGATGCCCGTCTCCAGCGCCCGCAGCAGCGTCGACTTCCCGTGGAAGCCGCCGCCCACCACCAGGTTCACGCCCTCCGGGACGCCCATGCCGGTCACCGTGCCCGCGTGCGGCAGCTCGACGGTCACCCGCAGCTCGGGCGGGGACGCGAAGGGCACCACGCCGCTGTCCCGCGCCGGGCGGTCGTCCACGCCGCTGCGGCGCGGCAGTACGGCGCCGTCCGCGACGAAGCCCACCAGGCCCAGCCCCGGCAGCGCGTCCCGCAGCGCGACGGAGTCCTCCACGGTGTGCACGAACCGGCGCACCGCTTCGGCGTCCAGCGCCCCGTAGCGCAGCGCGCGCCCGGCGGCGTCCGGCAGCACCCGGGTCAGCAGCCGCTGCGCCTCGCGCCCGTCGATGCGCCGCCCGTGCCCCGGCAGCGCGGCGCCCAGCCGCAGCGTCACGCTCCCGTCCCGGCCGTCGACGGAGCACGAGCTGCGGTCCAGCACCTCCTGCCCGCCCGCGTCGACCCGCAGCGCCTTCTCGCCGCGCACCGCGCGGTCCGCGCCCCGCGCCAGATACGAGGCGAGCGCCCGCCGCCGCGTCGCCGTCTCCCACAGCTCGCGCGGGAACCCGGCCAGCTCGGCGGGCATGTGCACGGCGATCCGCGCGGGCGGCGCATACGGGTCGGCCTGGCCGCGCACCAGCTCCAGCGTGCAGCCGTCCGGCAGCGCCCACCGTCCGACGAGCGACTTGTAGCGCCCGTACTGCGCGCCCTCCAGCGCCGCCAGCTCCTCCGCGAGCCCGCGCCGGGTACGAGCGGCGCCCGCGCGGAT
>NZ_JAAKZZ010000810.1 GCF_011045075.1 Streptomyces boncukensis
CCCTCCTTGTGGTCCCGCACGGCGCCCCCCACGCGCTCCGAGCCCGCCCCCAGTTCGCCGTACGCGTGGATGAAGGCGCAGCCGTGGAACGGGCTCCCGCTCCGTCCGGAGCACCACAGGTGGAGCCAGTCGAAGACCGCGAGCAGCCGGTCGTGCGGGGCGTAGGGCGCGACGTACTCCGCCAGGGCGCCCCGCGCCCACTGGTCCCGGGTGCGCAGATACGCCTCGACCAGATCCTCCTTGGACGGAAAGCAGCGGTAGAGCCGCTTGAGGGAGATGCCCGCCGCGTCCCGGATCCGGTCCATGCCGACAGCCTGGATGCCGTGGGCGTAGAAGAGCGCGTCCGCGGCGCGGAGTACCCGCGTCCGCTCGCTGGTCTCGTCCATGCCCGTGGTCTCCCCCGCTGCGCGCACTTGAGAACGTACGTTCTCTAGGCTACTGTCCGGTGCGGGAGAACGCACGTTCTCCAGTCGGGGGAGGCGCCGTGCTTCCGCTCTTCGGGGGAGAGCGGAAGCACGGCGTGCCGCTCAGCTCGGGCGCTCGGCGTCCCGGAACACAGGGCTCGCGTCGAACGCCGCGCGCCGTGTCGCCCGCCGCAGCGCCCGCAGCACCGCGCTGCCGAGCGTCAGCGTCAGCACCACCGTCAGCAGCGCCCGCGGCACATCCCAGCCCAGCGAGGTGGCCAGGACGTACGCGACATAGCGGGCCAGATTCTCCTGGAGCGGGTCGCCGGGGACGAAGGAGACGCCGGAGCCGAGGCCCGCGATATACGGCCAGCCCTGCAGGTTCATCACCAGCCCGTACAGCAGCGCGGCCAGCGCCCCGTACCCCGCGAGCAGCAGCAGCTCCCGGCGCCCCCGGATCCGCTCCGCGCCCGGCAGCAGGCCGGCGCCCATCGAGACCCAGCCCATGCTCAGCATCTGGAACGGCATCCACGGTCCCACGCCACCGGTGAGCAGCGCCCCCGCGAACATCGACAGCGCCCCGAGCACGAACCCGAAGCCCGGACCCAGCACCCGCCCCGAGAGCACCATCAGGAAGAACATCGGCTCCAGCCCCGCCGTGCCGGCGCCCAGCGGGCGCAGCGCGGCGCCCGCCGCCGCCAGCACGCCCAGCATCGCCACCGACTTCGCGCCCAGCCCGGTGTCCGCGACGGTCGCGACGGCCACCGCGAGCAGCAGCGGGAGCAGCGCGGCGAAGAGCCAGGGCGCGTCCGCGGAGTGCGCCAGCCCCGAGGTCTCGTCGGCCAGCAGCGGCCAGCCGAACGCCGCGACGCCGGCCGCGCTGGTGAGCGCCAGGGCCACCACGGAACGGGGCCCCAGCCGCACGGCCCGTACCGCACCGCGCTCGCTCACAGTGTTTTTCCGTTCGCTTCTCCGCTCGCGCGGCGGCGTGCGGGCTCCGGGTGCGGGTGCGTCGCTCACAGTGCCTCCCGGACCTGGCTCACCGTCAGCCATGGCTGCGGTGCCAGGATCTTCGACGTCTGGGGTGCGAACGCCGGGGACGAGGTGACGATCTCCGCCGTCGGCCCGTCCGCGACCACCTCGCCCTGGGCGAGGATGACGACGCGGTGCGCCACCTCCGCCGCCAGCTCCACATCGTGTGTGGCCAGCACCGTCCCGTGGCCCCGCGCCGCCAGGCCGCGCAGCACGGTGACGAGGCGGGCCTTGGCGGCGTAGTCCAGGCCCCGGGTCGGCTCGTCCAGGAGCAGCAGCGGCGGCCGGGCCGTGAGCACCAGGGCCAGCGCGAGCGCGAGGCGCTGGCCCTCGGACAGGTCGCGCGGGTGGCTGCCGTCCGGGACGCCCGGCAGCAGCTCGGAGAGCAGCGCGCGGCAGGCGCCCCGCTCCGCGCCCGCGTCCCGGTCGGCCGCCGCGCACTCGCGGGCCACGGTGTCCGCGTACAGCAGGTCGCGCGGCTCCTGCGGTACGAGCCCGGCGTGCCGCAGCAGTTCGGCGGGGCGGGTGCGGTGCGGGGCCGTGCCGCGCACCGCGACCGTGCCGGACGTGGGCGGGTGCAGGCCGACCAGGGAGCCCAGCAGCGTGGACTTGCCCGCGCCGTTCCGCCCCATCAGCGCGACCGTCTCGCCGACGGCCTCCACCCCCCGGCGGTCCCGCTGACGGCCCCGGCACTGCCCCTGCTTCCGGCCGCGCTCATCCTGCTGGGCCTCCTCCCGGCGCTGGTCGCGCCGGAGCCCGCGCCGGAGCCCGTACC
>NZ_JAAKZZ010000811.1 GCF_011045075.1 Streptomyces boncukensis
GGTGGGTGGAGGGCCGCCGGGTGGAGGTCGGCGCCCCGGGCCCGGATCTCCCCGCGCCCCTGGCCGCCGCCCTCTCCGAGGCCGAGCGCGCCGCGCGTACGGCCGTGGTCGTACGGGTCGACGGCGCCGCCGAGGCGCTGCTCGCGGTGGGGGACGTGCTGCGCGCCGGCAGCTACCGCGCCGTCGACCGGATGCGGCGGCTCGGCATCACCCCCGTACTGGCCACGGGCGACCGGGCCGCCACCGCGCGGGCGGCCGCAGCGGAACTCGGCGTCCGGGAGGTGCACGCGGCGCTCTCCCCGGAGGACAAGGCCGACCTGGTGAGCCGGCTGCGGACGGCGGGCCACCGGGTCGCGGTGATCGGCGACGGGGTGAACGACGCCGCCGCGCTGGCCCGCGCCGACCTGGGCATCGCGATGGGCTGCGGGACGGACGCGGCGATCGGCGCCGCCGACGTGACGCTGGCGCGCGCCGGGATCGAGGCGGTCGCCGACGCCGTACGGCTGGCCCGCCGCACCCTCGGCACGATCCGCGCCAACCTCGCCTGGGCGTTCGGCTACAACGCGGTCACGCTGCCGCTGGCCGCCACGGGCTGGCTGAACCCCATGGTGGCCGCGGCGGCGATGTCCGTCAGCTCGCTCCTGGTGGTGGCCAACAGCCTCCGCCTGCGCACCTGGACCCCGGCCCGGCGCCCCCTGAACGCAGGACGGAGACCCCGGTGAACAGACCGCGACGAACAGCGAGGGGCACCCCCGCCCCGGGACGCTCCCCGAAACGCTCCCCGGAACGCTCCGCGGCGCTCGTCCCGCTCGCCGCCTGCGCCGTCACGCTGCTCGGCCTGACCGGGTGGACGGCGGCGGGCGGCGCGGGCACCCCGGCGCGGATCGCGGTGAGCGAGCCCCGCGTCTTCCTCACGTACGGCGGGGTGCGGGACACCTCGGCGTACTTCCGGATCCGGAACTCCGGCGGCTCCGGCGACCGCCTGGTCTCCGTCAGCTCCCCCGGCGCCCGCGACGTCATGCTCGGCCGCCACACCCGCACGGACGCGGGCGCGGGCGGCATGGCCATGGTCCCCTCGCTGACCCTGCCCGCCGGGCGGACGGTGACGATGTCGCCGCTGGCGACGAACGTCATGCTGAAGCACCCGGCGGCGAGCCGCTGGCGCCCGGGGGACCGGGTGCCGTTCGTCCTCCGCTTCGCACACAGCCGCCCGGTCCGGCTGCACGCGACGGTGGTGCGTCCGGGCGGCTGACCCGGCGGACGGCCGGGAACCCGACCGGTCACCGCCGCGACTACCTCCCGAGGGCACCCACACCGTGCCTGAAACCATGGGGGCGTGATGACGACGGACCGGGCCGTGCGGGCCGGGCGCGCCGCGGTGTTCGCGGCCGTCTGCGTGCTGCTCGCCGCCGTCGGTCACGCCGCCATGTCCGGCACACCGCTCCCCTGGTGGGCCCTGTGCGGCAGCTTCGCCGTCACCGGCGCGGCGGCCTGGCCGCTGGCCGGGCGCGAGCGGAGCCGTACGGCCGTCACGCTGGCGGCGGTGCTCGTGCAGGCCGTGCTGCACTCCGCGTTCGCCCTCTCGCAGGCCCTCACCGCCGCGCGCGGGGCGCCGGAGGGCTCCGGCAGCGCGCCCTCCTTCGCCCAGCAGTGGGCGTCGTATCTGCTGTGCGGGGAGGAGAGCGGCCCGCCGCTGACACAGCGCCGTTCCGTCGAGCTGCTCGCCCGCGCCGGACTGGGCCACCACCCGGACGGCCCCCCGCCGGGCGGCACACACGCCGCACCCGCCACACACGCCGTGGACGGCATGAGCGGCGGCATGGACGGCGGGATGCAGCATATGGCGGGCATGTCGCCCACCGGCATGCTCGCCGCGCACCTGCTGGCCGCCCTGCTGTCCGGCCTGTGGCTGGCGTACGGCGAACGTGCCGTCTTCCGCCTGGGCCGCACCGGCACCACGCTGCTCCTCCTCCAGCTCCTCGCGCCGCTGCGGTGGCTCTTCCACTGCCCCCTCGTCCCGGCCCCTCCGCCCGCGGAGCCGCACCGCGACCACGCGGTGGCCCGGCCCCGGCGGCTGCTGCTCGTGCACGTCATCACCTCTCGGGGACCGCCCTCCGCGCGCGCCGCCGTCTGACACCGGCCGCCGCTCCGGCGACCGCGCACCCGAGTGAACGCAGAAGGACACGAGGCGATGACCCCTGCCTTGAGA
>NZ_JAAKZZ010000812.1 GCF_011045075.1 Streptomyces boncukensis
GGGGTGAGGGGGAGGGCGGCGGCTGCCGAGGAGGCGAGGGCCCCGCCGACAAAGGCTCGACGACGCATGACGGTTCCTCTCTTGTGGGGGATGCGCCCGCAGGGCGCTCAGTCCTTCACGGCGCCGGCCGTGACGCCGGCGGCCACGAACCGCTGCGCCAGCACGAGCAGGACGGCCGCCGGAACGGAGGCGACCACCGCGGTCGCCATGATCGCGTTCCACTCGGAGCTGTTGTTCCCGATGTACTGGTAGATGCCGAGCGTGATGGGCCGGTGCGCCCCGCCCGCGTCCAGCGTGCTGGCGAAGACGAAGTCGGACCACGCCCACAGGAACGCGAAGAGGGAGACGGTCACCACCGCGTTGCGGCTGACCGGGAGGATGACCGAGCGGAACGTGCGCCACGCACCGGCGCCGTCGATCTTCGCGGCCGCGATCAACTCGTCGGGGATGCCGGACATGAAGGCCACGAAGATCAGTACGCCGAACGGCACCGCCAGCGTGGAGTCGGCGATGATCAGGCCCCACCACTCGTTCAGCAGACCGAGGTTGAGGAAGATCCCGTAGAACCCCATCGCCATGATGATCCCCGGGATCATCTGCGCGACGAGCAGCGCGAAGCTCAGGGCCCGCCCGCCGCGCGGACGCAGCTTCGCGAGCGCGTATCCGGCGGGCGCGGCCAGCGCGAGGGTGACGGCGACCGTGCCGAGGCCGATCAGCAGGCTGGTGCGCAGATAGGGGAGCTGGTCGTCCAGGACCGTCGTGTAGCCGTCGAACGTGGGGTCCACGGGGAACCAGTCGGGGTTCTCCTTGCGCATGTTCTCGTCCCGGGTGAGCGAGACGTTCACCATCCAGTAGACGGGAAAGAGCATCAGGGCCGTCAGCAGCACGCCCACGCCCGTCCGCCACCACGACCTGCCGGACCGGCGTCCCCTCGCTCCGGGTCTCACGGCTCCGGGTCTCATGGCGTTGCCTCCGCTCTGCGCCGGCGGTGGATATGCAGCAGTCCGAAGACGAGGGCGATGAGGATCAGCACGTTGCCCACCGCCGCGCCCGGCCCGAACTTGGGCACGAGCGAGCCGAAGCCCAGCTCGTAGGACCAGGTGGCCAGCGTCGTGGAGGAGTCTCCCGGGCCGCCCCGGGTCATGATCCAGATGATGTCGAACACCTTGAGGGTGTAGACGAGGCCGAGCAGCAGGGTGATCGCGGAGACCGGCCGCAGCAGCGGGAAGGTGACGCGCCAGAAGCGCTGCCAGGCGTTCGCGCCGTCCAGCGCCGCCGCCTCGTACAGCTCGTCGGGGATGTTCCGCAGCCCGCTGTAGAGGATGACCAGGTTGAACGGGATGCCGATCCAGATGTTGGCGACGGTGACGGCGAAGAGCGACCAGTCGGGCGAGGTGAGCCAGTTGACCGGATCCATCCCGAAGGCCCGCAGCGCGGAGTTGACCACCCCGGACTCGCTGTTGAGCATCCACGACCAGGTGGAGGCGGAGACGATCAGCGGCAGCAGCCACGGCACCAGGAAGAGCGCCCGCAGCAGCGAGCCGAGCCGGAAGTGGCGGTGGAAGAAGACGGCGAGCGCCAGCCCCAGCGCGTACTGGAAGACCAGCGAGCCCCCGGTGAACAGCACCGTGTTGCGCAGCGCGGGCCCGAAGGTGGAGCTGGTGAGCACGTCGGTGAAGTTGTCCAGCCCGGCGAAGGGCGCGTCGTTCCTGACGAACGACCGCAGCGTGTAGTCCCGCAGGCTCAGATCGAGGTTGCGGTAGAGCGGGTAGACGTAGAACGCCGCGAGGTAGAGCACCAGGGGCGCGAGGAACCCCCAGGCGGTCGCGCGCGGCGACAGCGCCGGAGCACGGGGGCGCCGGCGGCGCTTTCGGGTGGCCGCGGTGGTCATCACTCTCCCTGACTGGGTCGGGGCTGCCCCTGCCGGTGTGCCGCAGTCCGCGGCCGGGATGGGGTTGCGCGCGCAGTTCCCCGCGCCCCTGACCGGGCACGGGGAACTGCGCGACCAGCCACAGCGCACCCGCACCCTGCGACGCGACAGCGAGCGGCAGCCCCGACCCGGCACGATCCGCCGGACACGCCTAGGCGGTGTCTTCAATTGATCTTGGATGGTGGATCATGGTCGGGTGATACGTCGCCATGAACTGTCTGATGCGGAGTGGGAGTTCGTTCGGCCGCTGCTGCCCGCCTCCTTGCGGGGGCGCAAG
>NZ_JAAKZZ010000813.1 GCF_011045075.1 Streptomyces boncukensis
GACCCCCTCCCGCGCGGCGGGGACCCTTGGTGCGCGCGGCGAGCAGCAAGGGGCAGCTCGTTCCCGGCATGCTCCGCCGGAGAGGACCCGGACAGCCGACTGCCGGGCGGCAGAGCACCGTACGGGTGCCGGGGTGTCAAGGCCACCGCTCACTCCCCCCGTTCCGCACGCAGCGCCGGCACCGGGTCCGTACGGCGCAGCGCGGTGACCGCCACCACCGCCAGCGGCGCCGCCAGAACGGCGGCCAGCAGCAGCGAGAGCTGCCCGAGCGGCAGCCGCACCAGCAGATCGGGCACCGGTCGCGCGGCGTCCTGGGTGAGCACGATCAGCGGCACCACGAGCCGGGTCAGCACGGCTCCGAGCACCAGCCCGACGGCCAGCGACAGCAGGACCACCAGGCCCTGTTCGGCGGCGAGCGCCTGGGCGAGCCGTCTGCGCGGGGCGCCCAGCGCGCGCAGTACCGCGAACTCGCCCGCGCGCTCCCGCGCCGCTCCGGCCGCGCTCACCGCGAAACCGGCCGCCGCCAGCACCGCTGCGGCCAGCGCTATGGCCGTCAGAGCGGTGCGCGGGCCCGCGCCCAGCGGGTCGCCGCGCAGCCGCTCGGCGACCTCGTCGCGGACCTGTACCTGCTCGACCGCCGGGTTCTCGCGCAGCTCGCGCGCGACGCGCGCGGTGCTGCCGGGGCGGGTGGACAGCCACCAGCCCTCCGGCTCCAGCGGGTCGCCGTCCGCGTCGGCCAGTGCGCGGTCGAGCGCTGCCAGGTCGAACAGGAGTGCGCCGGACCAGCGTTGCCCTTCGTCCCGTCCGGCGGCCTGCCCGCTGTTCCGCCCGCCGCCCGCTCCGCCGTCCTGCCCGTCGCCCGCCGGCCCGGCGGATTCCTGTGCGCCGGAGCGCCCGGTGGAGACCGTCGGCAGCGCGTGGACCGATCCGGCGATCCGCACCGTGAGTTCGGTGCCGGAGAACTGCACCTTGGCCTGGTCGCCCACCTTGTTGCCGCTGGCCCGCAGATAGGCGTCCGTGGCCACGGCCGGCAGCGGCGCGTCGGGGCCCGGCCCTTCCGGGGTCATCTCGAACGTCACGGGCACCGCCTGGTCCTGGTAGCCGTGCGGCGCAGGCGCCGAGCCCGTGCGGTACCGGAACGTCAGCGGAGCGCCCTTCGGGCGAACGGCGGCCGGGCGGTCGGTGGGCCGGTCGTACGGGCCCTTGCCGAGCGTGCCGTCGACGTCGTCCGCGCGCATCCGCACGGGCCAGCGCCCGGCGCGCGGGGCGTGCACCGTGCGGGTGCCGCCGCCCCGTACCACCGCGCGCAGCGACGAGACGGTCAGCTTCCGTTCGGTGGCCCGCTGCGGTGCCGCGTACGACAGGCTCAGCCGGGTGATCCGCAGCGGCCCGGCCGGGACGCCGCCCGAGGCCGCCGGGCGGGCGGTCAGGACATGCGTCCGCCCGTCGGCCGGGACCTCGCCCAGGATGAACGCGTACGGGATGCCGTAGCGGTCCTCCAGGGTGAGGGTGAGCGTGTCCGTGGTGGCGGTGTTCCCGCCCTTGCCGCCCGCCTTCCCGAGGACGTCCATGGCGAGGGCGAGGCGGAGTTCACGGGTGCCCTCGGGCAGCGGGATCCCGGTGCGCCGCGGGCCGGACGCGCCCTGGCGGCGTCCGTCGCGCCGGGCGCCCGACAGCGGGCGCAGCAGCCTGGGCAGCGGTTCGTCCGCGAGGTCGCCGCGCATCCGCAGCAGCCCGTTCCCTGCCGTGCGGGTGTCCGTGGCCAGGACGCGCGCGCTGCGGTCGCCCTCCACCGTGAACTCGGAGCGTGCCACCGGGGCCACCGCCGTCACTCCGTCCACGCCGTCGTACAGCCCGCCCTGCCCGAGCGCCCCGGCCGTCGATCCGCCGACCGCCACGTCCGCGCCCGTACGGAAGTCCGCCTGGTCGCCCTGCGAGCGGTCCCAGCTCGCGCCCTGGCCGACCGCGAACACCCCGGTGGCCACGGCCAGGACGAGCAGCAGCGCGGGGCCCGCGCCGCGCAGCGGGCGGCGGCTGAGCTGCCAGCCCGCCAGCGCGGTGGCCAGTCCCCGGCCGCGTGTCGCGCGGCGCTCACCCAGCCGGGCGGCGAGCGGGAGCAGGCGCAGCACCAGTACGGTTCCGGCGAGCAGGGCGAGTGCGGGCGCGGCGACCAGCACCGGGTCGACGCCGAGTGTGCCGCCCACC
>NZ_JAAKZZ010000814.1 GCF_011045075.1 Streptomyces boncukensis
ACGGTGCTGCGGACCGCCGCCGCGCCCAGCCCGCCCGCGACGGCGGTCCGCAGCACCGTACGGCGGCCCGCGCCACCGTCCCGCTCCCGGTCCTGGTCCCGCTCCCGGTCCCTCTCCCGCTCGGCAGTCATGCCCAACTCCCCTCGCCCGTCCGGCTTCCGCCCCTTCCGGTACAGCAGTCGGCCCGGCACCCGCCGGAGTTCCCGCCACCGGGCGGGCTGTCAAACAGGAACCCATTGGCTGCCGAGCCGTGACATTCGTGAACGAGAGTCGAACACGACCTGACTCGCGACCATCAGGGGGGCACATGGCGGACCTGGCGCCGGACGACCCGGCCCACATAGGCGGCTACCGGCTGCTCGCCAGACTGGGCACCGGGGGCATGGGGCGGGTGTATCTGGCGCGCTCCGCGGGCGGGCGTACGCTCGCGGTCAAGCTCGTCCGCGCGGAGCTGGCCCAGGAACCGGAGTTCCGGGAGCGCTTCCGGCTGGAGGTCGAGGCGGCGGGCCGGGTCGGCGACCGCTGGACGGCACCCGTGCTGGACGCGGACACCGAGGCCGCCACCCCCTGGGTCGCCACCGGCTACATCGCGGGCCCGTCCCTCGGCGAGGTGCTCGCGAAGGGGCGGCACGGCGCCGCGCCGTACGGCCCGCTGCCCGGCCCCTCGCTGCGCGTGCTGGCCTACGGGCTGGCCTCGGCGCTGCTCGACATCCACGGCGCGGGGCTCGTCCACCGGGACCTGAAGCCCTCCAACGTCCTGCTGACCATCGACGGCCCGCGCGTCATCGACTTCGGGATCGCGCGGGCCCTGGAGCAGGTGCCCGAGGCCACGCTCACCGCCACCGGTTCGGTCGTCGGCTCGCCCGGCTTCATGTCGCCGGAGCAGTTGCGGGGCGGGCGGCTGACGGCGGCCAGCGACGTGTTCGGGCTGGGCGCCGTGCTGGCGTACGCGGCCACCGGACGGCCGCCGTTCGGCGGCGGTTCGGGCGGGGTGCACACGGTGATGTTCCGGATCGCCTCCGAGGAGCCGGATCTGACGGGCTGCCCGCCCGAGGACACCGAGCTGCGGGAGCTGCTCGCCGACTGCCTCGCGAAGGACCCGGAGCAGCGGCCCGCGCCGGAGGAGGTGATCGAGCGGGTGCAGCCGGTGCCGGTCGGGCCCTCGGCCCCGCCGTGGCTGCCCGCCGGGCTGCTGGCCGAGCTGGGGCGGCACGCCGCACAGCTGCTCGATACGGACACCCCGTCGCCCGGCTCCGGTTCGGATTCGGGGTCGGGTTCCGGGTCGGGTTCCGGTTCCGGGTCCGGGGAGCCCGGGACCGCCCGGCTGCCGCGTCCGCCCGACCCCGGCCCCGGCTCCGGAAGCTCCGCCTCCGCCGCCTCCGCCGCCACCAGCCCGGCCCGGCGGAGGCGGCGGCCGTCGCGTGGCACGGTGGTGGCGCTCACGGCCGTCGGCGCCCTCGGACTCGTCGGCGCCGGCTACGCGGCCTCCGGCGCCGGGCTCCCGCTGCTCGGCTCGGAGGGGAAGAAGGCGAGCGGCTCCGACGTCCCCTCCCGGTACGTCGGCACCTGGACCGGCCCCGTGGAGCGCGACGGCAAGCCCACCGGCCAGTACCGGCAGTTCGTCATCTCGCGAGGGAAGGTCGGCGAGGTCGTCGCGAACAGCGGCAGCCTCGGCAAGAGCTATCTGTGCCGGAGCGACGGCAAGCTCACCGCCAAGCCGGGCGGGACGTCGGGGGGCGGCGACGAGCTGCGGCTGGACACCAAGGTCGTGAAGAGCGTCCCGGTGGACACCTGTACGGCGCTCGGCGAGCACACGCTCACCGCGGGGCCCGGCGACCGTCTGACCTGGCGTGCGGCCGGGCGTACGGCGACGCTGCAGCGCAGCGAGGGCAGGGCCCGGCTGCCGGAAGCGCTGGTGGGCACGTGGCGGCGGACGCTGCCGGGCGGCGGGACGCAGCAGCTCGTGGTCGACTCCGGGGTCCGGGAGGGCGACGGCCTCCCCCTCGTCTCCGAGGGGCCCGAACACTGCGAGGCGACGCTCGGCGTGTTCTCGGTGCCGGCGGACGCGCGGGCGCCCGTCCGGGTGGGGCCGCCCGAGCTGCGCCGGGAGCGGTCCCGGGGGACGTGTGCCACCGGGGGCTCGTCGACGCTGCGGATCGACGGCGCGTCGCTGGTGCGGGAGTTCGCCGGGGGCACCGTACGCC
>NZ_JAAKZZ010000815.1 GCF_011045075.1 Streptomyces boncukensis
CAACCCCGATCACCCGGGAAACCACCAACCCCATCAACACCATCCCGCACCACCCGCCACAGATCATCCGGCGAACCCACACCACCCGGAAAACGACAACTCACACCCACAATCGCAACCGGCTCGTCGACGCCGATCACCTCCGACGCCGCCTCGGCCGGTGCCCCGAACTCCTCTCCCGACAGCTCGGCCAAGAGGAAATCCACCAGTACCGACGCGGTCGGATAGTCGAACACGAGGGTGGGCGCCAAGCGCAGACCGGTGGCCGCCTGCAGGCGGTTGCGCAGTTCGACGGCCATCAGCGAATCGAAGCCCAGGTCCCGGAACGCCCGGCCCGGCTCCACCTCCTCCGCACCGGAGTGACCCAGCACCGCCGCCGCATGGGTGCGCACCGCGTCCAGCAACACGTGCCGCCGCTCGGTGGCAGGCACGTCGGCGAGCAGCCAGGGCAACTCCGCCGTGTCGCCGTCGTCGCTGCCCGGTTCCAGCACGGACGAGACTTCCGGCAGATCGGCGAGCAGGGGGCTCGGCCGGGCAGAGGTGAACGCCGGGGCGAACGTCGACCACTCCACATCCGCGACGACCAGCCCCGACTCCCCGCTGTCGATCGCCGTCGCCAGCGTACGCATCGCCAACTCCGGCTCCATCGGCGACAGCCCACGCCGGCTCAGCATGTGCTGTGTGTCGCCCTGGACCGCCATCCCGTCGCCGTCCCACGGGCCCCAGGCCACCGACGTACCGGGGAGTCCGCGGTCGTGGCGGTGCTGCACCCACGCGTCCAGGAATGCGTTGCCCGCCGCATACGCGCCCTGACCCGCGCCACCCCACACCGCAGCGCCCGAGGAGAACACCACGAACAGCTCCAGCGGCAGATGTGCGGTCAGCTCGTCCAGATACACCGCCCCGTCGACCTTCGCAGCCAGCACCGCGGTCATCGCGTCCCGGTCGGCCTGCTCCAGCCACTGCGTATCCGTGACACCGGCCGCGTGCACGATGCCGGTCAGCGGCCGCTGCTCCGGAACACCGGCGATCACCGCGGCGAGCGCCTCCCGGTCGGTGACATCGCACGCGGCCACCGTCACCCGCGCGCCGAGTTCCGTCAGCTCCTCGACCAGGCCGTCCGGCGCCACCCCGCTGCGGCTGGTCAGCACCAGATGCGGCGCACCACGTCCCGCCAGCCACCGGGCCACGTGTGCGCCCAGGGCACCGGTACCACCGGTGACCAGCACCGTGCCCGAGGGCCGCCACCCTTCATCCACCGGGGCCACCGCAACCGCCCGGGTCAGGCGGCGCCCGTACACCCCGGCCCCACGCACCGCGACCTGGTCCTCGCCGCCACCGGCCAGGACGCCCGCGAACCGGGCTCCGGACCGGGCATCCAGCTCGGCCGGGAGGTCGAGCAGACCGCCCCAGCGCTGCGGGACCTCCAGCGCCGCAACCCGGCCCAGGCCCCACACCGCCGCCTGCATCGGATCGGCCACCCGGTCCGACTGCCCCACCGATACCGCACCCCGGGTCACCACCCACAACGGCGCATCAACCCCGGCGTCACCCAACGCCTGCAGCGACACCACCACTGCCGTCAGCTCGTCCGGCACCGACGAACCACGGCCCAACCCCCGATCCGTACCTGCCACCAGCACCACACCGCGCACATCGGACACCGCAGCAACCCGCTCCGCCAGACCGGCACGATCCAGCGCCCCGTCCGCCGGCAAGCCCACCACCTCAGCACCCGCGCCAGTCAGCGCCGCAACCACATCGCCATCCGACTGCCCCACCACCAGCCACGTGCCGGACAGCAGCCCCGACGACGCGCTCTCCAGCGGCCTCCACACCACCTGATAGCGCCACGTATCAACAACAGACCGCTGCCGCCGCTCACGACGCCACGACGCCAGGGCCGGCACCACCGAGCCCAGCAGCTGCGGTGCTTCGGACAGCTGAAGAGTCCCGGCCAGCTCCTCCAGGTCCTCACGCTCGACCGCATCCCAGAACTCGGACTCCACCGGATCAGCCGCCCCAACAGCACCCTGAACCGGCTGCGACGGCGCATCCACCCAGTAGCGCTGGTGCTGGAAGGCGTAGGTCGGCAGCGGGACCTGACGGCCGGTGAGCACAGTGGACCAGTCGACATCGGCTCCGGCCCTCCACGCCTCACCGAAGGCGGACAGCAGACGCCGCATACCGCCCTC
>NZ_JAAKZZ010000816.1 GCF_011045075.1 Streptomyces boncukensis
GATCGGCAGGCGGCGCGGGAGGCGGATCGGAGGACGGGTCGGCGGGCGGGTCGGCGGGCGGCGCGGAAGGCGCTTCCGCGGGCCGCGAGCGCGACGTGGGGACCAGGGCCGCCTCCGGCGCCTGCACGCCGCTGTGCGGGGCGTTCCCGCCGTCCGGGCCGCCGGGGCCGTCCTGGGCTGAGCCGTCCCGGTCGTCACAGCCGTCGCCGTCCGGGGTGTCCGTACGGCCCGGCCCTTGCGCGCCACGGGGGGCGTCCGGGCCGTCCGCGGGCTCTGCGGAGGCTTCGGACGACGGCTGCCGCGCCCTTATCGCCGCCTGGGCGGCAGCGGTACGCCGCTGTGTGCCGGGCAGTCGGGCGCTCCAGCGCGTGAAGTTCACGGTCGTCCGATTCCTCGTGTTGTTCGCTCTGTGGGTCATCGCTGCGGGTCGCTCGCCGAGTGCTCCGCCCCGCGCCGCCGCCAAGGGGACGAGAGGGGTCACTCTTCGCAGATGCGGGCGCACCCATGGTCACACGTCCAGTGTGGCCCACTGCGCTGACATTCGTCAGACGCCGCTGTCCCGCGGGCAGTTCCCCGCCAGCTCCACGGCGGCTTTGCGCCGCATGGTCAACTCGGGCGGGTGCCGCGTCTGCCACCCGCCGCCGACTCGAACTCGGCACGCGGGTGCTCCAGTGAGCCGAGGGAGACGATCTCCCTTTTGAACAGCCCGGAGAGCATCCACTCCGCCAGCACGCGTGCCTTGCGGTTGAACGTGGGGACGCGGCTGAGGTGGTACACGCGGTGCATCAGCCAGGCCGGATAGCCCTTGACCTTCCGGCCGTACACATGCGCCACCCCTTTGTGCAGTCCCAGCGAGGCGACGGAGCCCGCGTACGCGTGGCGGTAGGGGGTGAGTTCGGCGGGGTCGGCGCCTTCCAGGCTGTCCGCGAGGTTGTCGGCGAGGCGGCGGGACTGGCGCAGGGCGTGCTGTGCGTTGGGCGCGCAGACGGCGTCGTCCGTATCGGCGGTCAGGTCGGGGACGGCCGCCGCGTCCCCCGCCGACCAGGCGTGGTCGACGCCGGCGACGCGCAGCGTGGCGGCGCACCGCAGGCGGCCCCGTTCGGTGAGCGGGAGGCCGGAGGCGGCGAGGACCGGATGCGGGCGCACGCCCGCCGTCCACACCAGGGTGCGGGCGGGGTGCCGGGAACCGTCGCTGAGGACGGCGACGCGGCGCTCACAGGAGTCGAGGCGAGTCTCCATCCGCACGTCGATGTTGCGGGCGCGCAGCTCGCGCAGCGCGTACCGGCCCATCTCCGCGCCGACTTCGGGCAGGATCCGGTCGCTGGCCTCGACGAGGAGGAAGCGCAGGTCCTCGGCTTGGACGTTGTGGTAGTAGCGGCAGGCGTAGCGCGCCATGTCCTCCAGCTCGGCGAGCGCCTCGACGCCGGCGTACCCGCCGCCGACGAAGACGAAGGTGAGCGCCGCGTCGCGGACGTCGGGGTCGCGGGTGGAGGAGGCGATGTCGAGCTGCTCCAGCACGTGGTTGCGCAGGCTGATGGCCTCCTCCACGGTCTTGAAGCCGATGCCGTGCTCGGCGAGGCCGGGGACGGGGAGGGTGCGGGCGACGGAGCCGGGGGCCAGGACGAGCTCGCTGTAGGGCAGCTCGAAGGTGGCGTCCTCGCCTTCCTCCTCGGCCGTGGCCAGGGTGGCGACATGGGCGACCCGCCGCTCGTGGTCGAAGGAGCGCGCCTCGCCGATGAGGATCTGGCAGCCGGTGAGCACCCGGCGCAGCGGGACGACGACATGCCGCGGGGAGATCGATCCGGCGGCGGCCTCCGGGAGAAAGGGCTGGTACGTCATGTACGGGTCCGGGTCGAGGACCGTGACGCACACTCCGCCGTGGCCCTCGGCGGCCAGTTTGAGCTGCGGCTTCAGCCGCTTCTGCAGCCGCAGGGCGGTATACATCCCGACGTACCCGCCGCCCACAACGAGAATGCGCGCCGGCGCCTGGGCTCCGGGTTTCCCGGCCGCCGCGGCAGTTTCTTTCGTCGCCTTGGTCACTCATCCATGACGCACCCTCAGGGTGGGGTTTGTCCACAGGCCCGGGTATTCGTATGACTTAGAAGTGTCTCCGACCCGCGCCCCTCCGCATGTCGGACGGACCGGTATCATCGCAGGTCAGACGGTTGCAGGGCGGGCCCTGTCTCT
>NZ_JAAKZZ010000817.1 GCF_011045075.1 Streptomyces boncukensis
CCTCCCGCCCCCGCACCCACGCCACCGCGGCTTCCCACAGCGACTCCTCGCCCTCCAGCCGGCACCGTCCGAGCCGGCCCAGCAGGGCCGGCTTGCTGCGGTCGAACCAGAGGTGGAGGTCGGCGCGCTCCGGGTCGCCCTCGAAACGGCTCAGCAGCTTGGCGCGGGCCTTCGGGCCGGAGTCGCCGCGCGCCAGCAGGTGGTCGCAGAAGCGCTGGTACAGGCTCAGCCGGCTGGTCGGCAGCGGGCGCGCGGGGTCGACGGTCGCGTTCACCGCCGCGATGGTGGCCAGCAGCGGGTTGCGGACCAGGTCCCGCAGCCGCCCGTCGTCCGTCTCCGTCACAAAGCGGTCCGCGGCCGAGCGCGCCTGCTCCGCGTCGTCCTCGTACTGCGCCCGGAACCACTTGCGGGCGAAGTCCCGCAGCTCCTCGGTGCCGAACGGCTCCATCGCGTACACGCCGAGCAGCGAGCTGCGCAGCGGCGCGAGTTCCGCCTCGGGGAGCGGACGGCTGGTGATCACGAAGCGGTAGTCGCTGCCGGTGCGTGCGTGCTGGGCCAGCGCGCGGACGACCCCGGCGCGCGCGTCCCGGTCCGCGATCTCGTCCAGGCCGTCCACCATCACCAGCCAGCGCGCGCCCTGCACCCGCCCCGCGAACAGCTCGGCGGGCGGCTCGGACACCAGGCTGTTGCCCAGGCTGCCGGTCACCGCCCGGCACAGGGCCGCGCTCCACGAGCCGGTCTGCCCGACGAGCGTGCGCGCCGCGACGCGTACGGGCACGACGGGCTCCGTGAGCGGCGCGTCCACGGCGCTCTCCTCGCGCTGCCAGATCCGGGCCAGGCGCCAGGCGAGGTGGCTGGAGAACGTCGACTTCCCCGCGCCCGGCTCACCGGTGACCAGCAGGTGCTCATGACGGCCGAGGGCGCTGGGCGCCGGGATGACGGTGTCCGCCGCCGGGCCCTCCGCGCCGGGCCCGCTCTCCGTGCCGGGGGAGTTCCGGGCGCCGGAGCGCGACTCGCCGTAGGCGTCCTCGCCGCCGCTCTCCGGGCCCGAGGGGCGTATGCGCTGGCGCACGTACACCGCGGACAGCGGCGGCTCCTTCACGCCCAGCACGTCATACGGCAGCCGCTCGACCGCCCGGCTCTGGGCCTGGACGAGGTTCTGCAGGGCCAGGGTGGCCACCGGGAGCTGGGACCAGGCGGTGAGCCGGGGCGCCTCGGCCGACTCGCGGGCCGCCTGGGCGCGTTCCATCCCCTCCTTGGCGCGCTGCCACAGCCGCTCGGCCTCGTCCGGGTCGGCGCGCAACCCGACGGCGATCGCGCGCACGACCGCCAGGGGGCGCATGGCGGTGGCGTTGCAGAGGGCGTAGACCGCGTTCTTGTGGCCGATCTCCTCTTGTACGACGGCGTGCGGGCTGTTGAAACCGGCGTCGGCCATCGCCCGCTTGAACCACGCGGACAGCTCCTCCAGTTCCGCGAAACGCCGCGGCCCGTCGCCCTTCGCCGGACGCCCACCTGCCATGCCCGCCCTCCACGTCGAGTTTCCCGGGGTTTCCCCAGCCTAGAGGGAAACCCGGGCCCGCTCGGAGAGTTGGGGCATGCCACTGGACACCGTGCACCCAGCGCTCGCCGCCGCGCTCCTCGCGCTGCCCCAGCTCTGCCTGCTGACGCGGGCGTGGATCCGGCACCGCACCGCCGTGCGCCTGGAGCAGGAGCGCACCCGGCGGATCCAGCTCGCCCTGCGGCGCTCCGGGGACGAGCGGCGCGCCGACCTCGTACGGGCCTGCGCCGAACTGGAGGCCGCCTCCCGTGCGGGCCCGCCGGGCGCCCCATAGGTGCCCTTCTGATGGATCGTGCCGGGCCGGGCTGCCCCTTGCGGCTTCGTCGCAGGGTGCGGGCGCTCTGTGGCCGGTCGCGCAGTTCCGCGCCCCTGGCGGGGCACGAATGCGCCCCGCCAAGGGCGCGGGGAACTGCGCGAGCAACCACGGCGACAGCCGCAGTCCGCAGGACGCAGCAAGGGGCAGCCCCGACCCGGCGCAATCCGCCGGAGACGCCCTAGTGTCCTGAGTCGGAGATTCGTCGGCAGTAGGTTGCGACCTTTTCGAGGATCTCGTCGGCGGTCTTTGTCCAGATGAAGGGCCGGGGGTTGGTGTTCCAGTCGGCGAGCCAGGTGCGGATGT
>NZ_JAAKZZ010000818.1 GCF_011045075.1 Streptomyces boncukensis
GGACCCGACCCCGGCCCCGGCGGGGCGGCCCGAGTCCACCGCTCCCGCCGCGGGCGGCCGCGCCTCGTATATCGGCGCCGAAGACGATATTCCGGATGAGGACGACCCAGATCTGGAGGAGTCGGCCCTTTCCGGGCACGATTTGATCGTGCGGGAGCTGGGCGCCACGGTCATAGAGGAGTTCCAGCACGAGTAGCCGGCCGGTACGCATGCGTACGGGGGAGCGAGCGGTGACGGGGCGCGGCGTGCCCCGTCCAGCACGTAGGCTCGGGCCAGCCAGCAAAACAGCAGGACGTCACACGACGTCGACGTCGTCGATCGAGCCAGGAGCCAAGACGTGATTCCCGGTGGTGGCCAGCCCGACATGCAGCAGTTGCTGCAGCAGGCTCAGAAGATGCAGCAGGACCTTGCCGCGGCCCAGCAGGAGCTGGCCCAGACCCCTGTCGAGGGCTCGGCGGGCGGTGGTCTGGTGAAGGCGACCGTGACCGGCGCCGGGGAGCTCCAGGGCCTGGTCATCGACCCGAAGGCGGTGGATCCGGAGGACACCGAGACCCTCGCGGACCTGGTCGTCGCGGCCGTCCGCGACGCGAACGCCGCGGCGCAGGAGCTTCAGCAGCAGAAGCTCGGCCCTCTCGCCCAGGGCCTGGGCGGCGGCGGATTGCCGGGCCTCCCCTTCTAGGCCGCCGTACGGGCAACTACGGTACGGAGAGCAGTACTCGTGACCGAGAGCCCCGTAGCCCCGTAGCCCCAGAGCCGCAGAGCTGACGAGCAGGAGCATCCGTGTACGAAGGCGTGGTCCAGGACCTCATCGACGAACTGGGCAGACTGCCCGGCGTCGGGCCCAAGAGCGCGCAGCGGATCGCCTTCCACATCCTGCAGGCCGAGCCCGCCGACGTCCGCCGTCTCGCGCACGCGCTGACCGAGGTGAAGGAGAAGGTCCGGTTCTGCGCCGTCTGCGGCAACGTCGCCCAGGAGGAGCAGTGCCGGGTCTGTCTCGATCCGCGCCGCGACCCCGCCGTCATCTGTGTGGTCGAGGAGCCGAAGGACGTCGTCGCGATCGAGCGTACGCGCGAGTTCCGGGGCCGGTATCACGTGCTCGGCGGGGCCATCAGCCCGATCGAGGGCGTCGGCCCGGACGATCTGCGGATACGGGAGCTGCTGGCCCGTCTCGCGGACGGCACCGTCACGGAGCTGATCCTGGCCACCGACCCCAATCTGGAGGGCGAGGCCACGGCCACTTATCTCGCCCGTATGGTCTCTGCGATGGGGTTGAAGGTGACGCGCCTGGCCAGTGGTCTCCCCGTCGGGGGAGACCTGGAGTACGCGGACGAGGTCACGCTGGGGCGGGCCTTTGAGGGGAGAAGGTTGCTCGATGTCTGACGCCACGCTGAACTCGATCACGGACGCGCCGGACGACTTCGCCGTCCAGATCTCCGACCAGGTCGAGAGCTTCATCGTCTCGGTCACCGAGGTCGCCAAGGGCGACGATCCGGACAGCGCTGTGCCCTATCTGCTGCTGGAGGTCTCGCAGCTGCTGCTCGCGGGCGGGCGGCTGGGCGCGCACGAGGACATCGTCCCGGACGAGCGGTACGAGCCCGATGTCGGCCCCGAGCCGGACGTCGACGAGCTGCGCGAGAAGCTGGCCGCGCTGCTGGACCCGGTCGATGTCTACTCGGAGGTCTTCGACCCGTATGTGCCGCGCACGGCGCCCGTCGCCTGCCGGATCTCGGACGACATCGCCGACGTCGTCACGGATCTGCGGCACGGTATGGCGCACTACTGCGCGGGACGGGTGAGCGAGGCGCTGTGGTGGTGGCAGTTCTCCTATCTGTCGAACTGGGGCCCGACCGCCTCGGCCGCGCTGCGTGCCCTGCAGTCCCTCGTCGCGCATGTGCGGCTGGATACCCCGCTCGACGAGCTGAACGGGCTGGACACGGACAGTGACGCGGCCGACAGCGACGACGGCGAGCTGGAGGCCGAGGCGGGCGCTGTCATGGCGGCGGAGATCGCCGCTCCGCTCGGGCTGAAGAACGCCTGACCAACCCGGTCCGTCGCCGCCCCCGCTCTCGGGGCGCCCGGGGTCTGGTGCCGGCGCCCGGGGCCTGGTGCCCGCGCCCGGCGCCCACGCCCGGCACGGGGTGGCGGCCACCGGGGTGCCCCGGTGGCTGTCTCTTATA
>NZ_JAAKZZ010000819.1 GCF_011045075.1 Streptomyces boncukensis
CGGGGGCCGCCGCCGGTGCGGCCCCCGGCTGCGGCACCGTCATGACTTGAACAGCAGCACGATGCCCGCGACCACCGCGCCGAACACCAGCGCGCCGGCGCCGTAGGCGAACCGGTGCTCGCGCACCACGGGTATCGCGCGGTCGGCGGCCCACTGGCCGGGCCCGGCCAGCGCGATGGCGGCGGCGCCGGCGCCGATCAGCACCGGGAGCTCGATGCCCCCGAAGAAGCCGTGGTCCCAGTCCTGGACCAGTACGTTGATCATGGTGCCGACGACGGCCGCGCCCGCGAGCGGGGTGAGCAGGCCCAGCGCCAGGCCGAGGCCGCCGAAGGTCTCGGAGAGCCCGGCGACGACGGCCATGGCCTTGCCCGACGGATAGCCGATGGACTCGAAGAACTGCGCGGTCCCGTCGAGTCCGCCGCCGTCGAACCAGCCGAAGAGCTTCTGGGATCCGTGCGCGGCGATGGTCAGCCCGATTGCGAGGCGCATGACCAGCAGTCCGGCGTCATAGGGCAGCCGGGGAGCGGCGGGGGCGTGGGGGGACGACATGAGCGGAGCCTCCTGTGGCCTCTTCGTTTGCGGTTCGTTTCCGGGTTCGTCGGTTCATTGCGAGGGACATCTAGTTCACATTTGAACCAGGGAGTACCGTGGACCGTAGCCGACGGTTTGAATTTGAACAACTCGTAGGATGGAACCATGACGGAGACCCGATGGCTCAACGAGCGCGAGATGACGGCCTGGCTCGGTTTCCTCCAAGCGACCATCAAGGTCCACCGGTATGTGGAGCACCAGCTCAAGGAGGACTCCGACCTCTCGCACGCGCAGTACGAGGTCCTGGTCAAGCTCTCCGCGGCCCCCGAGGGCGCGATCCGGATGACCGACCTGGCGAACGGGCTGTTCACGACCAAGAGCGGGCTGACCTACCAGGTGGGCCAGCTGGAGAAGCGCGGGCTGGTCCGGCGCCGCTCCTGCCCCACCGATGTGCGCGGCGTGCTCGCCGAGCTCACCCCGGAGGGGCACCGCGCCCTCCGGGAGGCGGCGCCCGGCCATGTCGAGGCGGTCCGCGAGGCCCTCATCGACGTGCTCGACGAGGAGGAGCTGGCCGTCCTGGGCCGGGCCCTGGAGCGGGTCGGCGCGCGCCTGCCTGTAGAGTGACGCGCACTGCGAACCGAGGAGGTGAGACCGATTTCCGCCAGATCAGGCCGGGTGCTGCTCTCACCGCTCGGCGCCGCCACCGGGTAGCGCGGCGCGGCCGGGCAGGGAGCCCCCCGGAGACGCGAAAGGCTCCCATGCCGCACGACACCCCTCCCTCCCCTTCCTCCTCTCCCTCCTCCCTGCTGCCGGATGTCTCCGCGACGGCCGCCCGGCTGCGCGCCGCGGGTTGCGTCTTCGCCGAGGACGAGGCCCGGCTGCTGCACGCGGACGCGCGGACGCCCGCCGGCCTCGACGCCATGGCCGAGCGCCGCGCGGCGGGCCACCCCCTCGAACACGTCCTGGGCTGGGCCGAGTTCTGCGGGCTGCGGATCGCCGTCGGCCCCGGCGTCTTCGTACCGCGCCGCCGTACCGAGTTCCTGGTGCGGCGCGCCGCCGAGCGGGCACCCGCCCGGGGGCCCGTGGTCGTCGTCGACCTGTGCTGCGGCTCCGGTGCCGTCGGCGCGGCGCTGGCCGCCACGCTGGAGGCGCGCGGGGCGCGCGCCGAGGTGCACGCGGCGGACATCGACCCCGCGGCGGTGCGCTGCGCCCGCGGCAACATCCCCCGGGTCCACGAGGGCGACCTCTTCGACCCGCTCCCCGAAGCGCTGCGCGGCCGCGTCGACGTACTGACGGCGAACGTGCCGTACGTGCCCACCGAGGCGGTGGGGCTGCTGCCCGCCGAGGCCCGCGAGCACGAGGCCCGGCGGGCGCTCGACGGGGGCGCGGACGGGCTGGACGTGCTGCGGCGGGTCGCGGCCCAGGCGCCCGGCTGGCTGGCCGCCGGCGGACGGCTCTGGGCCGAGACCAGCGAGCGGCAGGCGGAGCGGGCCGCGTCCGTCCTCGCGCGGGCCGGGCTCGTGCCCGCGGTCAGCGCGGACGAGGAGCTCGGGGCGACGGTGCTGTCCGGTGCCCGGGGGGACGTGCGCTAGGGGCCCTTCTGACGGATCTCCGCAGAGGCCCGCGCCCCC
>NZ_JAAKZZ010000081.1 GCF_011045075.1 Streptomyces boncukensis
GAGCGGGACGGGCCGCGTGGCCGGTGCGACAGCGGTCGGCGCGATACGGACATGACGACGACGCTAGGCCCCGGCCGCGGTCCGCCGCTTCTGCCGACCGTCCAGGGTCCGGCAACGAAAGTCTCGGCATTCCGTCCGGATTCCGGCCGGGTGGCCAGGGCACCCTCCGGCCCCGAGCCGCTCCGCTACGCTCCCTCCTCCCCCTCCACCGGCAGCCACAGCTCCGCGTCCGCCTGCGTCCCGTCCTCGGACAGGCGGGTGCGCAGGATCTCGGGCCCCGGCCGGCCGCGGTACGGGTTCGACGGGAACCACTGGGTGAACACGTCCCGCCACAGGTGCTGGATCGCCTGTGGTGCGGGTCCCGAGGTGGTGAAGACCGCCCAGGTGCCCGCCGGGACCGGGAGCGCCGTCGTGCCCTCGGGGGCGGCGCGGGAGGTGAGCACGCCGTAGTAGTAGTCGAGCTCGGTGCCCTCGGCGCGACTCGGGTCCAGGTCGTCGCAGGCCGCGACGATGCCGTGCGGCTCCTGGTCCGACAGGCTCTCCAGATGCTCCCGGACCCGCGGCTCGACTCCGCGGACGAATTCCATGATCGCTTTGTTGGGCCCCTGGTGCACCATCGGCACCCGGGTCCTGAGGCCGACAACGGTGAACGCGGGCTTGTCCACGATGCGGTAGCGCATGCTGCTGCTCCCTTCGACGGTGAGGCGGAAGGTGATCCGGGGCTGGGAGCTGAGTACCGCGCCGTTCCGCCGGGCCTCGCCGGGCCCGACACCGTGCATGGCGCGGAACGCCCGTGCGAACGCCTCTGCGGAGCCGTAGCCGTACCGCACCGCGATCTCCAGCAGCGGCTCGCGGCCGGCGAGCACCTGGGCGCCCGCGACGGTGAGCCGACGGCGCCGGATGTATTCGGACAGCGGCATGTTCGCCAGTGCCGAGAACATCCGGCGCAGGTGGTACTCCGAGGTGGCCGCCACCCGTGCCAGCACGGCGCCGTCGACGGTGTCGTCCAGGTGGTGTTCGATGTGGTCCATGGCCTCGTTGAGCCGGTCCAGCACGCCCCGTCTCCTTCCGGTTGACGCTGTTGACGCTATGTGTCGCCCGGGGCGGCGGACCCGACATCCTGTGCCCGATCAGGTCGGGTCAGAGCGGAGCAGCGCAGAGCGGCTTCTCAGGGCACCAGGGGACGGGCTCGCCGAAGCGGTCCAGGTAGGCCAGGCCCTTGTTGTCGAGGTGGGAGAGCGGAACGTCCACGATGAGCGGAATGCTCTCCTCTACGGTGTACGGCCCGTCGTCGCCGCCGAGCCCGGTGCGGATCCAGCCGGGAGCCGTCAGGAGCAGGCGGGCGAAAATCCGGGGTACCTCCAAGACGCCTGGAGCCGTCTCCTGGGCCAGGCCGTCCCGATGCCGCCGAAGCTCCTGCGCGCGCCCGGCCTCGTCGTCCCGGCGACCGGGACACCGGAACTTATTGCATAACTGTTCCAATACTCGTATAGTCATGCCATCGAGGAGGAGGGTTCATGACGGTGCGCGTGGCAGTGGCGGGGGCGAGTGGATACGCGGGCGGGGAGGTGCTGCGCCTGCTCGCGGGGCATCCCGAGGTCACGGTCGGAGCCCTGACCGGGCACGCGAACGCGGGGCAGCGGCTCGGTGGCCTGCAGCCGCATCTCACCCCGTATGCGGAGCGAGTCCTGGAGGAGACTACGCCCGGCACCTTGCGCGGGCACGACGTCGTGTTCCTGGCGCTGCCGCACGGCCAGTCGGCGGCGGTCGCCGAGGAGCTGGGGGAGGGGGTGCTCGTCGTCGACTGCGGCGCGGACTTCCGGCTCGCCGACCCGGCGGACTGGGAGCGGTTCTACGGCACCCCGCACGCCGGCACCTGGCCCTACGGCCTCCCCGAGCTGCCCGGGGCCCGCGAGGCGCTCCAGGGGTCCCGGCGCATCGCGGTCCCCGGGTGCTATCCGACCGCCGTCTCCCTCGCGCTGGCGCCCGCGTACGCGGCCGGGCTGGCCGAGCCCGAGGCCGTGATCGTCGCCGCCTCCGGCGCCTCCGGCGCGGGCCGGGCGCTCAAGCCGCATCTGCTCGGCAGCGAGGTGATGGGCTCCATGAGCCCGTACGGCGTCGGCGGCACGCACCGGCACACCCCCGAGATGGTCCAGAACCTGTCGGCCGCGGCGGGCGAGCGGGTCAGCGTCTCCTTCACCCCGACCCTCGCCCCCATGGCCCGCGGCATCCTCGCCACGTGCACAGCGCGAGCCGTGGCCGGGGCCGCCCCGGACACGCTGCGCGCGGCGTACGAGAAGGCGTACGCGGACGAGCCGTTCGTCACCCTCCTCCCCGAGGGGCAGTGGCCCGCCACCGCCGCCGTGCTGGGCTCCAACACGGCACAGCTCCAGGTCGCCTACGACCAGGAGGCCGGCCGCCTCCTGGCCATCAGCGCCATCGACAACCTCACCAAGGGCACCGCGGGCGGTGCCGTCCAGAGCATGAACATCGCCCTCGGGCTTCCCGAAGGGCTCGGACTGACCACGATCGGGGTAGCGCCATGAGCGTGACAGCGCCCAAGGGTTTCACGGCGGCCGGAGTCGCCGCCGGGATCAAGGAGAGCGGGGGGCCCGACCTGGCGCTCGTCGTCAACGGCGGCCCGAGCCGGGCGGCGGCCGGGGTCTTCACCGCCAACCGCGTCAAGGCGGCCCCGGTCGTGTGGTCGGAGCAGGTGCTCAAGGGCGGCCGGGTCTCCGCCGTCGTCCTCAACTCCGGCGGTGCCAACGCCTGCACGGGGCCCCGCGGCTTCCAGGACACCCACGCCACCGCCGAGAGGGCCGCCGAGGCCCTGGGGCACAGCGCGGGCGAGGTGGCCGTCGCCTCCACCGGGCTGATCGGCACCCTCCTCCCCATGGACAAGCTGCTGCCCGGCGTCCAGCAGGCCGCCGAAGCGCTGTCGGCGCACGGGGGCGAGAAGGCGGCGATCGCCATCAAGACCACCGACACGGTCCACAAGACGGCCGTCCGCGAGGGCACGGGCGGCTGGACCGTCGGCGGCATGGCCAAGGGCGCGGGCATGCTCGCGCCGGGCCTCGCCACCATGCTCGTCGTCCTCACCACCGACGCCGACCTCGACTCCGCGGCGCTGGACTCCGCGCTGCGCTCCGCGACGCGTACGACCTTCGACCGGATCGACTCCGACGGCTGCATGTCGACCAACGACACCGTGCTGCTGCTGGCCTCCGGCGCCGCCGGAACGGTGCCGGACGAGGCGGAGTTCACCGAGGCCGTCCGCGCCGTGTGCGACGACCTCGGGCAGCAGCTCATCCGGGACGCGGAGGGTGCCAGCAAGGACATCAGAATCGAGGTCACCGGGGCGCTCACCGAGGAGGAGGCCGTCACGGTCGGGCGCACCGTCGCCCGCAGCAACCTCCTCAAGTGCGCCCTGCACGGCGAGGACCCCAACTGGGGCCGGGTGCTGTCCGCCATCGGCACCACGGACGCCACCTTCGACCCGGACCGGCTCAGTGTCGCCGTCAACGGCGTCTGGGTGTGCCGTGACGGCTCCTTCGGCGAGGACCGCGACCTGGTCGACATGCGCTACCGCGAGGTCCGGATCACCGCGGACCTCGCGGCCGGTGACGCCGGCGCCGTGATCTGGACCAACGACCTGACGGCGGACTACGTCCACGAGAACAGCGCGTACTCGTCGTGACGCGCCCGCCCGAAGGAGTGCGGGGCCGGACCCTTCCCTCCTGCCTCCCCGCCACCGTCCGACGCACCGCCCGCCCCGCTGCCTGGGCGGGCCCCTTCCCCTCCTGGAAGTCGTGATGACGATCAAGCACTCGCACGAGCGGACGTCAGCCCCCCGCAAACACACCGCCCTTCCCAAGGCCGAGGCCCTCATCGAGGCGCTGCCCTGGATCATCCGGCACCGCGGCAAGACCGTCGTCATCAAGTTCGGCGGCAACGCGATGGTGGACGAGGAGTTGAAGTCCGCCTTCGCGCAGGACGTCGTCTTCCTGCGGCACGCGGGCCTGCGCCCCGTCGTGGTGCACGGCGGCGGCCCGCAGATCAGCAAGCAGCTCGACGCGTTCGGCCTGGAGTCGGAGTTCAAGGCCGGGCTGCGGGTGACCACTCCCGAGGCGATGGACGTCGTACGGATGGTGCTGGCCGGACAGGTGCAGCGGGAACTCGTCAACCTCCTCAACCAGCACGGCCCGCTCGCCGTGGGCATGACCGGCGAGGACGCGCACATCATGGCCGCCACCAAGCGCTACGCGGACATCGACGGCGAGCGTGTGGACCTCGGCCGCGTCGGCGAGGTCGACGCCGTCGATCCGGGCGTGATAGGCGCGCTGCTGGACGACGGGCGGATTCCCGTCATCTCGTCCATCGCCCGCAGCGCCGACAGCACGGACGACGGGACGGGCGTCTTCAACGTCAACGCGGACACGGCCGCTGCGGCCCTCGCCGCCGCGCTGGGGGCCGAGGCGCTGATGGTGCTCACCGACGTCGAGGGCCTGTACGAGGACTGGCCGCACAGCGACGAGGTCATCGGCAGACTGACCGCCCGGGAGCTGGAGCGGATGCTGCCCGGTCTGGCCAGCGGCATGGTCCCCAAGATGGCGGGCTGCCTGCACGCGGTGCGCAACGGAGTGCGCACCGCCCGGGTGCTCGACGGGCGTGTCCCGCACGCGGTCCTGCTGGAGATCTTCACGAACCGGGGCATCGGCACGATGGTCGTACCGGACTCCCGGCAGGACGGGGAATCGGAGGACCGGGCCCCTGACCCTGACGACCGGGTCTCCGGCGACGGCGTTCCCGGCGACAGCGTCTCCGGCGATCCCAGCTCCGCTGCCGACCGCTCCGCTGCCGACCCGTCCGACGCCGACCTGTCCAATGCCGACCTGTCCGATGCCGACGCGTCCGTCGCCGACCGTGTCGCGGACGGCGACGCCAAGGAGGCCGCAGCATGACCGCAGCGCCGCACGGCGACTCCGCCCTCACCGCCCGCTGGCGGGGCGCCCTGATGGACAACTACGGCACCCCCCGCCTCCCCCTCACGCACGGCGAGGGCGCCCGGCTGTGGGACGCGGCCGGCAACGAGTACCTCGACTTCGTCGGCGGCATCGCCGTCAACGCGCTCGGCACCGCTCATCCCGCCGTGGTCCGCGCGGTGTCCGACCAGATCGGCACCCTCGGCCATGTGTCCAACCTCTTCCTGGCCGAGCCGACCGTCGCGCTGGCCGAGCGGCTGCTGGAGCTGGCCGGCCGGCCCGGCGACGGCCGGGTCTATTTCGCCAATTCCGGCGCCGAGGCCGTGGAGGCCGCGTTCAAGATCGGACGGCGCACCGGGCGCTCGCACATGGTCGCCGCCCTCGGCGGCTTCCACGGCCGGACGATGGGCGCCCTCGCGCTCACCGGCCAGCCCGCCAAGCAGGATCCGTTCCTGCCGCTGCCGGGCGAGGTGACCCACATTCCCTACGGCGACGCGGAGGCGCTGCGCGCGGCCGTCACCGAGGAGACCGCGCTGGTGGTCCTGGAGCCCCTGCAGGGGGAGAACGGGGTCGTCGTCCCGCCCGCCGGCTATCTCGCGGCGGCCCGGGAGATCACCGCGGCCACCGGTGCCCTCCTCGTCCTGGACGAGGTCCAGACGGGCATCGGCCGCACCGGACACTGGTTCGCCTGCCAGGCCGAGGGCGTCGAGCCCGATGTGATCACCCTGGCCAAGGGCCTGGGCGGCGGTCTGCCGCTCGGCGCCACCCTCGCCTTCGGCGAGGCGGCCACGCTTCTGACGCCCGGCCAGCACGGCTCGACCTTCGGCGGCAACCCGGTCGCCTGCGCCGCCGGTCTCGCGGTGCTGGAGACGATCGAGGCCGACGGCCTGCTCGACCACGTCAAGCGCGTCGGGGCCCGGCTGCGCGACGGCGTGCTGGGAATCGGCCATCCGAGTGTGACCGAGGTCCGCGGCGCGGGCCTGCTGCTGGGTATCGTGCTGTCCCAGCCGTTCGCGCCGCAGGCGCAGCAGGCGGCGCAGGATGCGGGTTTCCTGGTGAACGCCGTCGCCCCGGACGTGGTGCGGCTCGCTCCGCCGCTGCTGCTCTCCGCCGCGGAGGCGGACGCGCTCGTGTCCGCGCTGCCCGCCGTCCTCGACGCGGCAGCGGGTGCGGCACGGGACCGATGAGCCGATGAGAGCCGAAGGGACATGTGGACGATGACCGAGGAGCACCACGGGGGCCAGGCCGTACCGCAGACGCGGACGGCGCGCCACCGCCGGATCGTCGACATCCTGAGCCGGCAGCCGGTCCGCTCGCAGAGCCAGCTGGCCAAGCTGCTGGCCGACGACGGCCTCACGGTCACCCAGGCCACCCTCTCCCGGGACCTCGACGAGCTGGGCGCGGTGAAGATCCGCAACACCGGCGGCGAACTCATCTACGCCGTGCCCGCCGAGGGCGGCGACCCCACCCCCCGGGCCCCGCTCGGCGAGTCCGCCAGCGAGGCGAGGATGGCCCGGCTCGCCGGGGAGCTCCTCATCTCCGCGGAGGCGTCCGCGAATCTGGTCGTGCTCCGTACCCCGCCCGGCGCGGCCCAGTTCCTGGCCTCGGCCATCGACCAGGCGGGCGTCCACGAGATCATCGGCACCATCGCGGGCGACGACACCCTGCTGCTGATCAGCCGCGATCCGCAAGGCGGCCAGGCGCTGGCGGACCATCTGCTGGGCCTGGCGCAGAAGGAGCGGTAGGCCGCCTCCGGGAGCGGCGCGGTATTCCTCCGAACAGGTGCGCGCGATTACCCTCACGGGAAGCCGGTTGCACAACACCCCCCACCCAGGTTGCGTGCTGGCTCGGGTGACACTCCCTCCCCCACACCCTCCAGCAGCCGGGTGAACCAGGAACCGATGCCTCCAGGAGGTTCACGGTGAAAGTTCGCAAGCGCTCGGCCCTCATCGGCACCACGTTCTTACTCGCCGCCTCGCTCGCCTTCTCCACGGCGTCAGCCCAGGACAAGCAGGACAAGGAGACCCCCCGGCAGGCCGACGCCTCGCTGACGAAGGTGGCCGACGCCCAGAGCCCCACCGCCGGCGCCGCCGGGCCCGACGGCTCCGTCTGGATCGCCGAACGGGCGGGCCGGGTACGGGTACTGGGCGACGACGGGCTCGGCGCGCCCGTCCTCGACATCTCCGGCGAGACCACCACGGACGGCGAACGGGGGCTGCTCGGGCTCACCTTCGACCCCGAGTTCGCCCACTTCTACATCGCCTTCACCGACCGGAGCGGCACCAGCACCGTCGACGAGTTCGCCGTCGAGAACGGCGAGATCCAGCAGAACACCCGCCGTACGGTGCTCACCCAGCGGCAGCCGTACTCCAACCACAACGGCGGCGACCTCGCCTTCGGCCCGGACGGCATGCTCTACATCGGGTTCGGCGACGGCGGCAGCGCCAACGACCCGCAGGACAACGGGCAGGACATGAACTCGCTGCTCGGCAAGATGCTGCGGATCGACCCCACCGGCGGCTCCCCGTACGCGATCCCGCAGGACAACCCCTTCGTGGGGAAGCCGGGGCGCGACGAGATCTGGTCGTACGGCCTGCGCAACCCCTGGCGGTTCTCCTTCGACGCCGACAAGGGCGACCTGCTGATCGGCGACGTGGGGCAGAACCGGCGCGAGGAGATCGACTGGGCGCCCGCCGACAGCGAGGGCGGCGAGAACTACGGCTGGGCCCGGATGGAGGGCACCCTGCCGGTCCGCGGCCAGGAGCCGGCCAACCACGTCCCGCCGGTCTTCGAGTACGGGCGCACCGGCGGCGGCTGCTCGGTCACCGGCGGCTACGTCTACCGCGGCGCCGCGCTAGCGGAGCTGACCGGCCAGTACGTCTACAGCGACTACTGCGACGGCACCATCCGGTCGCTGGAGATGGACAACGGCCAGGTCACCGGCCGGCACAGCCTCGGCGTCAGCGGCGGCAACGTCGCCGCGTTCGCCCAGGACGGGGACAAGGAGCTCTACGTCCTCGCGCTGCGCGGAGACGTCTACCGGCTCGACCCGGCGTAGCCCGCAGCACCGCTCTCGGGGCCCTCGGGGGCTGCGGAGCCCTCGGGGGCGCCGGCGCGGTCGCGGCGCGCGAACCACGCGGCGGCCAGCGCCCCCGAGACGTTGTGCCAGACCGAGAAGACGGCGGCGGGCAGCGCCGCCAGCGGGCTGAAGTGCGCCGTGGCCAGCGAGGCGGCGAGCCCCGAGTTCTGCATACCGACCTCGAAGGCCAGGGCGCGGCCCGCGGGTTCGCCCAGCCGGGCCAGCCGTCCCACGCCGTAGCCGAGGGCCAGGCCCAGGCCGTTGTGCAGCACCACGGCGACGAAGACCAGCGCCGCCGCCGACTTGATGGCGTCCGCGCTGCCCGCCACCACGATGGTGACGATGGCCGCGATCGTCACCGCCGACATCCAGGGCAGCACGGGCAGCGCCCGCTCGACGTAGCGGCCCGCGAGCAGCCGCACCAGCAGCCCGCCGAGCACCGGCAGCAGCACCGTCTTGAGGATGTCCCACACCATCGAACCGGTGTCCACCGGCAGGAACTCGCCCGCGAGGAACAGCGTGAGCGGCGGCGTCAGCAGCGGCGCGACCAGCGTGGAGACCGAGGTGATGGACACCGACAGCGCCACGTCACCGCGCGCCAGATAGCTGACGACGTTCGAGGCGGTGCCGCCCGGCGAGCAGCCGACCAGGATCAGCCCGGCCGCGAGCTGCGCGGACAGCCCCAGCGACTGGGCGACGAGCCAGCCCAGCCCCGGCATCACCAGGTACTGCGCCGCGAGGCCCAGCGCGACCGCCCACGGGCGGCGTACGACGCTGCGGAAGTCCGGCAGCGTCATGGTCAGCCCCATGCAGAACATCACGACGCCGAGGAGGTAGGGCACCGCCTCGGCCCCGGAGGTGAAGCGGTCCGGGCTCACCAGACCGAGGGCGCCCGCGAGCACCACGAGGAGGGGGAAGAGGGTGACGGCGCGCCGGGCGCCCTTCCGCTGTTCGGATCGCACCGTGTGAGGGAACGCCCCTGAGCACGGACCGCGCAAGCGTGTCTCGGCATGTGGCCCCGGCGGATCACGTCACGGTTGCCCTCTGCCGGGGCTGCCCCGTGCTGCCGCGTCGCAGGGTGCGGCTATCGCCGTGGTTGCGCGCGCAGTTCCCCGCGCCCCTGACGGGGCGCACTCGATGCATCTGCAAGGGGCAGCCCCGGCCCAGCCCGACCGGCCGGACACGGCTTGCCTAGCGCGGAGCCGGTGCCCGGACGGTCAGGATGCCGAGGGTCGACTGCGCGGGGAGCAGCCCCGTCTCCAGGACGGCGCCGAAGACGGGGCGGTTCAGCTCCGCCAGCCGCGCGCAGCCCTCCGCGCCGAGCGCCCGGTACGGCTCGGCGGCCAGCTCGTCCGTCGTCCGCTCGACGTCGTCCCGCAGCTGTCGGCCGCGCTCGGTGGCCTTGCCGTCCGCGTCCACCAGCCCGCGCTCGGCGAGCCGCGCGCGGGCCGCCTCCCACTCCGGCGCGCTCCAGCCGCGCGCCGCGAAGTTCTCCTCGGGCGCCGCGTCCACCGCCGCGAAGGAGACCAGGGACTCGCAGCCGTCCAGTCCGGCGGTCAGCAGCGCGGCCAGATGGCCGTCCCCGCGGTGCTCCCGCAGCACGTTGGCGGCCTGCCACAGCACCAGGTGCGGCTCGTCCGGCCAGCCGAGCGCGGCGTTCGCCGCGGCCAGCGGGCGTCCGGGCAGCGGGCACGCCTCGGCGGCCGTACGGGCGAGCGCGGCGGCCTCGGCGATCCCCGGGTCGGCGAGCCGCTCCCCGAGCACGGCGCGCAGTGTGCGGTCGACCCCGCGCAGCCGGGCCGCGAGCACGGCGGAGGGCTCGGCGGTGCGCCAGACGCCGGGGACGTGTGTGCGCACCGTGGCGGGGCTGAAGCTGTAGAAGGCGGCGGTCACCGGCTCCGGGCCCACCGCACCGAGCGGCGCCGCGCGCAGCGCGAAGTACGAGGGCCAGCGCTCGGAGGTGTCGTAGCCGAGGGCCCGGGACTCCTCGGCGATCTGCGGCGCGAAGTACACCGAGGCGTAGACGGGTTCGAGCTGATGCCAGGTCTGCCGCGCAAGGGTGGGGACGTCAGTCATGGGCGCACGGTATCCGGCGCATGTGAACAGCGTCAACATGCGGTGGGCCGCCGGGCTCGGGGGCGCGTTGACGAAACATACGAGAGAGTGCATACTTATGCCATCAGCGCATGCATCGAAAGGAGAAGCCCGTGACCGAGCGCGTCGTACTCGCCTACTCAGGCGGCCTGGACACGTCTGTCTGCATCGGCTGGATCGCGGAGGAGACGGGCGCCGAGGTCGTCGCCGTCGCGGTCGACGTCGGCCAGGGCGGCGAGGACCTGGATGTCATCCGCAAGCGTGCGCTGGCCTGCGGCGCGGTCGAGGCCGAGGTCGCGGATGCGAAGGACGAGTTCGCCGAGGAGTACTGCCTCCCGGCGATCAAGGCCAACGGCCTCTACATGGACCGGTACCCGCTGGTGTCCGCGCTCTCCCGGCCCACCATCGTCAAGCACCTGGTGGCGGCCGCGCGCAAGCACGGCGCGGGCACCGTGGCGCACGGCTGCACCGGCAAGGGCAACGACCAGGTGCGGTTCGAGGCGGGCATCTCCTCCCTCGCGCCCGATCTGAAGTGCATCGCCCCCGTGCGGGACTACGCGATGACGCGGGACAAGGCCATCGCCTTCTGCGAGGAGAAGGGCCTCCCGATCGCCACCACCAAGAAGTCGCCCTACTCCATCGACCAGAACGTCTTCGGACGGGCCGTGGAGACCGGCTTCCTGGAGGACATCTGGAACGCCCCCGTCGAGGACGTCTACGACTACACCTCCAACCCCGCCACCCCGCGCGAGGCCGACGAGGTCGTCATCACCTTCGAGAAGGGCGTCCCGGTCGCCCTCGACGGCAAGCCGGTCACCGTCCTCCAGGCCATCCAGCAGCTCAACGAGCGGGCGGGCGCCCAGGGCGTCGGCCGGATCGACATGGTGGAGGACCGGCTCGTGGGCATCAAGTCCCGCGAGGTGTACGAGTCCCCGGGCGGCATCGCCCTGATCACCGCCCACCAGGAGCTGGAGAACGTCACCGTCGAGCGCGAGCTGGCGCGGTACAAGCGGCAGGTGGAGCAGCGGTGGACCGAGCTGGTCTACGACGGCCTGTGGTTCTCGCCGCTCAAGCGGGCCCTGGACGGCTTCATCGAGGAGGCCAACGAGCACGTGAGCGGTGACATCCGGATGACCCTGCACGGCGGGCGCGCGGTGGTCACCGGCCGGAAGTCCGACCAGTCGCTGTACGACTTCAACCTCGCGACGTACGACACGGGCGACACGTTCGACCAGTCGATGTCCAAGGGCTTCATCGAGATCTTCGGCCTCTCCTCGAAGATCGCCGCCAAGCGCGACCAGGCGTAACGACAGCCGGCACGGGCACTACGGCGGGCACCCACCGGTGCCCGGCCGCCGACGGGACCGCACCTTCCAGCCAGGAGCAGGCGACGCACGTGAGCAGCAACGGCAACGACGACATCCGCCTGTGGGGCGGCCGGTTCGCCGACGGACCGAGCGAGGCCCTGGAGAAGCTCTCCGCCTCCGTCCACTTCGACTGGCGCCTCGCGCCGTACGACATCGCGGGCTCCCGCGCCCATGCCCGGGTCCTGCACCAGGCGGGCCTGCTCACCCAGGACGAGCTTCAGCGCATGCTGGAGGGGCTCGACCGGCTGGAGGCCGACGTCGCCGCCGGCGACTTCACGGGCACGGTCGCCGACGAGGACGTGCACACCGCGCTGGAGCGCGGCCTGCTGGAGCGCGTCGGCCCGGAGCTCGGCGGCAAGCTGCGCGCGGGCCGCTCCCGCAACGACCAGATCGCCACGCTCTTCCGGATGTGCCTGCGCGAGCACGCGCGCACGCTCGGCGGGCTGCTGGCCGACCTCCAGGAGGCCCTCGTCGGCCTCGCCGAGGCGCACCCGGAGGTGGCGATGCCGGGCCGCACCCACCTCCAGCACGCGCAGCCGGTGCTGTTCGCGCACCATGTCCTGGCCCATGCCCAGGCGCTGGCCCGGGACGCGGAGCGGCTGCGCCAGTGGGACGCGCGCACCGCCGTCTCGCCGTACGGCTCCGGCGCGCTCGCGGGCTCGTCCCTCGGCCTCGACCCGGAGGCCGTCGCCGCCGAGCTGGGCTTCGAGCGGGGCAGCTCGCCCAACTCGATCGACGGCACGGCGGCACGGGACTTCGCGGCGGAGTTCGCGTTCGTCACCGCGATGATCGGGGTGGATGTCTCGAAGCTCGCCGAGGAGGTCATCCTGTGGAACACCAGGGAGTTCTCCTTCGTGACGCTGCACGACGCCTTCTCCACCGGCTCGTCGATCATGCCGCAGAAGAAGAACCCCGACATCGCCGAGCTGGCGCGCGGCAAGTCCGGACGGCTGATCGGCAACCTGACCGGGCTGCTCGCCACGCTCAAGGCGCTCCCGCTCGCCTACAACCGGGACCTCCAGGAGGACAAGGAGCCGGTCTTCGACTCCGTCGACCAGCTGGAGCTCCTGCTCCCGGCCTTCACCGGGATGGTGGCCACGCTCACCGTGCACGGCGACCGGATGGCCGAGCTGGCGCCCGCCGGGTTCTCGCTCGCCACGGACATCGCCGAGTGGCTGGTGAAGCGGGGAGTGCCGTTCCGGGTGGCGCACGAGGTGGCGGGCGAGTGCGTGCAGGTGTGCGAGCGCGAGGGCATCGAGCTGCACGAGCTGACGGACGAGCAGTTCGCCGCGATCTCCCCGCAGCTGACGCCCGGCGTGCGCGACGTGCTCAGCGTGCCCGGGGCGCTGGCAGCCCGGGACGGGCACGGCGGCACCGCGCCGTCGGCCGTCGCCCGGCAGCTCGCCGCCTTCCGCGAGGACCTGCGGGCCCAGCGGGAGTGGGCTGCGGCCAAGGGCTGAGCGCGCCCGGTACGGTGGTGCGGCCCCGGAAAGAGCCGACCGAGCTGGGAGTCTCCCGTGCCCTTCACCCGCCTCGCCTCGGCGACGACCCCGACGGCCCACCTCGGCCTGGGGCTCGCCGCCGTCGGCCGCCCCGCCTATATCACCCTCGGCCGGGAGGCCGAGCTGCCGGACCGCAGCCCCGAGGCCCTGCGCACCCGCACCCACGAGCTGCTCGACGCGGCCTACGCGCAGGGCGTCCGCTATATCGACACGGCCCGCTCCTACGGCCGGGCCGAGGAGTTCCTCGGCGAGTGGCTGCGCCTCAACCCCGAGATCCAGGACCTGGTCGTCGGCAGCAAGTGGGGCTACACCTACACGGGGGAGTGGCGGCTGGACGCCGAGGTGCACGAGGTGAAGGACCACGGCACCGAGGCGTTCGCACGGCAGCTCGGCGAGACCCGGGAACAGCTGGGCGACCGGCTGGACCTGTACCAGATCCACTCCCTCACCCCGGACAGCCCCGCGCTCACCGACACCGCGCTGCACGCCCGCCTCGCCGCGCTGGCAGCGGACGGCGTCACGGTGGGCTTCAGCACCAGCGGACCGGCCCAGGCGGACGTCGTCCGCGCCGCGCTGGAGGTGACGGTGGACGGCGAGCGGCTCTTCCGCACCGTTCAGAGCACCTACAACCTGCTGGAGTGCTCGGCGGGCGAGGCGCTGTCCGAGGCGTACGAGGCCGGGCTGACCGTCATCGTCAAGGAGGCGCTGGCGAACGGGCGGCTGGCCGGGGAGCACGCCCCTGAGGCGCTGCGCGCGGTCGCCGACGAGGCCGGGACGAGCCCGGACGCCGTGGCTCTCGCCGCGGTGCTGCGCCGCCCGTGGGCGGGCGTCGTCCTCTCCGGCGCCGCCACCGCGGCCGAGCTGCACACCAACCTGCTCGCCGCCGCCGTCGACTTCGGCACCGCGCAGCTCGACCGGCTCACGGCGCTGGCGGAGGGGGCGGAGGAGTACTGGCGGCACCGCTCGCGGCTGCCCTGGAGCTGACTCCGCGCCGCTCCGGGACGCTCAGCGCCGCTCCGGGATAAGGGATGAGACATCACTGTCTCATTTGGTCTAACCTTGTCTCATGAGTGTGGATCGTGAAGAGCTGCTGAGCCAGGCCGCCGAGCTGCTGACCCGGAGGCCGACCTCCTCCATGGACGAGATCGCCAGGGCGGCCGGCGTCAGCCGCGCCACCCTGCACCGGCACTTCGCCGGGCGCGAAGCGCTCGTGCGGGCCCTGGAGCAGCTCGGACTGCGGCGGCTGGAGGCCGCGCTGGAGGCGGCACGCCCCGAGGAAGGGGACGCCGCCGACGCCGTGCGCCGCATGGTCGCCGAGGCCCGGCCGCTCGCCGGCTTCCTCGCCTTCCTGGTGACCGAGAACCAGCTCTTCGAGCCCGGAGAGCTCCACGAGGGGTGGAACCGGATCGACGCCAGGATCGGCGCCGTCTTCCAGCGCGGGCAGGAGGACGGCACCTTCCGCCTCGACCTCACGCCCGCCTGGCTGGTCGAGGCGCTCTACTCGCTCGTCGCCACCTCGGCCTGGGCGGTGCAGGACGGCAAGATCGCCTCCCGCGACGCCGTACGGATGACCACCGAGCTGCTGCTCGGCGGCGCGCTGCGGAGGGCGGAGGCGTGAGGGACGCGAGCCCGGGACAGGCCGACCGGACCCAGCCGCAGCCGCTGCGCTGGCTGGCGCTCGCCGTGCTGGTGCTGGCCGTGCTGCTGGTCGGCATCGACGCCACGGTGCTCGGCCTGGCCGTCCCGTTCCTCAGCGAGGACCTGCGCCCGTCCAGCACCCAGCTGCTGTGGATCGGCGATGTGTACTCCTTCGTCATCGCCGGGCTGCTGGTGTCCATGGGCAGCCTCGGCGACCGGATCGGCCGCAAGAAGCTGCTGCTCACCGGCTCGGTCGCGTTCGGCGCGCTCTCGGTGCTCACGGCCTACGCGCACAGCGCCGAGGCGATGATCGTATGGCGGGCGCTGCTGGGGGTCGCGGGCGCGACGCTGATGCCCTCCACGCTCGCGCTGATCCGCAACCTCTTCCACGACTCCCGCGAGCGCAGCGTCGCCGTCGGCATCTGGGGCGCGGCGGCGGCGGCCGGCACCGCCGTCGGACCGGTCGTCGGCGGCTTTCTGCTGGAGCACTTCTGGTGGGGCTCGGTCTTTCTGATCAACCTGCCGGTGATGGCCGTACTGGTGCTCGTCGGCGCCAAGCTGCTGCCGGAGTCGCGGAACCCCGCGCCCGGCCCCTGGGACCTGCCGAGCGTCGGTCTGTCGATGGTGGGGATCATCGCCGTGGTCTACGCCGTCAAGGAGGGCGCGGCATACGGCCTCCGCTGGGACGTGGCGGTCGCGGCCGTCGTAGGGCTGACCGCGCTGACCTGGTTCGTACGCCGTCAGCTGCGGCTGCCCGCACCGCTGCTGGACATGCGGCTGTTCGCCAGCCGGGGCTTCAGCGGTGCCGTGCTGGCCGACCTGCTGACCATTCTCGGGCTGTCCGGACTGGTCTTCTTCCTCTCGCAGTTCCTGCAGATGGTGCAGTCCCGCACGCCGTTCGAGGCCGGGCTCGCCGAGCTGCCGGCCGCGCTCGGGGCCGTGGTGACCGGACTCTTCGCCGGCGCCATCGCCCGGCGCACCTCGGTGCGCGGCGCCGTGGCGGGCGGGCTCGCGGCGGTCGGGCTGGCGCTCGGCTCCTGTGTGCTGCTCCAGCCGTCCACGGGCTATCCGCTGCTGGGCAGCGCACTGCTGGTCTTGGGCTTCGGCGCGGGGCTCGCCTTCACCGTGACGGCCGACGTCATCCTCTCCACCGTGCCGAAGGAGCAGGCCGGTGCCGCCTCCGCGGTCTCGGAGACGGCGTACGAGCTGGGTGCCGCCCTCGGCATCGCGCTGCTCGGCTCCGTGGTGACCGGGGTCTACCGCTCGTTCGACACCCCGCCGGGGGTGCCGGGCGGGGCGGCCGACAACGCACGGCACTCGCTGGGCGAAGCGGTCGAGACGGCCCACGCACTGCCGGGCCCGGCGGGGGAGCGGCTGCTGACAGCGGCTCAGGAGACCTTCACGGAGGGGCTGCGGCTGGGCGCCGGAGTCGGCGCCGCCGTACTGCTGGGGGCCTCCCTGCTCGCCTGGCACCTGCTGAAGGACCAGCGGCTCGGCGACATCCCGGAGGAGGACCCGTCCACTCCGGCCCCGGGGCGGTGACCTTGTGGTGACCCCGTGCGGGACGCCCGGTCGGGGGGCGCCGGAGGGCTGGGCGCGTTACGCCGCCTTCGCCTTCGTGGCGTAGATGTCGACGTACTCCTGACCGGAGAGGCGCATGACGTGGCTCATCACCTCGTCCGTCACCGCGCGGAGCACATAGCGGTCGCGGCCCATGCCGTCGTACCGCGCGAAGTCCAGCGGCTCGCCGAACCGGACGGTGATCCGGCGCCCGCCCCCGACCCGCGGCATCCCCTTGCCGCCCGGCTGCAGCTTGTCCGTACCGATCATCGCGAACGGGACGACCGGCGCCCCGGTCATCAGGGCCAGCCGGGCGATGCCGGTACGGCCCCGGTACAGCCGGCCGTCGGGGGAGCGGGTGCCCTCCGGGTAGATGCCGAAGATGTTGCCCTCCTCCAGCACCCGGCGCCCGGTCATCAGCGCGGCGACACCGCCGTGCCCGCCGTCCCGGTCGACCGGGATCATCCCGCAGCCGGTGAAGAACCAGGCCATCAGGCGGCCCTTGAGGGTCTTGCCCGTGACGTACTCGTCCTTGCCGATGAAGAACACCTGCCGGTCGGTGACCAGCGGCAGCACCATCGAGTCGATGAACGTGAGGTGGTTCCCGGCCAGGATCACAGGGCCCGAGCCGGGAATCCGCTCCGCTCCCTCGACCTGGGGGCGGAACAGCACACGCAGAAGCGGGCCGAGCACTGCCTTGATCAGCCGGAAACGGGACAACGGACCCTCCGCCCAGTCGGTGTTGGTCGCGCGAGACGGACGCGCAGTTGAGGACGATACTCGCCGCTACCCGCGGGTTGCACACCGGGTGCAGCGGCTCGATGCGACGAGTTGACGCGGATTACTCCCGCTTTGCCCATGTCCCCGTCATCCCATTCGCCCCATCGGTTACGTGTTTCCCCGCTGTTCGGGCCCGCGTCTCCCCTCCGTTCCGGCGCCGCGTCTAGGATCGGCGCGTTCTGTGTCAGGTGCCGGACAGCGGCACCGCGAAGTGCTGAGGAGAGCCGATGGGACAGGAGCAGCAGCCGGGCCGGAGAACCCTGCTCGGGGCGGCGGTGCTGGGCGCGGCCGGGGTGGGTGCGGGCGCGCTCGGCCAGGGAACGGCCCAGGCGGCGGACGCGTCCGGGGCGGCCGGCAAGGGCGGAGGGCGCGGCCGGCACGGCGGCCACCGGCTCCCCGTACCCGCCATCGTGGCCCACCGCGGCGCCAGCGGCTACCGCCCCGAGCACACCCTGGGCTCCTACCAGCTCGCGTTCGACATGGGCGCCGACGTCATCGAGCAGGACGTCGTCTCCACCAAGGACGGGCACCTGGTCTGCCGTCACGAGAACGACATCACCGGCACCACCGATGTCGCAGACCACCCCGAGTTCGCCGGCCGCAAGACCACCAAGAAGGTGGACGGCGAGGAGCTGACGGGCTGGTTCACCGAGGACTTCACGCTCCGGGAGCTGAAGACGCTGCGCGCCAAGGAGCGCATCCCCGGCACCCGCCAGCACAACACGCTCTACGACGGCCGCTGGGAGATCCCCACCCTGGAGGAGGTCCTGACCTGGGCCCGGAAGCGGGAGCGGGGGCACGGGCGCCGCGTCTGGCTGCACATCGAGACCAAGCACCCCAGCTACTTCCGCAGCATCGGCCTCGGCCTGGAGAAGCCGCTCGCCCGGCTGCTGCGCAAGTACCACCGGCACAGGGCCCACTCGCCCAACTTCCTGCAGTCCTTCGAGCCGAGCAGCATCCAGCGGCTGAGCAAGCTGGTGGACTGCCCCGGCGTGGTGCTGCTGTGGACGGCCGACTCGCAGCCCTGGGACTTCGTCGAGGCGGGCGACCCGCGCACGGTCGGCGACCTCATCAAGCCCGAGGGCCTGGCGTGGATGGCGGGCTTCGCCAAGGGCATCGGGCCCCTCGTCGACCTCGTCATCCCCAAGAAGGCGGACGGCTCCCTGGGCGAGCCCACCACCCTGGTGCGGGACGCGCACGCGCACCAGCTGGTGCTGCACCCGTACACCATGCGCAACGAGAACACCTTCCTGCCCACCGAGTTCCGCAAGGGCAGCGACCCCAACGCCTACGGCGACGCGTTCGGCGCCTTCCAGCGCTACTTCGAGACCGGGATCGACGGCATCTTCACCGACAACGCGGACACCGGCCTGCTCGCAGCGGAGGACTTCCGCGCCCGGAAGTGACCCCGTACGGGTGACGCGCCGTCCGCCCCGCAACCGCCGGGCGGACGGCGCGCGTGCGGTGCCGTGTGGAGGAGCACACCCTGCCGGGCCCGCGGCTCACCGCCCTGCTGGACGCCGAGTGCGCGGCGGAGGCCGCGGCGTGTCCCGGCACCGACCCCGCCGACCTGCGGCAGGGCGTTCTGCTGCGCTGGCTGCAGCACACCCGTACGACGGGTGCGCCGCCCGCGCCGCCCGGCGACTGGCTGCGCGCCGCCGTACGCGCCGAGGCCGCGCGGCAGCGGCCGTACCCGGTGCCCGGCCGGGCACCGGTCCAGCGGCCCCCGTCCCGGGTCACCGCGGCGGACGGACTCGCCGACCCGGTGTCCGACGCCGAGGCGCCGCTGCTGGCCGCCGAGTGCCGCCGTGCCCTCGCCGCCGCTGCTTCCGGGCTGCCCGGCCGGTGCCCCGCCGTACTCCGTGCGCTGCTCGCCCGTTCGGACCCCACCTACCCCCAGATCGCCCGCGAGTTGGGAATGTCACAGGGGAGTCTGGGCCCGCTCCGTTCCCGTTGCCTGGCCCGCCTGCGCAGAATGCTGGCAGCGGAGGTTGCGGCACCCCGACTCCGGGGAAGGGTGCGAGAGGCGACCGGCGGCACCGGGGCAGACAGCTCGGGCACAGCACCCTCACCCTCGCGTGCCCGCGCGGACACAACTTGGGGAGGCATGCGCACATGGGTATGAGCGTGACCATCTCTGCGGCGACCGAACACGATGCCGAGCAGATCCTGAAGCTGCAGTACCTCTGCTTCCAGCGCGAGGCCGAGATCTGCGGTGACTACGGCATCGAGCCGCTCACCCAGACCCTCGCCGACCTCCGCCGCGAGCTGGACGGCTGCTGCGTCCTGGTGGCCCGGCTCGGCGAGGAGGTCGTCGGCTCGGTGCGCGGCCGGGTCGACGAGGACGGCACGGCGCGCATCGGCCGGCTGATCGTGCACCCCAGGCTCCAGCGGCACGGACTGGGCGGGCGGCTGCTGACCGCCGTCGAGGACCGGCTGGCGACCGAGCGGGCCGCGAAGCGGTACCACCTGGTGACGGGCAGCAAGAGCGAGGGCAACCTCCGCCTCTACCGCCGGAACGGCTACGCCCCCGTCGGCACGGAGCGGGACCGCGCGGTGGTGCTGGTCGCCATGGCCAAGGACGCAGCGGCGTACGCGGCGAGCGCGTGATCCGGTGCGCCGAGGGCGCCCCTCCGGGGCACTGCCGCAGGGCCCTAGGGACCTGCGGCACCCCGCGTCCGCCGCCGCAGCCACATCAGTCCGGTCACCGGAAGGATCACCGGAATGAACAGGTAGCCCATGCCGTAGTCCGACCACACGGTCGCGTCCGGAAAGGCGGACGGCTCCACCAGGGTCCACGTGCCCACGGCGAGCACGCCCGCCAGCTCCAGGCAGCAGCAGCCGAACGCGGCCTTGCGGGCCCCCTCTCCGCCCCGTACCAGCGAGACGGTGATGAACGCGTACACCAGCGCTGCCACCGCCGAGAGCACATAGGCCAGCGGCGCCTCGTCGAACCTCGTCGTCAGCTGGACGATCGAGCGCGAGGCCGCGCCCACCGTGAAGATGCCGTACAGCGTCACCAGCAGCTTGCCGGGGCCGCTCGCGATGCCGCCGCCCCGGGACTCCGGCTCCGACCGGGTGTCAGCCACTCGCCCCGCCTCCCCAGATGTCATACAGCCGCACCTCCAGCACGGCCAGCACCACCGCGCCGGCCACCACGGTCAGCGAGCCCCACTTCGTGCGCTCGGTCAGCGAGATCAGCCCCACCACCGGGACGCAGGCCACGACGCCGACCAGATACGAGACGAAGATCACCGCGCCGTCGGCCGGGTCCTCGCCGGTGGCGAGCTTCACGGCGCCCACGACGAGCTGGACCAGCGCCAGCACCGTGACCGCGGCCATGCCGATGAAGTGCCAGTCCTTGGTGGGCTGGTCGCGGTAGGCCGCCCAGCCGCACCACGCGGCCAGCGCGAGCGCGGCCACGGCGAGCGCGACCGTGAGCGGGGTGAGCATGGGCAAAGTCTAGAAGGGGCCGCACCGCGGCCCGTGCGGGCCCCCGCGGAGCCTCCCGTACGCTGGCGGCCATGAGGATCAGCCCAGCCGCCCTGCTTTTCGACAACGACGGGACTCTGCTCTCCTCCATGGAGTCCGTGACCCGCTGCTGGACCGTCTGGGCCCGGGAGTTCTCCGTCGACGAGGCGGAGTTCGCCGCCGTCGGGCTGCACGGGCGGCCCGCGGCCGAGGTCGTCGCGGACCTGGTGCCCGCCGCACGGGTGCCGGAGGCGCTGGCGCGGATCGAGCGGCTGGAGGTCGAGGACGTCGAGGGCGACGGCGGCGGGGGCGTACGGCTGCTTCCGGGCACCGCCGCGCTGCTGCGCGCGCTGCCCCAGGAGCGCTGGGCCGTGGTGACCTCCGCCACCCGGGAGCTGGCCGACGCGCGGCTGCGCCGGGTGGGCGTCGAGGCCCCGCTGGTCATAGCCGCCGACGACATCACCCGGGGGAAGCCCGACCCGGAGCCGTATCTGCTGGCGGCCCGGAAGCTGGGCGTGGATCCGGCGCGCTGCGTGGTCTTCGAGGACGCCCCGGCCGGCCTGGAGGCGGGGCGCAGGGCGGGCATGACCACCGTGGGCTTGGCCACAACGCACCCTCGTGACGAGCTGCGCGCGGATGTCGTCGTGGATGACCTCTCAGCCGTATCCGCGCAGGTCACAGCGGGTGAGCTGGAGGTCGTCGCGGGGGAGTGAGCGCGGGGTGCGGCGGTGCCGGGGCGTCCGGAACGGTGTCCGCATGCCGGACGGTCCACCCCGCTGGTACCGCGCCGTCTGCTTTACTGGGCCCCATGAACACGACGAGCTGCCGCACCCTTGCGACCGAGGCGAAAACCGCGCCCGGTGCTCGTTGTCCGCGTATGCGCGCCATGCGGCGAATGTGTGCCCGCTGAGGGCCCCCGCCTGAGCAGCGCCGCCTGAACCGGCTCGCGCCCCGAAGCGAGCCATCCGCGCGCGTGCTCCGCAGCGCCGCGCCGACCGGCACCGCCCGCCCCTGGTGAAG
>NZ_JAAKZZ010000820.1 GCF_011045075.1 Streptomyces boncukensis
GGCGGGGCCTGCGGGGCCGCCGCGGCGGCGGCGCCGGCGTCGTCGACAGCCGACGCGGGGCCGCCGCGGCGCCAGGGCTTGTCCGTGCGTCTCATGCCCTCGCTCACGACATCGCCCCGCCGCCGCGAGCGGATCCGTCCGGTCTCAGCACCCCCGACACGCCGCGCGGTACGCCGAGCCGGCTCAGCGGAGGGCTGGTCAGCATCACGACGGCGAGGTTGACGGCGAGTCCGAGCACGCCCGCGTACACCTGGGTGTCCACCGGGCCGATCGAGAGCCGCACCAGCGAGGAGAACGCGCCCGTGTTGACCAGGCCGGTGCCGACCACCATGCCCAGCAGCCAGCCGGCGAGCAGGGAGATCCGGTGCGGTGTCCGGTGGAGCAGTCCGAGCGCGATCGTCGGCACGATCTGGAGCACCCATACGGCCCCCAGCAGATGCAGGTTGATCGCGGCCTGGTCCCGCAGTCCGAGCGCGAACGCGAGTGCGCCCAGCTTCACGACCAGCGACATCAGCCGGGCCATCCTGGTCACCTGAGCCGCCGTCGCGGTGGGACTGACGAACTCCAGGTACACGTTCCGTGCGAACAGCGTCGCCGCGCCGATGGACATCACCGCGGCCGGGACGAGCGCCGCCACGACGAGGGCGCCCAGCAGCAGCCCGGCCGCCCAGCCGGGCGCGAGGTCGAGGACGAGCAGGGGTACCGCCAGTTCGCTGCGGCCCGGCGGTGGCTCGACCCGCGCCGCGAGGGCCGCGATGCCGAAGAGCGCGAAGACTCCGAGCATGGCCGTCCAGCCCAGGAGCGTGACGGACGACCGGCGCAGGACGTCGCCGCTGCGGGCGGAGAACGCCACCATCAGGACGTGGGGGAAGGCGAACAGCGCGAGGGCCGAGCCCACCGCCAAGGACAGGTACGCCGGTGCGAGATCGGCGGCGGGCACGAGGGCGGACGCCCCGTCGCGAGCGGTGAGCGCCGCGTCAGCGCGGGCGAAGAGGGTCGCCGGCGACCCGAGCCTGGTCAGGACGAGCCCCGCGAGGGCGAGCGTCGAGCCCACGATGAGCACGGCCTTGACCGCCGAGACCAGGGTCGGCGCACGCAGGCCGTACCGGTAGGTGGAGACGGCGAGCACGGCGAACACGGCCGTCAGCGCGGCGTCGCCGGCGGCTCCGTCCGGCCGTACGCCCAGCACGCTGAGCACCGCCCTGATGCCGAGCAGCTGCAGCGCGATGTACGGCATCGTGGCGAAGATGCCGGTGAGGGACACGGCCAGGGCCAGCAGCGGCGACCCGTAGCGTTCCCGTACGAAATCGGCGACCGTGACATGCCCGTGGGCTCGCGCCGTCGCCGCCAGGCGGGGCAGCAGAACGAAGGCGATCGTGCAGATGAGCACCGTGTACGGCAGCGCGTAGAAGCCGATGCCGCCGGAGGTGAACACCGCTCCCGGCACGGCGGTGAACGTATACGCGGTGTAGACGGTGCCGCCGAGCAGACACCACACGAGGACGCCGCCCTGGCGGCGGTCGGCCAGTGCCCAGTCCTCAAGGTCCGCCCTGACCCCGCCGCCGGCGACGGAGGACCGGGCGCCCCTCAGCGCGATGGCCGAGGCCACCAGCACCACGGCCGCACACGTGGTCACCGGGACGACGTTGCTCATGACTCCTCCACGCTCGTCGTGGCCTGACGTCCGGTCGACGGATCCGTGATCTCCACCAGGGAGGCGACGGCTGTGAACGCCGTCGGCCGTGGAGAGCCGTGGAGATCCGGCCACAGCGCGGTAAACCCTCACGGGCTCACACGCAACTACCGGACACACCCCATGCCGGGAGGCCGCAGCGAGGCCGGACGTGTCGCCAACGCGGGGAGGGAAGCCCCGACAGTTCAGGAGTGAACCATTCATTCAAGCCAAAGAACAGACCCGTAGCGCCGGGAAGAAACGCGCACGCAGCGGTCTCCCACCTCCGCGGTTCACAGTTCGGGCGGCACCGGGAGGCAGCCGACGCATGTCCGAAAAGCGCCGTTAGTCGGCCCCGGGCACCGCGAGGAAATCTCCTGTCAACCGAATCGGTACGCTCGACAACTCCCGAGCAGACCGCCGCTGCCGCGGCACCGCCACCGCCGGCCCTCCCCCGGTCGAGGAGGGCCGGACCCCAC
>NZ_JAAKZZ010000821.1 GCF_011045075.1 Streptomyces boncukensis
GTCAGGAGAGTGTCCAGATCGGTGTTCACAGCACGCCCCACGGGTCGAGCCAGTGTTCTCAGCACCAATCCTGGGCACTCTTCGCCGTTCCAGACAGAGCGAAAGCACATCAATCATCTAGCCGAGCAGCACCGCCAGCGGGGTGTCGCGCACCGACCAGAAGCCGACCGCCGCCGTGAAGACCTCCGCGGCGGCGTCGGCCTCCCGGGGCACGGCCGCCTCGAAGTCGGTCCAGCTGGTCATGAGCACCAGATAGCCGCGGCCCTCGCCCCACCAGGAGAGGTCGGTGAGCAGGTCGGCGAGTGCGTCCCAGTTGCGGCCGAAGTATCCGGGGAGTTCGAGACCGGCCACGCACCGGTCCATGAAGTCCTCCTTGCCGGTGGCGCCGGCGAGGTCCACGACGGCGTCGACCCAGCCCGCAGCGTCCGCTTGCATCAGCGCGTCCGGCCCCACCGAGGGCAGGCGGTAGACGCCGGCCGGCATGGATCCGTCAAACAGGCGGGGCAGGTCGTCCTGGGGCAGTTCGGGGAGTTCCACGGAGCTGGTCATGGTCGTACCACCGCTTCGGCGTCTCGTCGTGGTCGGTCTCTGGGTGTTCTGGCAGCGGGCACGGGGGCAGCGGTACGGGGCGCTCCCCGACGTACGTGGCCATGGTGGCAAAGACCGGCGTGCGGGCTCGTTAGGCTGGCCGCTACAGCGATTCGCGTACGAGTATGAGGAGGTACCGACGTGACCGAGCAGCAGCGGCGCCCGCTCCCCCACGACTTCCACCCCCAGGTGCCCTCGTTCCAGGTCGGGAGCGCGGACATGACGGAGGGCGGCACGCTGGGTTCCGCACAGGTGTACGCCGAGGGGAACACCTCGCCCCAGCTGAGCTGGAGCGGCTTCCCGCCGGAGACCGAGAGCTTCGCGGTCACCTGCTTCGACCCGGACGCGCCGACGGGGAGCGGCTTCTGGCACTGGTCGGTGTTCGATATCCCCGCCGATGTGACCGAGCTGCCCACCGGTGCCGGATCGGGTGACATGAAGGGGCTCCCCGCGGGCGCGGTGCACGTCCGCAACGACTACGGCACCCGGGAATTCGGGGGCGCGGCCCCGCCGCCCGGTGACGGCCCGCACCGGTATGTGTTCACGGTGTACGCGGTCGGCGCGGAGCAGCTGGGGCCCGACGCGGACGCCTCGCCCGCCGTCGTCGGCTTCAACCTGCGGTTCAAGACGCTCGCCCGCGCGCAGTTCATCTGCGAGTACGAGGTGCCGGCCGGCGAGTAGGCGCGTGCCCGGCGGACCGCTCCCGGGCTCCCTCCCGGTGCGGGGCACCGTGGGAGCCGGTGGGGATCCGGGCCGAAAATACGTTGCGCCGTGTGGGCCGCTCGGCGCAACGTAGTACTCAGGCAGTCGGCACCGTGGCGCGCCCTTGGCGCGGCGGGGGCGGCACGGCGCCTCATCTGCGCCAGCTGTCCGCCGGAGTCCGGCCGGGAGCCGGACGACCGCGTCGGCTGCCGTTTGTTCCCCCTCCCGTCCCCCGTTCTTCGCCCGCTTCTCCTCCGGACTTTCCACCGCCGCCATTTCCTGTACAGCGTAAGGAAATTGCGTTGTCGGCCTGCGGGCACACCGGCACAGTGGAGCCACCCGCCGCCGGGGCGGGACGGTGAGTGGGAGGTGGACGGGATGCGCGAGACGCTGATCCTGAACGCGAGTTTCGAGCCGTTGTCGACGGTACCGCTGCGGCGTGCGGTGGTGCTGGTCATGCAGGACAAGGCCGTCGTCGAACAGTCCCACCCCGGCCTGCGGGTGCGTGCCGCGCAGTTCGACCTCCCGGTGCCCCAGGTGATCAGGCTCTGCCGTTATGTCAAAGTGCCCTTCCGACAACGGGCGTCGTGGTCGCGGCGCGGCGTGCTGGTGCGGGACCAGCACCGGTGCGCGTACTGCGGGCGCCGTGCCACGACGGTCGACCATGTGGTGCCCCGCTCGCACGGCGGACGCGACACCTGGCTCAACACGGTCGCGGCGTGCACGGCCGACAATCACCGGAAGGCGGACCGGACGCCGGCGCAGGCGGGCATGACGCTGCTGCGCAAGCCATTCGAGCCGACGCCCTCGGACGCGCTGCTGCTGGCGCTGGGGCTGAAGGACGGCGAGGCGCTGCCCGAG
>NZ_JAAKZZ010000822.1 GCF_011045075.1 Streptomyces boncukensis
GAGCGGGGGCGGTCAGGCGTCCTGGGCGGGCAGGCCGAGGTCGCGGATCAGCTTGGCCACGTGGCCGGTGGCCTTGACGTTGTACAGCGCCCGCTCGACCTTGCCCTGCTCGTCCACGACGACCGTGGAGCGGATGACTCCGGTGACCGTCTTGCCGTAGAGCTTCTTCTCGCCGAAGGCGCCGTATGCCTCCATGGTCTCCTTGCCGGGGTCGCCGACGAGGGTGACCCGCAGGTCTTCCTTCTCGCGGAACTTCGCCAGCTTCTCCGGCTTGTCCGGGGAGACGCCGATGACGTCGTACCCCTGGCCGGCCAGCAGGTCGAGGTTGTCCGTGAAGTCGCACGCCTGCTTGGTGCAGCCGGGGGTCATGGCCGCGGGGTAGAAGTACACGATCACCTTCCGGCCGCGGTGGTCGGCGAGCGAGACCTCCTTGCCGTCGGCGTCGGGCAGGGTGAAGGCGGGGGCGGTGTCACCGGACTGGAGGCGCTCGCTCATCTGTTCTCCTCTGGCTTCCTCTGTGGGCTTTCCTGGGGGTTCCCCGCTCGCTCACCGGACCGGGACGAGCCGGGCGGCGCCGATCGGGGGTGCCGTGGGGCGCGGACCCCGGCGAGCTGACAGGATGTGGTGCGTTACCACGGTATGACGGACGACTGACAGCACGGAGGCAGTGCGGTGCCGGAAGCCAGGACCCCCGCGGACATCGAGGCGGACATCGTCCGCAGGCGGCAGGATCTCGCTGTCGCGCTGGACGAGATCGCTGTGCGCGTCCATCCGAAGACGATCATCGGGGACGCCAGGGCCAAGGCGTCCGCCGCCGTGGACAAGACGGCGGGGCGGGCGTATGTCACCGCCAACCGCGTCGTCACCGATGTCCGCGCCCGCTTCGTCGGCGAGGACGGGGCGCCGCGCATGGACCGGATCGTCCCGGTGGCGCTCGCCACGGCGGCCGTCGTGGGCGGCCTGTACGCGCTGTCGGCTCGGCGTCGGCGCGGCTGAGCGGCTGAGATACGGTCGTGCCGTGAGCACCGAGACTCCAGAACCCGCACACCATGACAAGCTTCCCATCCGCATGCTGCACGACCGGGTGCTCGTGCGGACGGACACCAGCGAGGGGGAGCGGCGCTCGTCCGGCGGCATCGTGATCCCCGCGACGGCCGCGGTCGGGCGCAGGCTCGACTGGGCCGAGGTGGTGGCCGTCGGTCAGAACGTGCGGACGGTGGAGCCGGGCGACCGGGTGCTGTACGACCCCGAGGAGCGCGCCGAGGTCGAGGTGCGCGGCGTCGCGTACGTCCTGATGCGCGAGCGCGACCTGCACGCGGTCGCCGCCGAGCGCCTGCAGGGCTCGGATGACTCCACGGGGCTGTATCTCTAGACCTGCGGGTGGCGGTCCGGCGGGCCGGCGGGCTGCGCTGGTCAGTGGCCCGAGGTCGCCTTCAGGCCGACCACCGCTACCAGCAGCAGGGCGATGAAGAAGATCCGCGCGGCGGTCGCCGGCTCGCCCAGCACCGCCATCCCCACGGTCGCCGCCCCCGCCGCGCCGATGCCCACCCAGACGCCGTAGGCCGTGCCGATCGGCAGCGTCCTCGACGCCTGTGCGAGCAGCAGCATGCTTGCGGCGATCCCGGCGACGGTGAACACGCTGGGCCACAGCCGGGTGAAGCCCTCGGTGAATTTCATCCCGATCGACCAGCCCACCTCCAGCAGACCGGCGACGAACAACAGAGCCCAGGCCATGACGGCACCTCCGGAACTTGAACGAGTGTTCGGGGGTGCGTCGTCTTTGCGGGCCCGGTACGGCGCGTCTCGTCGGGGCCGGCGGTACGGCCGTGTGTGGCGCGGCCGTGTGTGGCGCGGCCGTGTGTGGCCGTGTGGTCCGCCGCCGGTACCGGAATCGTAGCAAATGGTGCGTTCCGCTGGCGCCCGGACCCCGGACCCCGGACTCGGCGCTAGCCACCGCCTCCGGGGGCTCCGTCGGCCGTGTTGCCGCCGTCCCAGGCGCCGCCTGCCGGGTTGCCGATGGCGTCGCCGCCGTTGTCGCCGCCTCCCTGGTCGCCGCCGATGATGCCGCCCAGATCGCCCCCGGTCGCCGGGTCCCCGCCGTCGGTGCCGTCCGTGCCGCCGGTGTCGGGCGGGTTCGGGCTGG
>NZ_JAAKZZ010000823.1 GCF_011045075.1 Streptomyces boncukensis
GGAGGGGCCCGCCGGGACGTCCCCGAGGAGGCGCGAGCGCGGATGGCCCTGCCGCCCGCCGTGCATGAGCTGGGCGGCGATCCGGCCGCCGCGCGCGTGGACGGCGGCGGTGACCGCGCGCCACCCGGCCACGTGCGACTCGGTCTCCAGGCCCGGGATGCGCCAGCCGCTCTGCCCCCGGCGGTGCGGCCAGATGCCCTCGGTGACGATGAGCCCGGCGGTGGCGCGCTGCGCGTAGTAGTCCGCGACGACGGGGAGGGGCGTGCCGTCCTCGGCGGCCCGGTTCCTGGTCATGGGGGCCATGACGATGCGGTTGGGGGTGGTGAGGCGGGCGGAGGAGTAGCGGGCGAGGAGCGGGGACTCGGCCGTGCGCTGCGGCTGGTTGTTCGTCATGGAGAGACCGTAGAATCTGACACCAATGTCAGATTCAAGCCCCGGGCACCGGGCCGGGGCGCGGAAGGTGACGGGCATGAAGATCGGCGAACTGTCCCGGCGTACGGGCGTGAGCGTACGGTCCCTGCGCTACTACGAGCAGAAGGACATGCTCGTCTCCGACCGGACACCGGGCGGGCACCGGGACTACCCGGAGGCGGCGGTCGACCGCGTCATCCTCATCCAGCAACTGCTGGCCGCGGGGCTGAACGGGGACCGGATCGCGAGCATCCTGCCGTGTATGCGGGACCACGACGGGGGACCGGCGGCGACGGCAACGCCCTGGCTGGTCCAGCAGCTGGTGGCGGAGCGGGAGCGGATCGACCGGACCATCGCCGACCTGCGCTACACCCGCGAGGTCCTGGAGGACGTCATCACCACGGCCAGCACCCCCTGACGCGGTCGGAGCTGTCGACCCGGGGCTCCGGCCTCGGGTGTCAGGGTGTCAAGGCGTCAGGGTGTTCATCCAGCGGGACAGCCCGCCGTGGGCCATCGGTACGACCTCCTTGTACGTACGGTCACCCGGCAGCGCCACGATCAGCCTGCAGTACGGCGGATACCACGTCAGCTTCACCCGGGCCCGGCCGTCGAACACCGTCTCCAGGAACGCCGGAGCCCGCTCACGGGGGACGTCGTGAAAGGTGATGCCGTCCAGGGTGATGTGGGCGTCGCCCTCCGCGAAGACCTGCACGGCGATCTCCGGACTGAGCGGTGACTCGGCGGCGGGGATCTCCAGCAGCGCCTCGTGCGGCAGCGAGCCGTCCTCGTCGGTGACGGCGAACGCCCCGGCCGCCGTGCGCCGTGAGGACTCATCGGCCCCGATGGCATGCTCGATCGTGACCTGGTGTCCGTACCGTTCCGCCACCGCACGGATCGCGGTGACGGCGGACTCCGTACTGGGCATCTCGGGCATACCGGCGGGGCCGGGCGTGTGTTCCATACCAGCGATGATGCCAGGGGCCGCCACCCGGAGGACCCCGCCGCTCCCGCTCCCGCCGCTTCCGCTGCCTCATCGCATCGCATCGCCTCCCCTGCTCTCCTCGCGCTCCTCCGCGAGCCGGTCCATGGTGCGGGCCTGCACCTCCCGCTCGGCGGCGGCGGTGAGGAAGGCGTCGACCCGCTCCTCGCCCACCAGGCCCCGCACCGCGTCGAGGGTGTGGACCGGGAGCCGCACGGTCTCGGTCCGCGGGCCGACGGCGTGCGGCGGGGGCACGGCGGCGGCCGAGCGCAGATGGGACCGCAGGCTGCGGGCCGCCATCTTCTGCATGGCGCGGGCCAGCTCCGCGTCGACGGTCTGCCGGGCCAGCGGACGCAGCCTGCGGACCAGCTCGGCGGCCTCGGACGCGGTGCTGTCGGAGGGATGGGCACCGAGATAGCGGATGAACACATGCTCGTTTGTGAAGTCCAGAAAGCGGGCCGCGATGTGCTCGACCTGGCTGCGCAGCTCCCGCAGATGCTCGGTGAGCGCGAGCAGCGGCACCCCGGCCGTGTGCAGCTCCGCTGCCACCGCCAGCTCCTGCGGACTCGGCACCTGGAACTCGTCCGGACGGTCGGCCAGCGGGACCAGCACCCCGAGCGCCACGGCCTCCGCCACCGCCTCCTCGTTGCGCTCCCCGCCGAACAGCTCATCCAGCTCGGCACGGGACATCCGGTCCGACTCCTCGTCGGTCCACGGCCCTTCGACCTCGGCGACCAGACCCAGCAC
>NZ_JAAKZZ010000824.1 GCF_011045075.1 Streptomyces boncukensis
CGCGACCCCGTCCTCATCGGGGACACCGGAGCGGACCACGTCACCCTGGCCGCGCCCGGCGACTTCACCGGGGACGGACGCGTCGACCTCCTCGTACGCGGCGAGTCCTCCGGAGGCAATCTGTACGCGGTCGAGAGGTAGGGCTTGAGGGCCGCTCGGGAGACCTTGGCGCGGACGACGTGTCCGGAGGGGACGGAGACGGTCTTGTTGATGATCAGTCCGCCGTCGTCCTGGTAGCGGTGGCCGGTGGGCCACAGGTGGAAGACGGCCTTGACGGTGCCTCGATCCCGGTCCTTGACCTTGGCGTTGAGGTAGAAGTCGGTGTTGCCGATGGCGCGGTGCGGTGCCGTGTCGCCGCACCCGTGGCTGTTGCGCGTACTGACGGGAGACGTGTCCAGCCCGGAGGGGGTGTTGGGTCGGGTGTTGTAGGTGGTGGAGAGGACGGCGGACTTGGCCGCGAACTTCTTCCAGCCGTACACGCTCGACTCGTTGGTGGCCTTCAGTGCGAGCGTGATGGCCTTCCAGTGCTTGCCCGCGGCGTCCTTGGCGGCCTTGGTGGTGTCGAAGGCGAGGTTGCCGGCCGGGCAGGAGCTGCCCCAGCCCTTGGCGTCGGTGACGCTGTCGAGGGTCTCCCGCTTGGTGGGCTGCTTGTTCCAGGTGGTGCCGGGCCCGATGGGGGCGGTGCGCCACAGCTCGATCTTCCGCTTCGAACAGGACCAGGACCAGGTGTTCTTGATGCGGAACGTGGACTTGGAGACGATCTTGTCGGTGCTCCACAGGTTCTTGGTGTTCATGCGGAAGTACGAGCGGGCCAGCCCGTTCGTGTAGTTCTCGTACCCGGCCCGGGCGGTGTTGGTGCCCCCGTTGAACCCGGAGCCGTTGTAGTAGGCGGAGTCGGGGTGTTTCTTGTAGGCGATCGTCCAAGCGTAGCGCGAACCGGAAACGCTCGGGTTGAGGTGGACGGGGTACGTGGTGTCCTTGCCGGTGAGCAGGGCGGCGTCCGGGGTCAGGGAGAGCGTGTCCTCCTCGACGGTCACGCCCATGGCGGCGTCCCGTGCCCCGGGGCCCGGCTCCGCGTCTGCGTCCGTGCGGGTGCCGTCGGCGGTCGGTCCGGTGCTGCGCGAGCGGGCCGGGGATTCGGCTGCTCGGCGGCCCGGTCGCGGCAGCCGCTTCACTGGAGCTGCGCAAGACCCGGACCGTGGACCCGGTCCCGACCCGGCAGGTGACCGGCAAGGCGCCGGACAGGACCGATGAGACCGCCAAGCGGGCCTGGAAGTCGCACCGCAGCGGCTGGCCCCGGCCGGGTACGGCCGAAGGGGACACTCCCTCCCGGGCCGCGAAGTCCCGTCCGCTCCAGGCGGGTTCGGTCCCCGTCACGCTCACCCGCCCCGGAACGGGCCCACGGGACACCAAGAGGGGCCAGGAATCAGCCGAGCGCGTGCAGGTGCAGGTGCTGCCGCGCTCGACATCGAAGGCCGCCGGGGTCGAAGGCCCCCTGCTGGCGGTGCGCGGCCTCGCCTCTGAGGCTGCCGGGAAGCGCAAGGTCGGCCTGAAGCTGGACTACTCCGGCTTCCGTGGCCACTACGGCGGCGGCTGGGCCTCCCGGCTGCACCTGCGCCGGGTGCCGGCCTGCGCCCTGACCACCCCCGGGGAGCGCGGCTGCGCACCCGGCCAGGCGCTCAAGACCGCCAACGACCCCGACACCTCCACCCTGTCCGCGACGCTGCGGGTACCCGCGGTGGCCCGGGAGGACGCGGCACCGGACCCGGTCGCGGCCGAACCGCCGACCGCCCGGTCCGCAGCGGGTACGCCGTCTCGTATGACGCCGGAGAAGGGCACGGTGCTGCTGGCCGTGTCGGCGGACACGTCCGGGTCGGCCGGTGACCCGACCTCTTGGGCGCAGGCTCCTCCCTTCGGGGAGGGGTTAGCCCGTCCTCGTGCCGGAGCCGCGCAGCGGCGGAGTTCGCTGCGTTGTCAGTGGCGTGCACTATGTTGATCACACCAGCTGGAGGGGGGTGTTCCTGTTGTTGTCCGGCCGCCGGTACCGTCTCGCGCTCACGCCTGAACAGGCAGAGATGTGCGAGGAGTTCGGGAACATCTGTCGGTCTGTGTGGAACACCGCCCTCCACCAGC
>NZ_JAAKZZ010000825.1 GCF_011045075.1 Streptomyces boncukensis
GGTGGCTCGTGCCACGAGGGGGGAGGCACGGGCCGCCTGCCCGGCGGACACCGGGAGGGGGCAGGCCGCAGGACCTGCCCCCTCGCCGGGTCAGTCGGCGATCGGGAGGTAGACGCGGTTGCCCGCCTCCGCGAACTCCTTGGACTTCGCCAGCATGCCGCGTTCGATCTCCTCCGGGCTCAGCTCGGCGGAGTCATCGGAGCCGAAGCGCTCCGTGATGCTGTGGCTGATCTTCATCGAGCAGAACTTCGGCCCGCACATGGAGCAGAAGTGCGCCGTCTTGGCGGGCTCGGCCGGCAGCGTCTCGTCGTGGAAGGCGCGCGCGGTGTCCGGGTCCAGCGCCAGGTTGAACTGGTCCTCCCAGCGGAACTCGAAGCGCGCGTCCGACAGCGCGTCGTCCCACTCCTGCGCCCCCGGATGCCCCTTGGCCAGGTCGGCGGCGTGCGCTGCGATCTTGTAGGTGATCACACCCGTCTTCACATCGTCCCGGTCCGGCAGCCCCAGATGCTCCTTGGGGGTGACGTAGCACAGCATCGCGGTGCCCCACCAGCCGATCATCGCGGCGCCGATGCCGCTGGTGATGTGGTCGTACGCGGGTGCGATATCGGTGGTGAGCGGGCCGAGGGTGTAGAACGGCGCCTCGTCGCAGACCTCCTGCTGGCGGTCCACATTCTCCTTGATCTTGTGCATGGGGACGTGCCCCGGGCCCTCGATCATGGTCTGCACATCGTGCTCGCGGGCGATGCGGTTCAGCTCCCCGAGCGTGTCCAGCTCGGCCATCTGCGCCTCGTCGTTGGCGTCCGCGACACAGCCGGGGCGCAGCCCGTCGCCGAGCGAGAACGTGACGTCGTAGGCGCGCAGGATCTCGCACAGCTCGCTGAAGTGCTCGTACAGGAAGCTCTCCCGGTGGTGCGCCAGACACCAGGCCGCCATGATCGAGCCGCCGCGCGAGACGATGCCGGTCTTGCGGCGCGCCGTGAGCGGGACGTAGCGCAGCAGGACGCCGGCGTGCACGGTGATGTAGTCGACGCCCTGCTCGCACTGCTCGACGACGGTGTCCTTGTAGACGTCCCAGCTCAGCTCCTCGGCGCGGCCGTCGACCTTCTCCAGCGCCTGGTAGATGGGGACGGTGCCGATGGGCACGGGGGAGTTGCGCAGCACCCACTCCCGGGTGGTGTGGATGTTGCGGCCGGTGGAGAGGTCCATGACGGTGTCGGCGCCCCAGCGGGTCGCCCAGGTCATCTTCTCGACCTCCTCCTCGATGGAGGAGGTGACGGCGGAGTTGCCGATGTTGGCGTTGACCTTCACCAGGAAGTTCTTGCCGATGATCATCGGCTCGGTCTCCGGGTGGTTGATGTTCGCCGGGAGCACCGCGCGGCCTGCCGCGATCTCGTCCCGTACGAACTGCGGGCTCAGGCCCTCCCGTACGGCGACGAACTCCATCTCCGGCGTGGTCTCGCCCCGCTTGGCGTACGCGAGCTGCGTCACGGACGCGCCGCGCCCGGCCCGGCGCGGCTGGCGCGGACGTCCGGGGAAGACCGCGTCCAGGTTGCGGAGCCCGCCGCGCGGCGAGGTGTGCTTGAGGCCGTCGTCCTCGGGCCGCAGCTCGCGCCCCGCGTACTCCTCCGTGTCCCCCCGCTGGACGATCCAGTTCTCGCGCAGCGGCGGGAGGCCGCGGCGCACATCGGTGGTGATCTGCGGGTCGGTGTACGGGCCCGAGGTGTCGTAGAGCGTCACATCGGTTCCGTTGGTGAGGTGCACCCGGCGGACGGGGACCCGGATGTCCGGGCGGGACCCCTCCCGGTATCCCTTGTGCGAGCCGATGACGGTGTGCGCGGTCTCGCCGCGGCCGTTTTCGGCAGGCGTGTGTGCATCCTGCATGGTCATTTCAGACCCACTCCCTACGCCGGCATTACCCGGTAACAGGTTCGGCGGTCGACGCAGCGGCTTCCGCAGTCCTGCTACGGAGGTCAGCGCCCTCTCAGCCCCGTGCTCGGAGCTCCCGCGATGTGCAAAGGCGTCTCTACGCTAACGGCACACCGCGCATACTGAACAGCCCGCAGGGACGTTCTTGCGATGATCGGTCGGTGAGCCATTCCCCGCCGCCGGGCCCGCCCCCCGGCC
>NZ_JAAKZZ010000826.1 GCF_011045075.1 Streptomyces boncukensis
GGCCAATACGCCGACCCCGAAACCGCCCTCCACTACAACTACTTCCGCTACTACGACCCCGAAACCGCCCGCTACCTGACCCCCGACCCGTTGGGCCTCGCCCCGGCGCCCAACCCTCATGGCTACGTCGGCAACCCCCTCGCATGGGTAGACGTGCTCGGGCTGGAGAGCTGTAGCGATAACGGCGGGTTTAAGGTACCAGTGACACCGAACGAAATAGATAGGATGAACGAGGGATTCGATGGGGGCACCCGCTTGCATGGGAGTCCACAAAACACCATGATTAACGCGAGTCGATACGAGAGCTTCTGGGAAAAGAGCGCGGTGGTAATACGCGACATTGCAGGCTCTCACATGTACGACAACGGAAACAAGCGTACCGCCGTTGCCGCGGTGGAAGAACTAATGCGCAGGAACAACGTCACATCCGGACCAACCCGCGACGAGTTGTGGAGCACCGTAAGCAAGGTCTCGAAAAGCAACACGCACGACATCAGTGAAATCGCCAAGGTGCTCAGAGGCTACTAAATGGACGTGAGCAGGATGGACATCGAGAAGCTTATGCTCGAACTCGCAGAGACAGGAGCTTCCGCTCTAGTCAAATGCGATGGCGAGAGACTTCAACAGGGCGGAGATGCGTGGACCTTTGTCGTCACAGGTGGGCCACTCAAAGAGGAGGGGCCAGTTCGACGCGATGACATCAGCCTTGAGTCCAGCCTCGAAAACGGACTGCTAGCCCTCCGGGACCGTGGCCCCCAATGGCACTGGCTCGACAAGTACTTGCTGGGCGAAGAGTGACAGAAACGCTGTTACTGTCACCGCGCGTACGAAACTAAGCGCGTGAGGCTACTCTTCGGGACCGGACGACTTCAGCGTCCTCACCAGCCCCGCAAGCGACCGCCGCGAAGGGCTCAGCACCTCGGAGGGGGACTCACTTTCCCGAAGACGCAATGCACCCCCCTCATCTCTGGCCAGCTCCACGCAGTTCGGGGCATCCTCGTCGCTGGAGAAGGATGACTTCGTCCACGCCAGGCGTTCCATTCGCACAGCCCTCACAATTCCCGTAGAAGACGCTGAATCAGTTCCCTGGAACCTACCTCGTCCAGAGAAATCTCTTTCGCGCTCTCGAACAGCGCGCCATAGCGGCGAAGTTCCCGTTCGTCGTCGACGAAGGCTCCACCCCGCGCGCTGTCCAGGAGCACCGTGTCCAACTGCGGAACCGCGCCTCGCACATACAACACAGGATTGCCCATCCTGGTGAAACCGTCCACATCAAAGGGGATGACGCGGATGGACGCGCACGACCACTCCGACACCTCAAGGATGTGAAGGAGCTGGTTGCGCGCGACCTTACGGTCTCCGACCCGTACCCTGAGCGCTGCCTCATGAATGACCGCGTCGTAGGGCAACGAGGTGCCCTGGTTCAGGAGCCATTGGCGCTTCAGCCTGAACGACGTCCGCAGCCGGACCTGTTCCTGCGAAAGCGACGCCGGATGGGCGTACATGGCGCGCACATGCTCCTCCGTCTGCAACAGCCCCGGAACGTGCACACTCTCGAAGGTACACAGGCCCGTGGCCGCCTCCTCCAACTCCGCCAGATCCAGGAAGCCCTGGGGAAGCTTGCCTCGGTACTCGTCCCACCAGCCCCTGGGCTGCCCCATCACCATGGCGGCAAGCGCGTCCACCAACGCGCCGTCCCGGCATGCGTACTGCTCGGCCAGGTACCGCACCCGGTCGGCGCTCACTCCGACACGGCCTGACTCGGTGTTGGAGAGCCGTCCCTCGTCGATCCCCGTCTGCCGGGACGCCGCCCGGAGTGTGAGCCCCGCCGCTTCCCTCAACTTGCGCAGCTCACGGCCCAACCGCGCTTGACGTGCGGTTACGTGCTTACGCACAGCCATGTGCCCCTACCTTCTCGCGAGTTGGCACCACAATATCCCGGGACAGACTTGACCCAGGTCAAGTTTGGCCCGCACTATGGGTGACGTACCACACGCGCTACGTGTACACCGCGGGCCCCGGAAGCGCACCGCGCCCCCATGCCATGGCGGCGCGGCACTGTCACCACGCGGCACCGCAACCCGACGCACCCACTCACCCACCCGTCCCG
>NZ_JAAKZZ010000827.1 GCF_011045075.1 Streptomyces boncukensis
GGGCGGACGGGGCGGGGGCGGACCCGGCCCGCCCGGCCGACGCGGCCCCCGAGCCGCTGGTGGAGCTGGCCGGCGTCGGCAAGTACTACGGCACCATCCGCGCCCTCGACGACGTCTCCCTCCAGGTGCGCGCTGGGGAGATCACCTGCGTCCTGGGCGACAACGGCGCGGGCAAGTCCACCCTCATCAAGATCATCTCAGGGCTGCACCAGCACGACGGCGGCACCTTCCGCATCCAGGGCGAGCCGGCCCGGCTCGGCTCCCCGCGCGAGGCCCTGGACCGGGGCATCGCCACCGTCTACCAGGACCTGGCCGTCGTCCCGCTGATGCCCGTGTGGCGGAACTTCTTCCTCGGCTCCGAGCCCCGGCGGGGCCGGGGCCCGCTGCGCCGCCTCGACGTCGAGGCCATGCGCCGCACCACCCGCCACGAGCTGCTGCGCATGGGCATCGACCTGCGCGACGTCGACCAGCCGATCGGCACCCTCTCGGGCGGTGAGCGGCAGTCCGTCGCCATCGCGCGCGCGGTGCACTTCGGCGCGAAGGTCCTGGTGCTGGACGAGCCGACCGCCGCGCTCGGCGTCAAGCAGTCCGGCGTCGTGCTGAAGTACGTCGCCGCGGCCCGCGACCGGGGGCTCGGCGTGGTCCTGATCACCCACAACCCGCACCACGCGTATCTGGTCGGGGACCGCTTCGTGCTGCTGAAGCGGGGCGCGATGGCGGGCTCGTACACCAGGGACGGGCTGGAGCTGGAGGAGCTGGTGCAGCAGATGGCGGGCGGCAGCGAGCTGGAGGAGCTCAGCCACGAACTGGAGCGCTGACCCGGACGAGGGGCCGAAGTTGCCGGTCACACCGGCCAACGGCGTACCGTTGATCCCTGGCAGAATCGGCCGGGCCCGAGAATCACACCCCCTAGGGACGACCAGATGAGCATGGACGGCCTGCAGCGAGCCGACAGGCTCTCCAGGCGCCGCACGGCGCCCAGTGCCAGCGTCCTCCGCACCGTCGGAACACGTGAGCGCCGCTCCCACCTGTCCGCGCCCCGCGTGCCCACCGTCGGCATCGACATCGGCGGCACCAAGGTCATGGCGGGCGTCGTGGACGCCGACGGCCAGATCCTGGAGACGGTGCGCGCCGAGACGCCGGACAAGTCGAAGAGCCCCCAGGTCGTCGAGGACACCATCACCGAGCTGGTACTCGACCTCTCCGACCGGCACGATGTGCACGCCGTCGGTATCGGCGCGGCCGGCTGGATCGACGCCGACCGCTCCCGGGTGCTGTTCGCACCGCACCTCGCCTGGCGGGACGAGCCGCTCAAGGACGCGCTCACCGCGCGGCTCGCCGTCCCCGTGATGGTCGACAACGACGCGAACGCCGCCGCCTGGGGCGAGTGGCGGTTCGGCGCCGGACGCGGCGAGGACCACCTCGTCATGATCACCCTCGGCACCGGTATCGGCGGCGCGATACTGGAGGACGGCCGGGTCAAGCGCGGCAAGTACGGAGTGGCCGGCGAGTTCGGCCATATGCAGGTGGTCCCCGGCGGCCACCGCTGCCCGTGCGGCAACCGGGGCTGCTGGGAGCAGTACAGCTCGGGCAACGCGCTGGTCCGCGAGGCCCGCGAGCTGGCCGCCGCCGAGTCCCCGGTGGCGTACGGCATCACCGAGCGGGTCGGCGGCCGGATCGGCGAGATCACCGGGCCGCTGATCACCGAGCTGGCCCGCGGGGGCGACGCGATGTGCACCGAGCTGCTCCAGGAGATCGGCGGCTGGCTCGGCGTCGGCATCGCCAACCTCGCCGCGGCCCTCGACCCGTCCTGCTTCGTCATCGGCGGCGGCGTCAGCGCGGCCGACGACCTGCTGATCGGCCCCGCGCGGGACGCGTATCGCCGCCAGCTGACCGGGCGCGGCTACCGGCCCGAGGCCCGGATCGTGCAGGCGCAGCTGGGCCCCGAGGCGGGCATGGTGGGCGCCGCCGACCTCGCCCGGCTCGTCGCCCGCCGCTTCCGCCGCGCCAACCGCCGCCGCCTGGAGCGCTACGAGCGGTACGAGCGCGCCGCCGACAACCTGCGCAGGGCGGTCGGTCAGTGACCGCCGCCACCTCCCCTCCCCGGACC
>NZ_JAAKZZ010000828.1 GCF_011045075.1 Streptomyces boncukensis
GTACCAGGGGCTCCAGTCGAGGGGCACGCCGGCCGTGTGGGCCTGTGCGAGGGCGTGGGCGAGCTGGGCGCGCCCGCCCTGGCCGCGGCGGAGGGTGGGGATGGTGACCGCGTCCACGCCGGCCTCCTCGAAGCACTCCTGCATGCCCCACGTCAGCACCGGGTGCGGGCCGACCTCGATGAAGACGCGGTGGCCCGCGGCCAGGAGGGCCTGGACGGACTCCTCGAAGCGGACCGGCTCCCGCAGGTTGGCGACCCAGTAGCCGCCGTCCAGCCCGGTGGTCTCCACCGTGTCGGCGGTGACGGTCGAACAGAACGCCACGGATGAGGCCGCCGGCGCCACGCCGGCCAGAGCCCGGGTGAGCTCCCCGGCGATCAGGTCGACCTGCGGGCTGTGCGAGGCGTAGTCGACCTCGACCAGCCGCGCCCGCAGCCCGGCGCGCTCCGCGTCCGCCACCACGGCCCGGACCTGCTCGGGCGGGCCGGTCACCACGGTGGAGGAGGGGCCGTTGACGGCGGCCACGCCCACCCCTTCCGCCCGCGCCGCCAGCTCTTCGGCCCGCTCACGCCCCGCCCCCAGGGAGGCCATGGCACCGCCTCCGGCCAGCCGCCGCAGCGCCTTGCTCCGTACGGCCACGACCTTCGCGCCGTCCTCCAGCGACAGCGCCCCGGTCACGCCCTCTCCGGCCGCTGGCTGGTCGTCCGGCCCGCGAGCGGCGCCGGCGACTGGCTGGACGCCTGCGTCCGGGCCGTGGGCGCGGGAGGCGCCCCGGTACGCGACATCGAGGTGGGGGAGGAGCCCGACCGGGACGAGCTCGCCGCGCTGCTGCGGTGCCGGTTCCCGGAAGATGAACCCTCCGGCGGTGTCCTGTCCCTGCTGGCCCTGGACGAGCACCCGTCGCTGCCCGCCGTGGCGCCCGGACTGGGAGCGACGCTCACCCTGCTCCAGGCGCTGGCGGACGCCGGTGTCGACGCCCCCCTGTGGTGCGCGAGCCGGGGCGCGGTCAGGACCGGTGCGTCCGAGCCGCTGGACGCCCCGCTCCACGCCCAGCTGTGGGGGCTGGGCACCGTGGCCGCGCTGGAGTATCCGGCGCAGTGGGGCGGGCTGGTGGACCTGCCGCCGCACCCGGACGACCTGGACCCGGCCCGGCTGGCCGCCGTCCTCGCGGGAGCCGACGGCGAGGACCAGGTGGCGCTGCGCGCGGGCGGCGCCTTCGGACGCCGCCTCGTACCCGTACCGCCCGACGGCACGGCGGCGGAGCGGGAGTGGTCCGCGCGGGGCGCCGTGCTCGTCACCGGCGGCACCGGGGGCCCCGTCGCCCCCCTCGCCCGGTGGCTGGCCGAGGGCGGCGCGGAGCACATCGTGCTGCTGGACTCCAGCGGACCGGAAGGGCCCGCCGCCGCGCCCTTGGTGGCCGAGCTGACCGAGCTGGGCAGCGAGGTCACGGTCGCGGACCGCGACCCGGCCGACCCCGCGGACGTCGAGGCCCTCGTGGCGTGGCTGGCCAGGAAGGAGGTGCGCATCGGAACCGTCGTCCACACCTCGATGTCCGGCGAGCTCGCCCCGCTGGCGGAGCTGACGGGCGGACAGCTGGCCGCCGCGGTCGGTGCGGACCAGGCCGTCGCGGCGCGGCACCTCGCAGAGCGCTGCGGGCTGCGCCCCGAGGACACCGTCGTCTACTGCGCGTCCGCCGCCGCCGTGTGGGGCAGCCGGGACCATGGCGTCTACTGCGCCGCCAACGCCTGCCTGGACGCGCTGGCGCAGCGGCGCAGGGCCGACGGCGGGCACGCGGTCTCCATCGCCTGGGGGCTGTGGGACCTGGCGGACGGCGACGGCGGGGCGGACGCGCTGCCGGGCGCGGACCTCGAACGGTCCCGGCGGCAGGGCCTCCCGCCGCTGGACCCCGGGGCCGCGCTGACAGCGCTGCGCCGGATACTCGACCGCGGCGACCCGGACACGGTGGTCGCCGATGTCGCGTGGGACACCTTCGCGCCGCTGTTCGAGCTGGCACGGGCGAGCAGGCTCCTCGACGGCGTACCGGCGGCCCGCCGGGCCGCCGCAGAAGCCCACGAGCACGGCGCCGACGGGACGGGCGACGGGGCGGGCG
>NZ_JAAKZZ010000829.1 GCF_011045075.1 Streptomyces boncukensis
CGGCTCCTGGCCCTCAACACGGCGATCTGGCACAACTGGGCCTGCGGAGCCGACAGGAAACGCTCGCTGATCCACTACGACCACACGGCCCCGCTGGCCAGCACGTAAAAGCACATCAACCATCTAGGCCGGGGCCGGACCGGGGCTTCAGAACCAGCCGCGCTTGCCGCCCACCTCGGACAGCCACTCGTGGAGATAGCCCTCCCAGTCGGTGTCCGCGAAGGTCCCGAAGTCCACCGGGAACGCGCGGAAGGTGTCACTCCCCTCCGAGAACAGGCCCGGCTTCTTGTCCATCTCCAGCACGACGTCCATCCCGCCGGCGTCCGCGACGAAGGACAGCTCGACCTGGCTCAGCCCGCGGTACTGCGGCGCCGCGTGGAACTCGATCTCCTGGTAGAAGGGGAGCTGCTGACGGGTGCCCCGGATCCGCCCCTTCTCCATGTCGGCGGACTTGAACCGGAACCCCAGCCCGATGAACGCGTCGAGGATCGCCTGCTGCGCGGGCAGCGGGTGGATGTGCAGCGGGTCCAGGTCGGTCGAGTCCACCGCGCGGGCGATGGCCAGCTCGGTGCTCACCCCGAGCTGCATCCCCCGCAGCGGCTGGCCGTCCACCGCGGTGACGGGCGTCTCCCACGGGATCTCCAGCTCGAACGGGACCGCGAACGTGGCCCCCTCCTGGAGCGTGAGCTCCCCGCCCAGCTGCCGGCGGGCGAACTCGATGTTCCGCTTGTGCTCGCCGTCGTCCGTCTCCACCTCGACCTTCGCCTGCAGCCCGACGGAGAGACCCTGCACCTCCTGGGTGACGGACCCACCCTCGATCCGCACCTCGCCCCGGGCCACGCCGCCGGGTTCCACCTGCTCCTCGTAGAGCACCGTGTCGACGGAGGCCCCGCCGACACCCACACTCGCGAACAGCTTCTTGAAGGCCATCTGCTTCCTCCCCATCGGATGTCGTCACACACGTCCAGGCACGCCCGGTGCGCCTCGGCGGTTCCGTCGGAGGGGGCCACCGGGCGGTCGGGCTCCAGTACGCTCGGACGGCATGATCGCAGGCCGACGCCCCCCTCAGGACGCGAACGACAGCCACGCGCCGCTGCCCCGTACCTTCTTCGACCGCCCTGTCCTGGATGTCGCCCCGCAGCTCGTCGGGCGCATCCTGCTGCGCAGCACGGACGAGGGGCCGGTCACCTTGCGTATCACCGAGGTGGAGGCGTACGCGGGCGAGTCCGACCCCGGCTCACACGCCTACCGGGGCCGCACGGCCAGGAACGCATCGATGTTCGGTCCCCCCGGCCACGCGTATGTGTACTTCATCTACGGGATGTGGTGGAGCCTCAACGTCGTCTGCGGACCGGAGGGACACGCGAGCGGGGTCCTGCTGCGCGCGGGGGAGATCCTGACGGGCAGTGAGCAGGCGCGGAAGCGCCGTCCCAAGGCGAGGAAGGACTCCGAACTGGCCAAGGGCCCCGCCCGGCTGGCGACGGCTCTGGAGGTGGACCGCGCGCTCAACGGTACCGATCTGTGCTCCCCGGACGAGTCCGCCCCGCTCCGCGTCCTCGCAGGTCAACCCGCTCCCGAGGGGGCGGTGCTGAGCGGGCCCAGGACCGGGGTGGGCGGCGACGGCGCGCACCAGCCGTGGCGGTTCTGGCTCGCCGACGACCCCACGGTGAGCCCGTACCGGCCACATCAACCGCGGCGCCGCCGGAACGGACTTGACGCGGGTCGGTCCGGGACCTAGTGTAGTTCGAGCCGCTTGAAACGGGACGGTTGGTCACTGCGACCTCAGGTTGCGTGAGAGACCTCGAATCCCGGAGCGGCCAACCACTACCAGCGACATCCCCTCAAAATTCGGGGCCGATTTCAGCGTGCCTGAAATCCAACCCGGAAGGCCCGATTAGGCGCCGCGAGGGAAATCCGCTAAAGTAGTGGACACACCGAAGGGAAGCGCCCGGAGGAAACCTGAGAGGGTTTCCGAAGGAAGCGTCCGTTCCTTGAGAACTCAACAGCGTGCCAAGTAGTCAACGCCAGATTTTTGGTATGCCTCGTCAAGGGGTTTACATAGCGAGGACATTTGTTCTTCGTTGGATGATTGATG
>NZ_JAAKZZ010000082.1 GCF_011045075.1 Streptomyces boncukensis
GGTGGTGCTGGGTTCGCTGGGGGAAGAGCTCGTCGAGGGATCAGGGGTGTCTGACGGCTTCACGAAGTCTCCGGAGCGGTTGCGTACGTACGGACGGCCTACGGGCACGGGTAACCCCGCGTCGCCGACCAGACTTCCCGGCACACCCTTTTATATGATCTTGACGTCTTCCTGACACCGTACTCGTTTGCCCGTGGATACGCGCAAGAGGACCTCCCCGGGGAACTCGCATACGCTGTGCCCTCGCCGACGGCCCCCCGAGCCGCGGTGGCACAGCGGAAGGGGAGTAGCAGCCACGTGAGACGCGAGCCGATACCCAGCGATTTCCTGGGGCACTACCCCCGGCTGCTCGCCGACATCTCGGACACCGGCAGGCTGCCGCGCCGCGAGGAGCTGGACGACTTCCGCGAGCTGGGCGAGCGCGCCGCCGAGAGCGGCTACGGACTGCGCGGCCTCGTCGGCCTCTACCTCACCGAGACCCGGCGGCTGTGGGGGACCCTGCCCGGCGTGCTCAGCGCGGGACTGATGGGGGCGCGCCAGCACGTGCGCACCGGGGACTCGGTACTCGGCGCCGTGGACGCCGTCGTGGCGGCGCTCGGCGAGGGGCACGAGCGCGCGCAGCGGCACGCGGTGCGGCAGGAGGAGGGGGAGCGGCGCGAGTTCATCGACGACCTGCTCCACGGGCGCAGCGACCTGGGCAGCCTCGCCGAGCGCGCGCAGCGGTTCGGCCTGCACCTGGCCGACCGGCATGTGGTGGCCGTCGCCGCCGCGCCCGAGAAGTACGACGACGTCCACCCCACCGTGCGCCGTATCGAGCGGGAGCTGCTGGGCAGGTTCGGCGAGCACGACGTCCTGCTCTCCACCAAGGAGGGGCGGCTGGTGTGCATCGCGGCCCGCGGCGACAGCGCGGTGGTGGACGCGTTCGCGCGGCTCGCGGAGGAGCCGGGGCGCGGCTACACGGCGGCGCGGCGGGTGGCCCTCGGGCGGGAGCACGCGGGTGCCGGCGGGGTGGTGCGCAGCTACGAGGAGGCGGTGGAGGCGCTGCGGCTCGCGGAGCAGATCGGCATCGGGACGGTGCGGGTGCACGCGGGCAAGCTGCTGGTCTTCCCGGTGCTGCTGCGGGACCGGGCGGCGATGGCGGACCTCGTACGGACCGTGCTCGGACCGCTCACCCAGGCGCGCGGCGGCGCCCGCCCGCTGCTGGAGACGCTGGAGGTGTGCGCGGCCGCGGGCTATGTCAACGCGGAGGCCGCCCGGCGGCTCGGGGTGAGCGTGCGCACCCTCTCCTACCGCCTGGAGCGGATCCGCGCCCTGACCGGCTACGACCCGGGGGACGCGCTGCAGCGCTTCACGCTGGAGACGGCGGAGTTGGGCGCACGGCTGCTGGGATGGCCCGACGCCGACCTGTCATGACCGCGCGATCGTGACCGCGCGGGCGGCAGCTGTAACGCAATCGGCCCCCGGCACGCTGTAGCAGTGCCGTGGCGCAGCCGCAGCACATGTGTTGATCACCGCCGGAACCGGGCGCGGTTCCGTCCCGAGCGGGACGTATACGCGACATGGAAATTGCCGGGTTCGGGAAGTGTGCTGCGGCGCTGGGGAGTGCCAGGATGTCGGCACGCCGCACCGGGAGAGAGCGGTGTTCGCAGGGAGCCGGTGCCTTCGACGGGGGTGAAGGCACTGGCTTCCTGTCGTGAACGCGTCCGTTCCGGTGTGCCGGCGGTTACCGGGCGCGGAAGCCGTTGTTGCCGGAATCGCAAAGTGTGTGGGTTCTGTCACCGCGCCCCTCCGTACGGACGGGGCTCTCCGTACGGACGGAATCGTCACCGGTTCGCAATCCGCGCCCTGGGTCCCGGCGGCCTTCCCCCGCGTCACAGTCGCGACAGACGGCCCACGGGACGGAGCAGGGGGCGGCGCGGATGAGGTACGGGTGGAGCAGGTGGGCGGGCGTGGCGCTGGTGGCGGCGCTGGTCACCGGCGGCTGTACGGGCGGCGGATCCGACGAGTCCACGGGCGCCGAGGCGCAGCGGGACAAAGCGGCCAAGGGCGCTCGCGGGGGCAGCGGCGGGGGCGCAGGTGGCGGCGCGCCGGCCGACGGCCGGGAGGGCGCGGACGCCGCGGACCGGTTCGCCCCGTCCGCCTCGCCCGGAGGGCCGTCCGGGCCGTCCGACTACCGCTCGACGTTCGCCCTGGACGTCGACACCGCGTCCTACGGCTACGCCCGCCGTACGCTCCGTGCCGGGCGGCTGCCCGCACCGGCCACCGTGCGGACCGAGGAGTTCGTCAACAGCTTCCGGCAGGGCTACCGGCGCCCCTCGGGCAGCGGCTTCTCCGTGTCGGCGGACGGCGCGCGCACCGGGGCCGAGGGCTGGTCGCTGCTGCGTGTCGGGCTGGCCACCAAGCCCGAGGGACCGGCCGCCGACCGCCCGCCCGCCACGCTCACCTTTGTGCTGGACGTCTCCGGCTCGATGGGCGAGCCGGGGCGGCTGGACCTGGCCAAGCAGGCGCTGACGATGGCGGCCGACCGGCTGCGCGCCGAGGACTCGGTGGCGCTGGTCACCTTCAGCGGCGAGGCCCGCACCGTGCTTCCGCCGACCAGGATGGGCAGCGGGAAGGGGAAGGACGGCGGACGCGCCCGGCTGCGCGCCGCCGTGCGCGAGCTGAAGCCGCGGGACAGCACCAACCTGGACGCCGGGCTGGCCCGGGGCTATGAGGAGGCGGCCGAGGGGAAGCGCAAGGGGAGCACCAACCGGGTGGTGCTGCTCTCCGACGCGCTGGCCAACACCGGCAGCACGGACGCCGGCTCCATGCTGAAGCGGGTCGCCTCGTACCGCGAGGACCACGGCATCGCCCTGTTCGGCGTCGGCGTGGGCAGCTCCTTCGGCGACGCGCTCATGGAACGGCTCACCAACGAGGGCGACGGGCACACCGCCTACATCTCCGACCGCGACGAGGCCCGCAAGGTCTTCGTCACCCGGCTCCCGCGCAACATCGAGCTGACGGCCCGGGAGGCGAAGGCCCAGGTGACCTTCGACCCCGACACGGTGCGCGACTTCCGGCTGCTGGGCTACGAGAACCGCGCGGTGGCCGACGAGGACTTCCGCGACGACCGGGTGGACGGCGGCGAGGTCGGCCCCGGCCACACCGTCACCGCGCTGTACGCGGTGCGGCTGAAGGAGGGCGCCGAGGGGCACGCGGCCACCGCGAGGGTGCGCTGGCTCGGCCCCGGGGACCGCGAGCCGCACGAGCGGTCCCGGCGGGTGTCGGCGCGGGAGCTCACCGCGCGGGCGCTGTGGGGCGAGGAGGCCCGGGACACCTCGCCGCGGCTGCGGGTGGCCGCGGTCGCCGCGTACTTCGCCGAGGCGCTGCGCTCGCGCGGCCCGGGTACGTACGACGGCGGTGCCGGCGAGCGGGCCGCGCTGCCCGGCGGACGCCCGCTGGGCGCGCTGCGCGCCGAGGCGCGCGGCCTGGCCGAGCGGACGGAGGACGGCGAGGTGACCGAGCTGGCCCGCGCGATCGAGCGGGCGCGGAAGGTCGAGTAGCCGGGAAGCCGAGTAGCCGAGTAGTCGAGAGGAGGCCGTGGCCCGCGCCCTCGGGGTAGGCGCGGGTCACGGCAGTCTGCGGCGGGTGCTGCGGCGGGTCAGCCGACCTGCAGCTTCTGGCCGGGCAGAATGAGGTTGGCGTCGCCGCCGACCGTGGACTTGTTGTCCTGGTACAGCTTCTGCCAGCTCGTGCCGTGCGCGGCGGCGATGGTGGAGAGGGTGTCACCGGACTTCACGGTGTAGTTGCCAGAGCCGGTCTGCGGAGCCTGCTGCGGCGCCTGCTGCACCGGCTTCTGGACGGGCTTCTGCGCCGGCTTCTGCGCGGGCCGCTGCTGCTGGTTCTGCTGCTGCTGCGGCTGCGTGGGCTTGGGCTGCGCCTGCTTCTGGGTCTGCTGGCCGCTGCCGCCCGGGTTCACGTTGGCGGAGGGGCCGCCGGAGGTCAGGTTGCCGGCACCGGCGCAGCCCCAGGCACCCGGGCCCTGCATCTTGAGCAGCTTCTCGGCGGCGGCTATCTGCTGCGCCTTGGTGGCCTGGTCGGCGCGGGGAGCGTACTGGGTGCCGCCGGCGGCGGCCCAGGAGGACTGGTTGAACTGCAGCCCGCCGTAGTAGCCGTTGCCGGTGTTGATGGACCAGTTGCCGCCGGACTCGCACTGGGCAACCTTGTCCCAGGTGTCGACCGAGGCGGCCTGCGCGCCGGTGGCGGACATGAGCGGAACGGCGACGGCGGCACCGGCGATACCCGTGAGGGTGGCGATGCGAACGGCCTTGGAGGGACGACGGTGACGGCCCTTGCCGGAGAACAGCATGGTCTTTCGTTTCCTTACAGTCGCGGCTGTCCGCCCCCGGAACGGAGGCGAACGGGTCGAGCGCAGCGACAGTAAGCACACGTATCCGGATGCGTCCAAGAAGCCCCGTGAAGGCTCGGTACAGGCGCTTGACACCTGACAGTTACGTCTGTGCAGGTGATGCTCTTACGCACCATTCCGCCCCGGACCCCTGTGACATAGCCCCGCGGAGACAAGCGTCACAGGGCGGGGGGGTTTGAATGTGACGTGCGCAATCCAGGACGGAACACCCTCTAATGGGTGGGGTGCCGGGGGACGTCCCGCCGCTGCCCTGGCTCTTCGACCTGAATCGTGGCGTGCGTGATGCCGTACTCCTCGTCCAGCCGGTCCAGCACCCCCTCCAGCACGTCCGTCGGCCGGTGGCCCGGGTCCGCCACCACATGTCCGCTCGCCGCGTCCATGCCGGAGGTGAGCGTCCAGATGTGCAGGTCGTGCACCTCGACGACGCCCGGCAGCGCCGCGATATCCGCCTCGACGGCGGCCACGTCCAGCCCCGGCGGGGCCGTCTCCATCAGGATCCGCAGCGCCTGGCCCATGACGCGGGCGGCGCGCGGCAGGATGAACAGCCCGATCCCGGCGCCCAGCACGGGGTCCACGTACCGCCAGCCGGTCAGCAGGATGAGCCCGGCGCCCACCAGCACCGCGACCGAGCCGAGCAGGTCGCCCAGCACCTCCAGATACGCGGCCTTGAGGTTCAGGCTCTCCTTCGCCCCCGAGGCCAGCAACCGGAAGCTGACCAGGTTGACGGCCAGGCCGCCCGCCGCGACCAGCAGCAGCGGCAGCCCCGGCACCTCGGGCGGCGCCCCCCAGCGCAGCGCGGCCTCGACGAGCACATAGACGGCCACCCCGAACAGCAGCAGCCCGTTGGCGAGCGCCGCCAGCACTTCGAGCCGGTAGGTGCCGTAGGTGCGCCGGCGCGGCCCCTCCCGCCGGGCCAGCGTGATCGCGGCGAGCGCCATGCCCAGCCCGATCACGTCCGTTCCCATGTGCGCCGCGTCCGACAGCAGCGCCAGGGAGTCGAAGACGACGCCCCCGACGACCTCGGCGGCCGTATAGCCGAGGGTGAGGAAGAAGGCGATGGCGAGCGGCCCGCGGTGCCGGCTGCCGGCGGACCCGGGTCCGTGGTCGTGCCCCATTCCCGCAACGTAGCAGCGCACCCCGCCCTGTCCCGGCTGCAACGTGCCGGACTGAGCCACTCCGGTGCGGTGTGGCGCCATAATGACGCCATGGATCTCACCCCGTACGTCGACAACCTCCGCCATGAACTCGCGGCAGCCGCGGAATCCGGCGGCGAGGAGTCCCGTGCCCTCGCCGAACGCCTGGCCGCTCCGCTGGAGTCGGCCGCCCGGCTCGCGCTGCTGAACGTCCTCTCGGACGCCATGGGCGAGATCACCCGCGAGCTGGCGCCGGGCTCCGTGGACGTACGTCTGCGCGGGCTCGACCCCGACTTCGTCGTCACCGCGCCCCCGTACGCCCCGGCCGGCGACCGGCCCGACGAGGACGCGGGGCCCGCGCCCGCGCCGCAGGCCGCCCCGCAGGCGCCCCCGGTGGAGGACGGCGGCACCGCGCGGATCAACCTGCGGCTGCCCACCCATCTCAAGCAGCGCGCCGAGGAGGCGGCGGCGGGCGAGGGGCTCTCGCTCAACGCCTGGCTGGTGCGTGCGGTCTCGGCGGCGGTGGAGCCGGCGGCCGGTACGGCGCCGTCCCAGCGCGGTGGAAGCTGGGGACGCCAGAGCTTCACGGGGTGGGTCCGCTAGGAACACCTAGTGCCGTGACCGGAATCCGACAGACGACAGGACCTCTCATGCCTCGCTTCGACACCCCCGCGCCGGTCTCCCTCACGCTCCACGTCGCCGTCGGGACCACCCGTATCGCCGCGTCCGGGCTGCCGGAGAGCACGGTGGCCGTGCACCCGGGCGACCCGGACCGCGAGGCCGATGTGAAGGCGGCGGACCAGACCCGCGTCTCGTACGCGGACGGCAGGCTGCTGGTCGCCACGCCCAAGGGGCGGGGCCTGTTCAGCAGGCCCGGCTCGGTCTCGGTGGAGATCACCCTGCCCGAGGGCTCCGAGGTGCACGGCACCGCCTCGATGGGGGACTTCACCTGTACGGGGCGGCTGGGGGACTGCCGGCTGAAGTCCTCGGCGGGCGACATCCTCGTCGCGCGCGCGGACGCGGTGCACGCGGTGACGCAGTACGGCGACGTCGCCGTGGAGTACGCCGCGGGCAGCGCCCAACTCACCACGGCCTCCGGCGCCCTGCGCGCCGGCGAGCTGGGCGGCTCCGCCGAGCTGAAGAACTCCAACGGGACCACCCGGGTGGACGAGGCCCGGGGCGAGCTGCGGTTGAAGGTCGCCAACGGCGACATCTCCATCGGCCGGGCCCACGCCTCGGTGACCGCCAGGTCCGCGAACGGCGCCATCCGGATCGCCGAGGCGGTCCGCGGCGCGCTGGAGCTGGACACCAGCGCCGGCGATCTGCAGGTGGGGGTGCGCGAGGGCACGGCCGTCTGGCTGGACGCCGACTCCAAGGCGGGCCAGGTGCGCAGCTCCCTGGAGTCCGTCGGCGGCCCGGGCGAGGCGGCCGAGACGCTCGCCGTGCGCGCCCGCACCAGCCTCGGGGACATCGACATCTTCCGCGCCGGGCGCGACTGACGCCCCCTCCGCCAGCTGTCCGCCCCCCGGGATCCGTTGACAGGGTCCCGGGATCTGCGTATAACCTAAACTCAACGATGTAGGTGGTAAACAGTTTCGACGGGGCGGGCACGCTGTCCTGGGATGGAGCGTTATGGCAGGCACCAGGCGCAGCGTCGCAGCCCGGCTCGGGGGCTGGAGTACCCGACATCGCAAGACGGCGGTCATCGGCTGGCTGCTTTTCGTTTTCGTCGCCTCGGGCGTCGGCGGGATGCAGGGATTGCACGAGGCCAGCCAGGCGGAACTGGACGCCGGGGACTCGGCCCGCGCGCGGCAGATTCTGGAGGACGCCGGAATCAACGACCCCGCCGATGAAATGGTGATGGTCACCTCCGGGTCCGAAGGGCGCCAGGTGCGCGTGGCCCGGGAACTCATGGGCGACATCAAGGAGACCGGAAAAGTCCAGGGCGTGTCGGGCCCGCTGCGCTCCGAGGACGGAAAGTCCGCGCTCATCACCTTCGAGGTGAAGGGGAAATCCGACACCGCGGCCGACCGTGTACAGCCCGTGCTGGACGTCATCACCACCGCCGAGCGCGACCACGACGACGTCAGCATCCACCAGTTCGGTGAGGCCAGTGCGGAACACTGGCTCGACGACCTGATGGCAGACGACTTCAAAAAGGCCGAATGGACCGCTGTTCCGCTGGCCCTCGGTATTCTGCTCATCGCTTTCGGCGCACTGGTCGCCGCGCTGCTGCCGGTCCTGCTCGCGATGACGGCCTTTGTGGCGGCCAGTGGACTGCTCGCGCTCGTCAGCGTGAAAATGCACATGTTCGAGACCACGAGTTCGGTCATGCTGCTGATCGGCCTCGCGGTGGGCATCGACTACTGCCTCTTCTATCTGCGGCGGGAGCGGGACGAGCGGGCCTCGGGCCGGGACCCCGAGGCGGCGCTGCGGATCGCGGCGGACACCTCGGGCCGGGCCGTGCTGGTCTCCGGGTTCACGGTGATCGTCGCCATGTCCGGGATGTTCCTGTCCGGGCTGCTCATCTTCAAGGGCTTCGCCGTCGCCACGATCCTGGTCGTGTTCATCGCGATGGTGGGGTCGGTGACGGTGCTCCCGGCGATGCTGTCCCTGCTGGGCGACCGGGTGAACAAGGGCAAGGTGCCGTTCCTCGGCGGAACGCGGCGGCGCGGCCCGCGGCGCAGCGGCGCGGTCGCCGGCGCGCTGCTGTGGCCGGTGCTGGCGGCCCCCGGGCTCTTCCTGGTGCTGGCCACCGGCGCGCTGCTGGCCATGGCCTACCCCGCGCTCGACATGAAGACCGAGCAGCTCGGACCGGACAAGCAGCTCCCCTCCTCGGCGCCGCTGCGCGACGGCTACGAACGGATCTCGAAGACCTTTCCCGGCGGTCCGGCCCCGGCGACGGTGGTCGTCAGCGCCGAGGACATCACCGCGCCCGGCACCAAGGCGGCGCTGGCCGACTTCACCCGGGCCGCGCGCGGCAGCGAGGACTTCGGCAAGGGCGTGCGGACCGTCGTGTACCAGGAGCAGAACGTCGCCGAGATCAGGGTGCCGCTGGCCGGGGACGGCGCGGACGCGCGCAGCAAGGCGGCGCTGAGCACCCTGCGCGACGACCTCGTCCCCGGGAAGCTCGCCCCGGCCGTCTCCCACGCCTATGTGACCGGCGAACTGGCCTCGTCGGTCGACTTCAACGACCAGCTCGGCGACAGCATTCTGCCGGTGTTCCTCTTCATCGTGGGGGTCACCTTCCTGATCATGCTGGTCAGTTTCCACTCCCTGCCGATCGCCATCGTCTCCGTTCTGCTCAACACGCTGTCCGTTGTGGCCACCTACGGTGTGCTGGTCGGAATCTTCCAGCGCGGCTGGGCGGCGGACCGGCTCAACACCGAGCCCGTCGGCGTCATCGAGGCGTGGATGCCGCTCTTCATCCTGGTCGTCCTCTTCGGGCTCTCCATGGACTACCACGTATTCGTCGTCTCCCGGATCCGGGAGATGTACGACCGCGGAGTTCCCACCCGAGAGGCGATCCGGCAGGGCGTGCGGGCCACTTCGGGAGCCATCACCGGAGCCGCCGTCATCATGATCGCCCTGTTCTCCGTCTTCGCCACGCTGTCCATGCAGGACATGAAGCAGATGGGAATCGGTCTGGCCGTCGCCGTGCTGCTGGACGCGACCATCATACGCATGGTGCTCCTGCCCTCCTGCATGATGCTGCTCGGTGAAAAGAACTGGTATATGCCGCGCGTACTGCGCTGGCTGCCTCATCTTTCGCACGGAGCTTCCCCGGAAGCGGAGGAAGCGCCGCGTGCGGAAACCCAGCGGGAGCCGGTGCCCACCACCGCTCGCTGAAACAAGTAGAAAACGCCCCATAGGAAAAGCGATATCAGGAGTCATCATGTGGAATCACGAAGTGAGTGCCGAGGGCGCCGTTTCAGTGAGCGCGGTGTGGGAGCGCTATGTCGACCTCGCCACCTGGCCGCAGTGGAACCCGGGCACCACCAAGGTCGAGCTGAAGGGCCCGTTCGCCTCCGGCACCGAGGGTGTGATCACCAACGGCTACGGTGAGGTGCCGTTCACCCTCACCGCGGTGGTGGACCAGCAGAGCTTCGTCATGGAGTCGCCGGTCAACGAGACGGTGCTGCTCCGCACCAGCTGCCGGGTCGAGGCCGCCGGCGACGGCGCCCGGATCACGCACCGGGTGGAGCTCGACGGCGCGGGCGCCGAGGAGCTGGGCAACCAGATGGGCGAGACCCTCTCCAAGAACCTCACCGACGGGGTGACGACGCTGAGCGCAGCGGGCTAGGCCCCGGGGCCGGCGGGGGCCGGCGGGGCTTGCCGGACGCGCCCCGGAAGGCGCGGGATCCGGACAGGCTCCGGCCGCTCCGTCTCCGCCCGCCCGCCCAAGACCGCCGGTCGCATGTGCCCCCCGTCGCGTGCGACCGGCTCCTTCCGTTTCCGGATCCTTGCGCCCACGCCATGGCCCTCGGTTACTCTAGGTCGCCCGCTGACCGGCCCAGGAGGTGCGTGACGATCAGGCTCGCACGGGACATGACGGTCACCGTTCTGGACGATGGATGCCTGGAGCTGTACAGCGAGTGGGCCGCCGAGTCGTACCGGTACGCGCCGCCCATGGCCGCCATGTGGATCGCCCTCCAGCAGCACGCGGGCCAGCTCGAACCCGCCGTGGCGGCGCTCGCCCGGCACTGGGAGTCCGACCCGCTGTGGGTGCGCTTCGAGTTCGACACCTGGCTGGGCGACATGCGCGCCGCCGGACTGCTGTTCTACGACGACGCGTGAGCGTCACATGAGTGTCAGCAGCCCTGCGGCACGTCGATCCGGAACTCCGTCGGCAGCTCGTCCCGCTTTCTGATGCGCATCTTGCGGTACACCCGCGTCAGATGCTGCTCCACCGTGCTGAGCGTGACATGCAGCTTCTCGGAGATCTCCCGGTTGGTGTACCCCTGCGCCGCCAGCACGGCCACCCGCCGCTCGGACTCGCTCAGCCGCGCGAACTTGTCGTCGGCGGCGCCGGTCCCGGTCCCGGAGCCGGTCCCGGAGCCGGACTCGGCGCCGCCGAGGGCGCCGTTCGGCTCGGACGCTGCGAGGGGCGGCACCGCGGTGGACACCAGCGTCGAGCAGAGCCGGTCCGCGCGGCAGCTCTCCGCGATCCGGCGGGCCCGGCGCGCGGCGGTGCGCGCCTTGGCCTTGTCGCCCAGCGCCTGGTACGTCTCGCTGAGGTCGGCGAGGGTCTCGGCGGCCTGGTAGCGGTCACCGCTCTGCTGCAGCGCGTGCAGCGCCTTCTCCAGCACCGGCAGCCGCTCCTGTACGTCGCTGGCAGCGGCCAGGCCGCGCAGCCCGAGGCCCTGGGCCCGCGGCAGCCGGGCGTCGCCGAGCGCGGCGTTCGTCTCCAGCACCTTCCGGGCCTGCCCGCGCTCCCCGAGCTCCAGCCACGCCTCGGCAGCCGCCGTCCGCCAGGGCACGAGGGACGGCGTGTCCATGTCCCAGGCGGCCATCCGCTCGCCGCACGCGAGGAAGTCGTTCAGCGCGGCGCGGGCGCGGCCCGAGGCCAGATGGAGCCTGCCGCGCGCGTGGAGGTAGTGCAGCCCCGGCCGGGTGGCGAAGAGCGCCGCGGGCACCGGCCGGGAGAACAGCTCCGCGGCCCGGTCCCGGTCGCCGACGGCCGTGTGCACCTCGGCGAGCGTGGCCAGCGTCAGCGCGGAGCCGCTGTTCCAGTCGGGGCTCTCGCCCGCCAGGCAGCCCAGCGACTTCTCCGCCTCCTCCCGCGCGCGGTCCAGATGCCCCTGCCGGAAGGAGACCAGGGCGCTGATCGAGCCGATGAGGGACCGCCAGGCGGGCAGGTCGTGGCTGCTCGGGCCGTTAAGGAAGCGGTCGCACCACAGGACGGCGGAGTCGAGCTGGTCGGCGTAGACCAGGGACAGCAGCGCCGGGGTGAGGTTGCCGAGGGAGGCGTGCGAGAAGCCGCCGTCCTGGAGCACCTGCTCGGCCTGGGCCACGGTGTGCCCGTCCGTCTGCCCGGACAGCACCCGGGCGAGCGCGAGGCGGGCGCGCAGCATCGGCGGGTGGGTGGCCAGCGCCGTCGCCTCCGGCCAGCGGGAGCCGAGGCCGGCCGACGGTCCGAAGCGGGCGGCGACCCCCGGGTAGGAGACGGCGGCCAGCAGCTGCAGCGCCTCGGACCGCGCCGAGTGCGCGCCGGGGTCCGGGGCGTGCCCCTCGCGCTCCCTGGCGCGCAGGTGCCGTACGACTTCCTCGGCGTCGGTGAACCGCAGGTGCCACAGGAGGAGCTCGGCCATCGCCCAGCCGGCGTCGGGGGCCACCTCGTCCCGCAGGACCGGGCTCTTGGCGGCGCGGGTGGGCCCCGGGTCCCCGGGGGAGCGCAGCCAGTTGACCGCCGCGATACGGGCCGTCGCGGTGTGCCGCGCGGGCCCGTCGGGGCAGCTGGCGCGCATCAGGTGCAGATAGCGGAGCGACAGCGAGACCTGATCGGCCGTCAGGGCGCGGGCCGCGGCGTCCTGGAGGGCGGACGGCACCCAGTCCTCCCGCAGCGGGCCCGCCGCGAGGAGCTGGTCGGCGATCGCGGTGGTGGGGCTGCCCTCCAGATGCAGCAGCCGCGCCGCGTCGTGCCGCAGCCGCGTCCGGTTGCGCTGCCCGGCGTCCTGGAGCACGGCGTCGGCGGCGGCGGGGTGCCGGAAGCGCGGCCCCTCCGCTTCCTCCGGCCGGTCCGACCACTCCAGTACGCCCGCCGCGGTGAGTTTGCGCACGGCGTCCCGGACCGCCGGGATGCTGCTGCCGCTCAGCCTGCTGAGCCGGTGCACGGTCGCGTGCTCGCGCAGTACGGCGACGGACCGGGCGACCCGGACGGCGGACTGGCCGGCGCGGCGTACGCAGGCCAGCGCGGCCCGGCGGAATCCGGGCCCGTCGCCGCCCCGCAGCAGCGCCGCCACCAGCAGCGGGTTGCCGCCCGAGAGGGCGTGGTAGGCGTCCGCGGCGCTGTCGCCGCCGGCGCAGCCGCGCTCGCCGTCATCACAGGCGTCGCCGCTGTCGGCGCTGTCGCCGCCGTCGCGCGGCCCGGACCGGTCGTCCATCAGCTCCGCGACGTCGGGTACGGAGATCGGTCCCAGCCGGAGACGGTGCGTGGCGGGGCGGGAGGTGAGCTCCTCCAGGAGCGGGGCCGCGCGCCCCTCGCCCGTCTGGTCCCAGGTCCACACGACGGCCAGCGGCACCGAGGTGACCTGGTGCGCCAGGTGGTAGAGGCAGCGCAGCGACTGGGGGTCGGCGTACTGCAGGTCGTCGATGCCGAGCAGTACGCTGCGGCCGCCGGCCCGCTGCCCGATCGCCTGCAGGGCCCGCCGGGTGGCGTCCCGGGCCTCCTCGGCGGGGGCGCGGAACAGTCCGGCCCCGTCGAGCAGCCGGTGCAGGGCCGCATACGGGCGGTCCTGCTCGGTGCGCTGACAGCTCGCGCCGAGAACGGCGAAACCGTTTGCCGCCGCGTGTTCTTCGAGTTTATGGAGAAGTAGTGTTTTGCCCATACCGACGGGCCCGCTGATCATCCCCGTGAAAGGTGTTCCCCGGTTGGCCGAGTCGAGCCATACGGCAAGTCGGCCCACTGTGTGTGCACGTTCCGCCAACAACAGCAACAGTCCCCCGAATCTGACCGTCCGGCCGAGCTGATCCGGTGTCACTGCCGAATCCGGCAGCTGACCGACTCGACCGAAACTGTTTATGACGGATACCGTAGGGAGAGTGCAAGGTGGGGGTCAACCGGAGGCAGCAAAGTCTTGGTCAAGGGTGCCCCAAGCGCAACCAGGGGGTGCTGCGTCCTCCTCGACTTGTTCACTCGCCGCTGACCTGGAGTTTTCCAAGGCACGGGAGCGTGCACCCGTAAACGTACGCTCTCGCCCGGGTGCCGGAAACCCCTGACTCCTAGGGGGTGGCAGGGGTGGGGCCGGTTGGTAGGGTCCACGCCATGCCTGGGTAAGGCGCATCCAGCTATTTCGGTCGGATTCGGGCTGTCTACGGGGGTGTGTATTGTTCGCGGAAAACAGTGACATCAGAACGCGACTGGACGAGCTGGTCACCGACACCGTCGCCGGAGACAGTGTTATCGCGGTGATCAGCGGTTTTTCCGCCATGGGCAAGACGGAAACCCTGCGGATACTCATGGACCGGGCGTCCGCGGCCGGTGTCACCGTGCTGCACGTGGTCAGCTCGCGCGCCGAGCGGTGCCTGCCCTACACGACCCTGGAAAAGATTCTGGGTTTAACAGAACTGTCACAGGGGCGCCACGCGGAGCCCATGGGCCCGGGGTGTGCGCACGCGGGCGACCTCGGTGCCGTCGCCCGTGACGCGTGCAGCGCCATCGCGGCGGCGACCGCGCGCGGCCCGGTGCTCATCGCCGTGGACGACGTCCAGTTCGCCGACGAGGAGTCGCTGCACTGCCTCCAGTACGCGGCGCACGCGCTGCGCGGCGGCGGCCCGCTGGCCCTCGTCCTCACCTGGGACCCGGCGCGCGGCGACGAAGCCCCCGCCGCGCTGCGCTCCTTCCTCCAGCGGCCGGGGGTCCGCCGGATCCGGGTGGACGTGCTCACCGTGGAGGGCATCGCCGAGCGGCTCGCCGCCCGGTGGGGCCGGCGCCGGGCGGCCGAACTCGCCCCCCGCTACTATGGACTCACCGGCGGCAACCCCCTCCTCGTCAACGCGCTGCTGGAGGACGGCTGGTCTGACGGCCCGCCCACCGGCCACAACTTCCAGGAGGCCGTCGACCTCTGCGCCCGCCGTGCGGGAGCCGTCGCGCTGGAGGTGACCCGCTGCCTCGCCGTCCTCGGCGACACCAGGGACCTGTCCCTGGTGGGCCGGCTCAGCCGGGTCGGCGTGCCCAGGACCCGGCGGGCGCTGGAGCAGATGAACGCGGTCGGACTGCTGAGCGGCTCCCGGTTCCGGCACCCCGCCGTCGCCTCGGCCCTGCTCGCCGCGATGCCCGCCGAGGCGCTGAGCCAGGTCGGCTACCGGGCGGCCCAACTCCTCTACGAGGCCGGGGAGCCGACGGGCGCCGTCGTCGAACGGCTCCGCTCGGTGGGGCCGCTGCCCCAGGAGTGGGTCCTGCCCGTGCTCGACGAGGCCGTCCGCGAGGCGCTGGCCGAGCACGACATCCGGCGCGCCATCAGCTGCCTCCAGTTCGCCGTCGCCTGCTGCACCGACAAGAATCTGTACTACGTCTACCAGCGGCGGATCGCCGAGCTGTACAGCCTCATCGACCTCGGCGCCGCCGACGCCCGGCTGCTCGCCCTCAAGACCCCGATCCTCGCCGACGAGCTGGGCGGCGCCGAGTCGCTGCGGGTCGCCATCGCCCGGCTGGCCTCACTCCACTTCGACGACGCGCTGGAGATCATCCGGCATGTGGCGGTGTCCGAACGGCCCACGCGGGAGGGGGAGCGGGCCTGGTGGCGGCTCGTCTGCCTGACGCTGGCCGCCAACTACCCCGGGCTGCTGGACCGCGCCGGCGTCCCCCGGCCCGCCGAGCTCGACCTGGACCCGGGCGCCGAGCGGGACGGCACCCCGCTGCTGCGTACCTGCGAGGCCCTGGTCACGGTGCTGACCCGGACGGACGACGCGTCCGCGATGCGGCGGGCCGTCCGGGTGCCGGACGAGGAGGCCGCGGCCGGAGAGGACGTCGACGTCTACGTCTGCGCCCTGCTCACCCTCGTCTACAGCGACGCGCTGAACGACGCCGCGCGCTGGTGCGACCGGGGCCTCGGCATGCCGGAGGACGCGCCCGTGTGGCGGGTGGTGGCCCACTGCTTCCGGGCCCTGGTCGCGCTGCGCCAGGGCCGGCTGACCGAGGCCGTGGAGCGGGCCGACGAACTGATGGCCCATGTCACGCACCACGAGTGGAACGACAGCCTTGGGCTGCTGCTGGCCACCCTCATCGAGGCGCACACCGCGGCCGGCAACCACCAGGCCGCCGCGGAGTGCGTCAGCCGCCCCATCAACCCGGCGCTCTTCGACACCCGCGCCGGCCTGCACTACCTGTACGCACGCGGCCGCCACCACCTCGCGGCGGGGCGGCTGTACGGAGCGCTCGCGGACTTCATGGCCTGCGGCGAGCGGATGCGGCAGTGGGACGTCGACACCCCCGCCCTCGCGCCCTGGCGCGTCGGCGCCGCCGAGACATGGCTGCTGCTGGGGCGCCGGGACAAGGCGGCAGCGCTGATCGAGGAGCAACTCGCCTGGTTCGGCACGAGCGAGCTGCTGCCGAGGGCGCACGGCGCCACCCTGCGCTGCGCTGCTGCGCTGCGCCCGCCGGTGGAGCGCCCCCCGCTCCTCGAACGGGCGCTCGGCATGCTCCAGCGGGTGGACGACCGGTACGAGAGCTCCCGCGTGCTGGCCGACCTCAGCCAGGCGTACCACCTGCTGGGCGAGGAGACCAAGGCCAGGACGGCGGCCCGCAGGGCGCGCCGGCTCACCCGGGGCCACCAGGGGAAGAAGGCGCGCCCCGCCGCGGCGGCCGCCGCCGCGCCGCCGCCGGTCCCCGTCCGCGCCCCGGTCCCGCAGGAGAGCGGGGCACCGGGGCAGGGGGACAAGTTCGCCAAGCTCAGCGGCTCCGAGCGGCGGGTGGCGCTGCTGGCTGCCGCGGGCTACACCAACCGGGAGATCTCCGCGCGCATCTACGTCACCATCAGCACCGTCGAGCAGCACCTGACCCGGGTGTACCGCAAGCTGGGCATCAAACGGCGGGACGAGCTTCCGATGGATTTCGGCGCGGGGGTGTGAGGCCGGTGCGAACGGCACCCGGCGGACCCCCGCCGGGTCCGGGCCGCCCCTTGCTGTTTCGTCGCAGTCTGCGGGTGGTGTGTGGTTGCGCGCGCCCCGCGGCGAAGCCGCTGTGGACACGAGCCCCGCGCCCCGCAGGGGCAGCCTCGGCCCAGCAGGATCCGCCGGACACGGGCTAGTCGACCCGGGTGGAGATCTCCAGGCCGTCGCCGATGGGCACCTGCACGGTGTGGTAGCCGCCGGCCCGCACATGGTCGAAGTACGGCTGCTCCGGCAGGGTTCCCATGTCGTCCGCGACCACCAGGGCGCCGGGCGCGAGGGAGGGTTCGAGCACCTGGAGGACCGGCAGGTAGATGTCCTTCCAGCCGTCCAGGAAGACCATGTCCACCGGTCCGGGCAGCTCCTTGAGGGACTCCAGCGCGTCGCCCACCCGGACGTCGACGATGTCCTCGAACCCGGCGTCGCCGATGTTCTTCGCCGCGACCTCGGCCTTGCCCGCGTGCCACTCGGTGGTGATCACCTCGCCGCCGTTGTCGCGCGCTGCCGCCGCCAGGAAGAGGGTGGAGATCCCGAAGGACGTGCCGAACTCGACGATGCGCTTCGCACCCCGGTTCCTGGCGAGCACATAGAGCAGGTCCCCGACTTCGCGCGGAACCGAGATATACGCCTCGGCCAGCATCTCGGTCTGCTCCTGGTGCGTATACGAACCCAGCGGGCGGTTCTTGGCCACGACAGCGGCGACGACAGGTTCGTCCTTCACTTTCTCGTCGGCGTAAAGTGCGTCCAGTGTCGTGCGGACACGGTCGGAAGAGAGCGTGGTCATTCCGGGGCCTTTCGTGCCGTGCGTGCAGGAAGGTTTGCTGCGGGCCGGTGCAGCGGTATCGGCCGATGCGAAGCGGCGCTGAGCCGATGCTACGCACAGCACCCAGCCGTCGTCAGGGCCCAGCCCCTGACGAGCTCATTCTTAGGGGTGTGGGGGTTCCGCTTAGGGGGGTGATCCTGTGGTGTCGGCGCGACCCGCTCAGCTTCAATGGGACGCGGTTCACGGATCCCTGTCAATATCCGAACGGGAGTCACGGAATATGGGTTTGCTCGACCGGCAGGGCGTGTTCCTGCCTTATCTGCACCTCCTCGGAGCTCCGCTGGGGGAAACGCCTCGCTACTCCTTTGACGAACGTGTCGCCGCTGCCTCGTCGGACGAGGTCACCGGAATAGGGTTCGACGCGGACGAATTCGACGAGCTGCTGAAGAACCGCAGCGCCGACGAGCTGCGGGGCGTACTGGACAGCCACGGTGTGGCCATCGGCGAGCTGCAGATCCTCTTCGCCTGGCACTTCGGCGACAGCTACCCCGAGTATCAGCAGATGGCCCGCGACCGCGAGCAGCACATGTACGAGCTGTGCGGGACCTTCGGCATCGACCGCATCAAGACCGTCATCATGACGCCGACCGACCTGCCGCCCCACGCGGAGGTCGTGGAGCGCTTCGCCGCCGTCTGCGACCGGGCCGCCGAGCACGGCGTCTCGGTCGCCATGGAGACCCAGTCGGTCCACCCCGGCTTCGACTACGCCGACACCGCCGACCTCATTCTCGACGCGGACCGCCCCAACGGCGGGTTCGTCGTGGACGCCTGGCACTTCTTCCGGGACCCCGACCCGTGGACGGCGCTCGACCGGCTGCCCGCCGACAAGATCTTCGGCCTGGAGCTGCGGGACGCGGCGGCCGAGCCCCACGAGTCGCGTCTCGACGACTGCCTGCACCACAACAAGCTGCCCGGCGAGGGTGATTTCGACCTGGTGCGGCTCATCCGGGAACTCGACGCCAAGGGCGTCGATGTGCGGATCTCCGCGGAAATCCTCTCGGCCGAACTGCGCCCGCTTTCCGCGCAGGAGAACGTGGACCGCACCGCTGCCGCCGTCCGCAAGGTGATGGAAGCCGCCCGCGCCTAGAGCCACCGCACTGGTGAACCGTTGATCCGGGTCCGGCGCCGGGCCCGGACATCTCTCTCCGCGGCAGATTGGTTGGTGTTGTTGGTGAGTGACGACAAGCTGCGCGACTATCTCCGGCGTGCCACCGCCGAACTGAAACAGACCCGGCGACGGCTCCAGGAGACCAGGGATCGGGCCCGGGAGCCGCTTGCCATTGTCGCCATGAGCTGCCGCTATCCGGGAGGGGTGGACAGCCCGGAAGACCTGTGGGAACTGGTGGCGGCCGGAAAGGACGCCACCTCGGGTTTCCCGGAGAACCGCGACTGGGACCTCGAAGGAATCTACGACCCGGAGCCCGGAAAGCCCGGAAAGAGCTACACACGGCGCGGTGGATTCCTGCACTCGGCCGATGAGTTCGACGCGGAATTCTTCAAGATCAGCCCGCGTGAGGCCCGGGAAATGGACCCGCAGCAGCGGCTGCTACTGGAGACCGCCTGGGAGGCCCTGGAACGCGGCAGGATCGACCCCTCGGCGCTGCGCTCCACGGCCACCGGCGTCTTCGTCGGCATGGTCTACCACGACTACCCCTACAACCACAGCAACGGAGCCATCGCCTCCGGCCGGGTCGCCTACAGCCTCGGCCTGGAGGGCCCCGCGGTGACCGTCGACACCGCGTGCTCCTCGTCGCTCGCCGCACTGCACTGGGCCGCCCAGTCCCTGCGCTCCGGCGAGTGCACCCTGGCGCTGGCCGGCGGCGTCAACGTGATGGCGTCCCCGGACGCGTTCATCGGCTTCAGCAGCCAGGGCGGCCTGGCGCCCGACGGCCGCTGCAAGGCGTTCTCGGCCGCCGCCGACGGCACCGGCTGGGGCGAGGGCGTCGGCTGGCTGCTGCTGGAGCGGCTGTCGGAGGCCCGCCGCAACGGCCACCCGGTGCTGGCGGTGGTACGCGGCTCCGCCGTCAACCAGGACGGCGCCTCCAACGGCCTCACCGCGCCCAACGGCCCGGCCCAGCAGCGCGTCATCGAACAGGCCCTCGCCAACGCCGGGCTGACCCCCGCCGACGTCGACACCGTCGAGGCGCACGGCACCGGCACCCGGCTCGGCGACCCGATCGAGGCCCAGGCCCTGATCGCCGCCTACGGCCAGGGCCGCCCGGAGGGCCGGCCGCTGTGGCTGGGCTCCCTCAAGTCCAACATCGGCCACGCGCAGGCCGCGGCCGGGGTCGGCGGCATCGCCAAGATGGTCATGGCGATGCGGCACAGCACGCTGCCCCGCACCCTGCACGCCGAGGAGCCCTCGACGCAGGTCGACTGGTCCGCCGGAGACGTGGAGCTGCTGACCGAGGCCATGCCCTGGCCGCCCCGCGACGGCCGCCCCCGCCGCGCGGGCGTCTCCTCCTTCGGCGTCAGCGGCACCAACGCCCACGTCATCATCGAGGAACCGCCCGCCGACAGCGGCGCCGACAGCGAGCCTGACAGCGGCCCTGACAGCGAAGGAGAAGGTCACGGCGTCGCGTCCGGGGACGGGTCCGCAGCCGCCTCCGGTGACGGCGCGGGCGACCGCGCGGCGGACGGCACCGAGACGGACGCGGCACCGGGCCCGACAGCCGCGCCTGGTGCCGCGCCCGGTGCCGCGCCCGGTGCCACGGACCGGGACCGCCCCGGCACCGTCGTCCCCGTCACCCCGTGGCTGCTGTCCGGCGCGTCCCGCGACGCGCTGCGCGAGCAGGCCGCCCGGCTGCTGGCCCACCTCGCCCCGCGCCCCGAACTGGACCCGGTGGACGTCGCCTTCTCGCTGGCCACGTCCCGCGCTGCGCTGGAGCACCGCGCCGTCGTCGTCGCGGAGGGCCAGCAGGCCCTCCTGCGCGAGCTGACCGCCCTGGTGAACGGCGAGCCGTCGCCCGGCACGGCGCAGGACGTCGCGCCGTCGCGCGCGCTCACCGCCTTCCTCTTCACCGGCCAGGGCGCTCAGCGCGTGGGCATGGGCCGGGAACTGCACAGCACCTTCCCCGCCTTCGCCGCCGCCTTCGACCAGGTGTGCACGGCGCTCGACCGCCACCTGGAGCGCGGGCTGCGCGAGGTGGTCTGGAGCGACGGGGACGCCCTCGACCGGACCGGGTACACCCAGCCCGCGCTGTTCGCCGTCGAGGTCGCGCTCTTCCGCCTGCTGGCCTCCTGGGGCGTGGCCCCGGACTTCGTCGCGGGCCACTCCGTGGGCGAGCTGGCCGCGGCGCATGTCGCCGGGGTCCTGACCCTGGAGGACGCCGCGGCGCTCGTCGCGGCCCGGGGCCGGCTGATGGAGGAGCTGCCGGAGGGCGGCGCGATGGTCGCCGTCCAGGCCGGCGAGGACGAGGTGGCCCCGCTGCTCGGCGACCGGGCCGGTCTCGCGGCGGTCAACGGCCCGGCGTCCGTGGTGGTCTCCGGCGCCGTGGACGCCGTCGACGGGATCGCCGACAGCTTCGCGGCGCAGGGCCGCAAGACCCGGCGGCTGGCCGTCTCGCACGCCTTCCACTCCCCGCTGATGGAGCCGATGCTGGAGGACTTCCGCAAGGTCGCCGAGTCCCTGGACTACGCGGCGCCCGGGATCCCCCTGGTCTCCCTGGTCACCGGCGAACCGCTGGGCCCGGTCACCGCGGACCACTGGGTACGGCAGATCCGCGACCCCGTCCGGTACCTCGACGGCGTCAGACGGCTGGAGGCCGACGGCGTCACCACCTTCCTGGAACTCGGCCCGGACGCCGCGCTGACCGCCACCGGCCCCGACTGCCTGGCCACCGACGAGGACATCACCTTCCTCCCCCTGCTGCGCAGGGGCCGGGACGAGATCCGCGAGGCCGTCCTCGCCCTCGGCCGCGCCCACGCCCGGGGCGTCCATGTGGCGTGGCCCGGCTTCTTCGACGGCCAGGACGCCCGCCTGGTCGACCTGCCCACCTACGCCTTCCAGCGGCGGCGCTACTGGGAGCCGCGCCCGGACCCGGCGGCCCCGCGGACCCCGGCCGACGGGCCGGGGGACTCCGCCTTCTGGAACGCCGTGGACCGGGCCGACGTGCCCGGACTCGCCGAGCGGCTCCGCGTCGACGCCGCCGCGCTGGACGAGGTGCTGCCCGCGCTGGCCCAGTGGCGCCAGGAGTCCCAGGAGCACCAGAGCCGCGAGGCGTGGCGCTACCGGCTCGCCTGGCACGCGCTGGCCGACGCCCCCGGTGCCCCCGACGCC
>NZ_JAAKZZ010000830.1 GCF_011045075.1 Streptomyces boncukensis
GGCCGGCAAGATCCGCCGGACACACCCCGGGCTCCGAAAGCTCAGGCGCCGCCCGCCGGGCGGACCAGGCCGCTCTCGTACGCGGCGACGACCAGCTGGGCCCGGTCCCGCGCCCCCAGCTTCGCCATCGTCCGGTTGACATGCGTCTTCACCGTCAGCGGGCTCACGGTGAGCTGCTCCGCTATCTCGTCGTTGGACAGCCCGCCCCCGACGAGGGCCAGCACCTCCCGCTCCCGCCCGGTGAGCGCGGCGAGCCGGGCTCCGCCGCCGCCGTTGCCCTCGCCGCCGCCACCCGAGCCCTCCGGCGCCGCGCCCTGCGCCAGGAACCTCGCGATCAGGCCCTTCGTCGCGGCGGGCGAGAGCAGCGCCTCGCCCTTCGCCGCCGTGCGGATCGCGGACAGCAGCTCGCCCGGCTCCGCGCCCTTGCCGAGGAAGCCGGAGGCCCCGGCGCGCAGCGACTGCACCACGTAGTCGTCGACCTCGAAGGTGGTCAGGATGACGATCCGGACCCCGGTCAGCCGGGGATCGGCGCTGATCGCCCGGGTGGCGGCGAGCCCGTCGGTGCCCGGCATCCGGATGTCCATCAGCACCACGTCGGCGCCCTCCTCCCGGACCAGGGCGACCGCCTCGTCCCCGTCCGCCGCCTCACCGACGACCTCCATATCGGGCTCGGAGTCGACCAGGACGCGGAAGGCGCTCCGCAGCAGCGCCTGGTCGTCGGCGAGCACAACACGGATCATGCGGACGTCTCCTCGTGCGACGGGGCGGGCTCCAGCGGCAAGCGTACGTACACCCGGAAGCCGCCCTCGTCGAGCGGACCGGTCTCGCAGTGGCCGTGCAGGGCCGCGGCCCGCTCCCGCATGCCGACCAGGCCGTGCCCGCCGTTGCCCTCGCCGGGCGGGTCCACGTCGTCGGCGCCGACGCCCGCGCCGTCGTCCAGCACGGTGATCTCCAGATCGCCCCGCCGCTTGTGGAGCCGGACCTCGGCGTGCGCCTCGGTGCCGACGTGCTTTTGCACGTTGGTCAGCGCCTCCTGCACCACCCGGTAGGCGGTCAGATCCACGGCCGAGGAGATCGGCCCCAGCCCGGCGGGCGGCACCGGCGCCTCCAGCGCCACCTGGAGCCCCGTCTTGCGGAAGCCGTCGAGCAGGTCGTCCAGCACCGCCAGCCCGGGGGCCGGCTCGGTGGGCGCGGCGCTCTCCCCGGACTGGCGCAGCAGCCCGACGGTGGTCTGCAGCTCGGACAGCGCGTGCCGGCTCGCGTCCCGCACATGGGCGAGGGCCTGTTTGGCCTGGTCCGGGCGCCGGTCCATGACGTGCGACGCCACGCCCGCCTGGACGTTGACGAGCGCGATGTGGTGGGCCACGACATCGTGCAGCTCGCGGGCGATCCGCAGCCGCTCCTCGGCGACGCGCCGCCGCGCCTCCTCCTCGCGGGTGCGCTCCGCGCGCTCGGCGCGCTCCCGGATGGCGTCGACCACCGCGCGCCGGGAGCGTACGGCCTCGCCGACGGCTGCGGCCATGCCGGTCCAGGCGAAGATGCCGAGGTTCTGCTGCGAGTACCAGGGCCGGGCGCCGAACAGCACCCCGGCGGCGGTGAGCGCGACCACGGTGACCGCGCCGACCCGCCAGCTGGTGCTGCGGCTGGTCCGGTTGGAGACGGTGTAGAGCGCGATGACGGCGGCGAGGACGATGGGCGCCCGCTCGTCGCTGGGGGCGCCCTCGGCCGGGTCGATGGCGAAGGCGACGACGGAGATCAGGCCGGTGACGCAGAGCACCGGCATCGGCGCGCGGCGGCGCAGCACCAGCGTTCCGCAGGCGAGCACGGCGAGCAGCACCGTCTGGGTGGTCAGCTCGCGCCCCCCGAAGTGCGGCTCGCCGTCGGCGGCGCGGGTCTCGGTCGAGGCGGAGAAGAGGACAGCGGCGAGGGTGGCGAGGGCGACCAGCGCGTCTACGGCGTAGGGGTGTGCCCGCAGCCGTTCGCGCAGTCGGCAGAAGCGGCCCGCTGCGGGGCCGGTAGCGCCTGCGGGGCCGGGCGGAGCGGCCATGACCGGCTGGTTCTCCTGGTCGGGCGGTCGGAGGGGCGGGCAGTCGG
>NZ_JAAKZZ010000831.1 GCF_011045075.1 Streptomyces boncukensis
CTCCTCCCCCCTCTCCTCCCTCCGCGTCCTCGACCTGGCCACCCTCTTCGCGGGTCCGCTCGCCACCACGCTGCTCGGCGACTTCGGCGCCGAGGTCATCAAGGTCGAGCACCCGCGCAGGCCCGACCCGTCCCGGGGACACGGCCCCAGCAAGGACGGGGTCGGCCTGTGGTGGAAGCTGCTCGGCCGCAACAAGCGCACCCTCACCCTCGATCTGTCCACCCCCGGCGGCCGCGAGGTGCTGCTCAGGCTCGCCGCCGAAGCGGACGTGGTCGTCGAGAACTTCCGCCCCGGCACCCTGGAGAAGTGGGGCCTGGGCTGGGACGAGCTCTCGGCCGCCAATCCACGCCTGGTCCTGGCCCGGGTCACCGGCTTCGGACAGCGGGGGCCGTACGCGCACCGCCCCGGCTTCGGCACCCTCGCCGAGGCGATGAGCGGCTTCGCGGCGGTCACGGGCGAGCCGGACGGGCCGCCCACCCTCCCGCCGTTCGGCCTCGCGGACTCGATCGCGGCGCTCTCCACGGCATACGCGGTGATGACGGCCCTGACGGCCCGGGACCGCACCGGCAGGGGCCAGGTGGTGGACATGGCGATCATCGAGCCGATGCTGACGGTGCTCGGCCCGCAGCCGATCTGGTACGACCAGCTGGGCTATGTCCAGCCCCGCACCGGCAACCGCTCGGCGAACAACGCGCCGCGCAACACCTACCGCACGGCGGACGGCCGCTGGCTGGCGGTGTCCGCTTCGGCGCAGTCGATCGCGGAGCGCGTGCTGCGCCTGGTGGGCCGCCCGGAGCTGGTGTCCGAGCCCTGGTTCACGACGGGCGCGGGCCGCGCCGCGCACGCGGACGAGCTGGACGAGGCGGTCGGCGCGTGGATCGCCCGGCACGACGAGGCGGAGGTCGTCCGCGCCTTCGAGGAGGCGCAGGCGGCGGTGGCGCCGGTGTACGACGTACGGGACGTGATGGCGAACGAGCAGTACCGCGCGCTCGGTTCGATCACTGAGGTCCCGGACGACGACCTGGGCACGGTGCGGATGCAGAACGTCCTCTTCCGGCTCTCCGAGACACCGGGCGCGATCAGATGGGCGGGCCGCGCGCACGGCGCCGACACCGACGAGATCCTGACGGCGCTCGGCCTCTCGGAGGCCGAGATAGCAGCGCTCCGGGAGGAGGGCACGCTGTGACGGTCACTCCGCTCACCTGGCTGTACGCCCCGGGCGACCGCCCGCAGGTGGTCGCCAAGGCCCTGCACTCCGGCGCGGACGTGGTACTGGTCGACCTGGAGGACGCGGTCGCGCCGGAACGCAAGGCGTACGCGCGGGCGGCGACGGCCGAGCTCCTCGCGGACCCGTCCCCGGGACCGGTCCCGGTACACGTACGCGTCAACGCGCTGGACGGACCGCTGGCCGAGGACGACGTCCGCGCCCTCGCCCCGCTGCCGGGGCTGGCGGCGCTGCGGCTGCCGAAGGTGACGTCCCCGGCGGACATCGCCCGCGTCGCCGGCTGGTCGGCCGGGGCCGCACCGCTGTACGCGCTGCTGGAGAGCGCGCTGGGCGTCGAGCGGGCGTACGAGATCGCGACCTGCCACCGCGCCGTGCGCGGCATCGCCCTGGGCGAGGCGGACCTGCGGGCCGACCTCGGGGTGCCGGAGGGCGACGGAGGGCTGGCCTACGCGCGCGGGCGCGCCGTGCTCGCGGCGCGGGCCGCGGGGCTGGCGCCCCCGCCGCAGTCGGTCTACCCGGACATCCGGGACCTGGCGGGGCTCGCGGCGTCGTGCGCGGAGGGGAAGGCGGCGGGCTTCCTGGGCCGGGCGGCCGTCCATCCGCGGCAGCTGGCGGTGATCGAGCGGGCCTACCGGCCGACGGCGCGGGAGGTGGAGCGGGCCGAGCAGGTCGTCCGGGCCGCCGAGACGGGAGCGGGGGCGCTGGCGCTGCCGGACGGCCGCTTCGTGGATCCGGCCGTGGTGGCCGGGGCGCGCCGCACGCTGCGGCTGGCCGCCCGGGGGCGAGGGGGCTGTCTCTTATACCCATCTCCGAC
>NZ_JAAKZZ010000832.1 GCF_011045075.1 Streptomyces boncukensis
AGTCCCGGCTGTGCGCCCCGCCAGGCCCGGCTGGGCGCACAGCCGGGACTTGAGCCGGGCGCGCAGCTCGGCGCTGTTGGGCAGCCCGGTCAGCGAGTCGTGGCTGGCGCGGTGGGCGAGCTGGAGCTCGTGCCGCTTGCGGTCCTCGATGTCCTCCACGTGGGTGAGCAGATAGCGCGGCCCGTCGGCGGCGTCCGCGACGACCGAGTTGCGCAGCGAGACCCAGACGTACGAGCCGTCGCGCCGGGCCAGCCGCAGCTCGGCCCGGCCGCCCTCGGCGGAGGTCCGCAGCAGGGTGCCGATGTCCTCGGGGTGGACCAGGTCGGAGAACGAGTAGCGCCGCATGGCCGACGCCGGGCGGCCCAGCAGCCGGCACAGCGCGTCGTTGATCCGCAGCAGCCGCCCGTGCTGGTCGCCGCCCATCTCGGCGACGGCCATCCCGCTCGGCGCGTACTCGAACGCCTGCCGGAAGCTCTCCTCGCTCGCGCGCAGCGCCTGCTGCTCGCGCTCCAGCCGGACCAGCGCACGCTGCATGTTCGAGCGCAGCCGCGCGTTGCTGATGGCGATGGCGGCCTGGGACGCGTACATCTGCAGCGCCTCGCAGCCCCAGGCGCCGGGCCGCCTGCCGTTGCGCGGCTTGTCCACCGAGAGCACGCCGAGCAGCTCGCCGTCCGAGGCGTACAGCGGGGCGAAGAGCCGGTCCATGGGGTGCCACTCGTCGCTGAAGCGGGGCGCCCTGCCGGGCGTGTGCCACTGCGGCACGTCGTCGCCGTCCAGCACCCAGCCCTCGGTGTGCGGGATGAAGCGGAGCACTCCCCACTGCTCGCCCATCGTCAGCCGCCGCTCCCAGGACGCGCGGGAGCCCACCCGGCCCGCCATCATCGCCTCGGCCGCCGGGCTGCCCGCGACGGCGGCGACCACGAGATCACCGTCTGCCCGCACCAGATTCACCGCCGCGATCTCGAAGCCCAGACCCTCCACCACCCCGTCGGCAACGGTCTGGAGCGTGTCCGCGAGACTACGTGCGGTGTTGAGCTGTGCCACGACATGGTGCAACATACGCAGACTGGCGAGGCGAACGTAGGGCTCCGACTCGTTTTCCATAGCCCTCCCCCTGAGCCTTGTACGTCAACTCCACGTGCTCGCGATGTCCACCGGTTCACCTAAGGACTTCGGTATCGGCCACTGAATCACAGCGAGCTGTTCACCCGGTACACAGGGTCAACAATTAATGCCCTCTGTGACTCAAGTCACAACAGTATGCGATCGGTTGACTGCGCGGCGCGCTCAAGACATGGTCGCCGCGCGGCCGATTCCGACCACTCGCGACCGCCCGCGAGCACCCCTGATCACCTCGGTGGTCCTAGGACCCGCAGCGGCCCGCCCTGGTCCCGAGGCCCGATGCCGCGCCCGGAGGGCGATCGTTAGCGTGGGTGCCGTGTCCCACGCAGCGCAGCAGCAGATGAAAGCCCCGGCTCCCCGTCGGATGCCCCATGCTGGTGGGGTGAGTGACGAGGAGTTCCGGGCCGCCATGGCACGGCTGGCGGCGGGCGTGGTGCTCGTCACCGCCCACGATCCGGACGAGGGCGCCCGCGGCGAGGACGTCGGCATGACCGCCACCGCCTTCGTCTCGGTCTCCCTCGACCCGCCCCTGGTGCTGGTCAGCCTGCGCGGCGAGTCCCGGATGGACGAGCTGCTGGAACGCCAGGACCACTGGGCGGTCTCGCTGCTGACCGAGGGACAACGTCAAGCTGCCGGTCGCTTCGCGATGAAGGGGCGGCTCAGCGACCGGCTCCTCTTCCAGGACCTGCCGCACCGGCGCGGCACGGTCGCCGGTGCGCCGCTGGTGGACGGGGCGCTGGCGGCGCTCGAATGCCGGACGGAGCAGCGGGTGGCGGCCGGGGACCACACGCTGGTCATCGGCCGCGTCCTGGCCACCTCCCTGGCCGTGGGCCGCCCCCCGGCGGACGAGGGCCCACTGCTCTACTACCAGGGCCGCTACCGAGGCGTGAGCTAGCACCCCGCCAGGGGCCGCCCCGACCCGCCAGGGGCCGCCCCTCATGCACCGGATCCGCTCAGTCCCAC
>NZ_JAAKZZ010000833.1 GCF_011045075.1 Streptomyces boncukensis
GGGGTCCAGGCGGCGGTGAGGCGCTGGAGGGGGTTGGTGGTGAAGCACTGGACGTCGTGGGTGGCGGCCTCGTCCTGGCCCGCGGTGGCGGCGACGCGCGTGGTGTTGCCTGCCTTGTCGTAGCCGTAGCGGGTGTCCTCGATCCGCAGGGCGACCTGTCCGTCGACCGTGGCGCGGTTCAGCCGGCCGGTGTGCTCGTCCCAGTCGCGGGTCTCGTAGAGCTTGCGTCCGTTCAGTCCGTGCTCGGTACGGACCGGCTGGGCGAGGGGGTCGTAGGTGGTCTTGGTGACGAGGGGGACTCCGCTGGCCGAGAGGGAGCGGGGCAGGCCGTCGGCGGTGTAGCTGGTGGCCAGGCGTTCGGAGGGCAGGCCGCCGGCCGAGGGCTGGTCTATGCGGGTGCGTGCTCCCGTTTCGGCGTCGTAGAGATACTTCCAGGTGTAGCTGCCCGCCAGTTCCCCCTCGGCGGAGGGGATGGTGACGGTGGTGCCGGTGGGCTGGTAGCGGTCGGTGTAGCCGGTGACGGTGGTGGTGTAGGCGGCCTTGCCGTCGTAGCGGGTGGAGGAGTCCAACTGGCCCTTGGCTTCCTTGTCGTAGCTCCAGGCCGCCCGGGTGGTGTCGCCGTGTTTGAGGGCCGTTTTGCGGCCGAGGGCGTCGTAGGCGGTGGTCAGGGTGGTGCCGCGGGCGTCCGTGGTCTTCACCGGCTGGTCGAGCGTGTCGTAGCCGATGGTGGACCTGCCCTTGTCGGGGTCGTCGGCGCTCGTCTTCCGGCCGCGGGCGTCGTAGGTCCACTTCCAGGTGTTCCCGGCGGCGTCGGTGAACCGGGTGGGCTTGTCGTGGATGCCGTAGCGGGTGGTGGCCTTCACCGACTCCGTGCGGTCGCCGTTCGTGTAGGACAGGCGCTCGGTGACGCGGTCGTGGATGTCGGTGGCCTCGGTGGTGGCGGTGCCGCCCTTCGGGGGGATGACGGTGGTGCGCTCGCCGTCGTACCGGGTGGTGGTGCGGCGGGTCTCGTCGCCGTACTTCTGGTGGATCTCGGCGGTGGTGCGGCCGGCGCCGTCGCGGCGGGTGAGGGTGGAGGCGGGTATCTTCGCGTCGTTCGCGGTGACGAGGGTGCTCTCGGGGCTTCCCTTGGCGTAGTACGGGCTGTAGCTCTTCCATTCCTGGCCGAGGGTGTCGTACATCGTCTCGGTCACGATCCGGCCCGTGGCGCTGTCGGCGGCCGGTTTCTGGGTCTCGCGCTCGCGCAGCAGGCCGTCGTAGAAGGCGTACGAGGTGGCGTAGGTGCCGTCCGAGCGCAGTTCCCTGGTCGTGACGGCGGCGGGCTTGCTCTTGCTGATGCGGTAGGCGTACTCGGCGGACGGCCTGGCGGCGTGGTCGGCCTTGGGCCATCCCGGCTCCCACACGCGGGCGGTGCGGCCGAGCGCGTCGTACTCCACGTCCGTGCGCTTGCCGTTGGCGTCGACGACGGCGGTGGGGTTGCCGCGGCGCTGGTCCAGGTGGCTCGTCTCGGTGTGGCCCAGCGGGTTGGTCGTCACCGTCTTGCGCGGGGCCTCGCCGGTGGACGGGGTGTAGGCGGTGGCGGTCTTGCGGCCCTTTGCGTCGGTGGAGGACACCGTCCGACCGTAGCGGTCGAAGGTGGTGGTGCCGGTGGTGAGGTAGCCGGTGCCCGCGCCGTCGTTCTCGTCGGTGCGGGTGACGTCGCCCTTGGTGGGTGCGGCGCCGAGGGTGTCGGCGCCGTCGTAGTAGCTGCGGTCGGTCGAGATCAGGTCGGCGGGGAGGTCGGGGTCGGTGCCGCACGCGGTGGCGACGGTCTTCTCCTCGGCGACCGGGTCCAGGATGTTCTTGCCCGTGTTGCGCGCGTAGCGGGTGGTGGTGCACTTCTCGTCGCCGTCCACCGCCGCATCGCCGGTCTCCGACTCGCTGGTGACCATTCCGTAGGAGTCGAAGCTGCGGGTGGTCTCGCTGCGGCGCAGCTTGCCGCTGCTGAGCACCTCGCGGGTGGCCTCCTTGCGTACGCCGGTGTGCCGGGCCTCCAGCGCGGGCAGCCCCGGGCGGCTCTGGGTGGCGGTGGGGGCCGAGCGCC
>NZ_JAAKZZ010000834.1 GCF_011045075.1 Streptomyces boncukensis
CCACCCCCGCCGCCAGCCCCAGCGTGGACCCGGCCAGGCCCAGCAGCAGCGCCTCCGTCAGCACCGAGCGGCGCACCTGCCGCCGGTCGGCGCCCAGCGCCCGCAGCAGCCCCAGCTCCCGGGTGCGCTGGGCGATCAGCATGGAGAAGGTGTTGACGATCAGAAAGACGCCGACCAGCACCGCCACCCCGGCGAAGCCGACCATCACAGAGGTGAGGATGTCGAGGAACTCCCCGAGCTCGGCGGACTGCGACGCGGCCTGCTCGTCCGCCGTCCTCAGCTCGTAGCCGTCCCGGTCGCCCAGCGCCGCGGCGATTCGGCGCTTGAGCTCCCGGTCGCTCACACCCGGCTCGGCCTCGGCCGAGACGGACGAGGCGGTGTCCGTGCTGCCCAGCAGCCTGCGCTGGGCTGTCGGGGTGTCCAGGAACACCAGCGTCGCGCCCGGGTTGGTGGTGGTGAACGTGGCGATGCCCACGATCCGCACCCGGAAGCCGCCCGGCGCCGCCAGCACCCGCAGCGGGTCGCCGATGCCCAGGCCCCTGCGGTCGGCGGTGTCCGCGTCCAGCAGCGCCTCCCCCGCGCCGCGCGGCGCGCGCCCGCTGGTGAGCTGCACCGGACTGCGGTCCCACACATACCAGTTGGTGGCGATGGTGGGCGCCCCGCTGGTGGAGCCGACCGGCTCGTTGTCCCGGTCGACGACGGTGACGTTCCCCGCCTCGGCGTCGATATGCGCCCGCGCCACCCCGTCCACCCGCGCGACCCGGTCGCGCACCTGAGCCGGGAAGGTGGGGGTGCGGCCGGAGGGGAACTGCGAGCCCTCGTCGAACGCGGACCGCGGCTCGACCCGCACATCCGCCGCCGTCGACCGGAACAGCGCGTCGAACGTCTGGCTGACCGTGGCGGAGAAGATCAGGCTGCCGGCGACGAACGCCACCGACAGCAGCACCGCCAGACCGGACAGCAGCATCCGGCCCCGGTGGGCGAGGAAGCTGCGCAGCGTGGCCCGGAGCACGGAGCGCGCCCGGACTCAGCCGTGCCGGATCACATCGAAGCGCTTCATCCGCTCCAGTACCGCGTCCGCCGTCGGCCCGGCCATCCGGTCCACGATCATTCCGTCCCCGAGGAAGAGCACCAGGTCCGAGTGGGCCGCAGCGCCCGGGTCGTGGGTGACCATCACCACGGTCTGACCGAGCTGGTCGACCGCCTGCCGCAGGAAGGTGAGCACCTCGGCACCGGAGCGCGAGTCCAGGTTGCCGGTCGGCTCGTCCGCGAAGATCAGCTCGGGGCGGGAGGCCAGCGCCCGCGCGCACGCCACCCGCTGCTGCTGCCCGCCGGACAGCTGCGCGGGGCGGTGCTTGAGCCGGTCGCCGAGGCCCAGCGTCTCGACCACGGTGTCCACCCACGCCCGGTCGGGCTTGCGGCCCGCGATGTCCATGGGCAGCGTGATGTTCTCGGCGGCGGAGAGGGTGGGCAGCAGATTGAACGACTGGAACATGAAGCCCACCCGGTCCCGGCGCAGCTGCGTCAGCCGGCGGTCGCCCAGCCCGGTGATCTCCGTCTCGCCCAGCCACACCCGGCCGCTGGTCACGGAGTCCAGCCCGGCCAGGCAGTGCATCAGCGTCGACTTCCCGGAACCGGAGGGGCCCATCACCGCCGTGAACCGGCCGCGGACGATGTCCACGTCCACCGCGTCCAGCGCCAGCACGGCCGTCGGGCCCGTGCCGTACGCCTTGGTGAGCGCGTCCGCCCGCGCGGCCAGCGGCCCGCCGTCCGCGGGCTCGCGTCCCGCTGTCTGAGATGGTGCGGACACGGCGCCTCCCCGGTCCCAACTGGTGTGAGGGGGCCGAGCGTAGGCCCCCGGGTCCGGTGCTGGCCATCCGTCGTACGGACCGTCCTGGGACCGGTTCCGCCGGCGGGCGCGCCCTCGCGCCGCCGGCGGACCGGTGCCGGGCCGTGTCCGGCGCCGTCCCGCTCCCCCCGGGGGCGCCAGGGTCACCCGGACCAGGAGCCGCCCAGCGACGGAGCGAGCCAGGAAGCGGCGCGCTCCCGGAAGAGCGGAGGCGGCAGCGCACCCGCCC
>NZ_JAAKZZ010000835.1 GCF_011045075.1 Streptomyces boncukensis
GCGGTGACGCGTGGCGGCGGTCGCCTGCCGTGCGGGGGGCGCGGGGTGTACGGGGCGCGCCCGCGCTCGCCGCGGACGAGCGCGCCCGGCTGCTGTCCGGTACGCACCACGACCCGCACGCCCACCTCGGGGCGCACCCGGTGCGCGGCGGTGTGCTGTTCCGGGCGCTGCGCCCGTACGCGAAGGGGGTCACGGTGCTCGGCAAGGGGCTGCGGGCCGATCTGCTGGACGAGGGGGACGGCTTCTTCGCGGGCGTGCTCCCGCTCCGCGCGGTCCCGGCGTACGAGCTGCTCGTCCAGTACGGGGACGAGCCCGGCGCGGACGAGGTGCGCACCGAGGACGCCTACCGGATGCTGCCCGCGCTCGGCGAACTGGATCTGCACCTGATCGCCGAGGGCCGCCACGAGCAGCTCTGGCAGGCGCTCGGCGCGCACCCCATGACGCACGAGGGCGCCGCGGGCACCCGCTTCACCGTGTGGGCGCCGAACGCGCGCGGCGTGCGGGTCGCGGGGTCGTTCAACTGCTGGGACCCGACCTCGTGCCCGATGCGCTCGCTGGGCTCGTCCGGGGTGTGGGAGCTGTTCCTGCCGGGGGTCGGCGCGGGCGCGCTGTACAAGTTCGACATCGCGCGGCCGGACGGCAGCCACACGCTGCGCGCCGATCCGATGGCGCGCAGCGCCGAGTGTCCGCCCGCCACCGCGTCCGTCGTCCACACCTCCCGCTACACCTGGGGCGACGCGGAGTGGCTGGCCCGGCGGGAGCGCTGGGAGCCGCACACCTCGCCGCTGTCGGTGTACGAGGTGCATCTGCCGTCCTGGCGGCCGGGCCTGAGCTACCGGGAGCTCGCCGACCAGCTCCCGGCGTACGTCGCGGATCTGGGCTTCACCCATGTCGAGCTGATGCCGTGCGCCGAGCACCCGTACGGCGGCTCGTGGGGCTACCAGGTCACCGGCTACTACGCGCCCACCGCGCGGCTCGGCGGCCCCGACGACTTCCGGTATCTGATCGACGCGCTGCACCGGGCCGGGATCGGGGTGCTGATGGACTGGGTGCCCGCGCACTTCCCCAAGGACGAGTGGGCGCTCGCGGCGTTCGACGGTGCGCCGCTGTACGAGCACGCGGACCCGGCGCGCGCCGAGCACCCGGACTGGGGCACCCTCGAATTCGACTTCGGGCGGCGCGAGGTGCGCAACTTCCTGGTGGCCAACGCGGTCTACTGGTGCGAGGAGTTCCACATCGACGGGCTGCGCGTGGACGCCGTCGCCTCGATGCTCTACCTCGACTACTCCCGCGAGGACGGCCAGTGGACGCCGAACGAGCACGGCGGGCGGGAGAACCTGGACGCGGTGGCGTTCCTCCAGGAGATGAACGCCACCGTCTACCGCCGCTGCCCCGGGGTGATCACGGCCGCCGAGGAGTCCACCGCCTGGGACGGGGTGACCCGGGCCACCCACCACACCGGCGAGGGCGGCTTCGGCGGGCTCGGCTTCGGCTTCAAGTGGAACATGGGCTGGATGCACGACTCGCTGACGTATATGACGAAGGAGCCGGTGCACCGCAAGTACCACCACGGCGAGATGACGTTCCCGATGGTGTACGCCTACTCCGAGAACTACATCCTGCCCATCTCGCACGACGAGGTGGTGCACGGCAAGCGGTCGCTGGTCGGCAAGATGCCGGGCGACTGGTGGCAGCGGCGGGCCAACCACCGCGCGTATCTGGGCTTCATGTGGGCGCACCCGGGCAAGCAGCTGCTGTTCATGGGCCAGGAGTTCGCGCAGGGCGCCGAGTGGGCCGAGGGCCACGGCCCCGACTGGTGGCTGCTCGACCCCTCGTACGCGGCGGAGCCGGACCACCGGGGCGTACGGGACCTGGTGCGGGACCTCAACGCGGGGTACCGCGCGTGCCCGGCGCTGTGGGAGCGGGACACCCGGCCCGAGGGGTTCTGCTGGGTCGCGGCGGACGCGGGCGAGGACAACACCCTCGCCTTCCTCCGGTACGCGGCCGACGGCAGCCCGCTGCTGGCGGTCAGCAACTTCTCCCCGGTGGTGCGGGAGGGGTACCGGCTGGGGG
>NZ_JAAKZZ010000836.1 GCF_011045075.1 Streptomyces boncukensis
GGGGCCTGGGGTGGCGCCTGGACGGTCGTGGTCATGTGGGACACCGCCGGAGGATGAGAAGGAGGTTCCAGGTGGCGAACTCCCGCACGCCCGGCACGCGGGTGACGGCACCGGCGAGGAAGGGCCAGTAGCGGGAGCGGGCCGTGACGATCCGCACGTCGTCGCGCGAGCGCACGTGGCGGAGGGTCGGCCCGATGTGCACGGCGAAGAGGTTCTCGCCCAGGGTGTGCTTGGCCGGGCGGCCGGTGCGCCGCTGGTAGCGGGCGCGGGCGCGCTCGGCGCCGAGGTAGTGCCAGGGGGCGGTCTCGTGACCGCCCCACGGGGAGTACCAGTTGGTGAACGACACGTAGATCAGCCCGCCGGGCCGGGTGACGCGCACCATCTCGGACAGGAAGGTGCGCGGGTCCGACACGTGCTCCAGGACGTTGGACGAGAAGCACACGTCCGCCGCGCCCTCCGCGAGCGGCAGCAGATAGCCGTCCGCGAGCACCGCGCCCGGCGGCGTGCGCCCCCCGGCGTGCAGCTCGCGCGGGTCCGGCTCGAACAGATAGGAGTGCGCGCCCCGGCGGCGGAACTCCTCGGTGAAGTGACCGCCGCCGCCGCCGACGTCCACGACGGTGCTGCCCTGGAGCGGAACGTACTTCTCGACCTGCTCGGCCGCGTCGCGGGCGAGCAGGCCGTAGCAGTACTCGGGGTCGGTCTGCTCCCGCATGAAGGCGCGGAAGAGAGCGACGGATCTTCGGATGGAGGGGTCCCGCACGGTCGTATCACTGCCCAACGGGGATCGGTTGGGGGGAGCTGTGGGGAGGCGCCGGGGCCGGCGCGGCACGAGCGTACGCCTCCGCCGCGACCGCCCGGAAGCTCCGTACCGTGTTCGCCCACCGGTAGCGTGTGGCGCGGCGCTCGGCCGCGCGCCCCAGCGCGCCGCGGCGCTCGGCGGACAGCGCCAGCGTGCACCAGTGCGCGGCGAAGGAGCTCTCGCCGCGCGCGAGCAGCCCGGTGACGCCGTCCTCGACGGAGTCGCGCAGCCCGGGGATGTCGAAGCCGATGGCGGGCGTGCCGCGGGCCGCGGCCTCCGTGACGACCAGGCCCCAGCCCTCCACGAGCGAGGGGTGCAGCAGCATCCAGGACCGGCACAGCAGCCGGTGCTTCTCGCCCTCGCTGACCCGCCCCGCGAAGGTCACACCGGGGCCCGCCATGGCCTCCAGGGCGGCCCGCTCGGGCCCGTCCCCGACGATGACCAGCCGGCCGCCGGTGACCGGCCTGACCCGCTCCCACAGCCGCAGCAGCAGGTCCACGCGCTTGTACTCCACCAGCCTGCCCATGGCGAGGAACAGCGGCTCGGGCGACTTGGGCAGCAGCGGGGGCGGCTCCTCGACCCCGTTGTGCACGATGCGGATCTCGTCGGCGGGCACGCCGAGCCGCCGCAGCGCCTCGGCGGTGGAGCCGGACACCGCGACCTTGAGGTTGGCCCGGTGGTTGCGGGCCAGCGCCCAGTGCTCCAGCCCGCGGCCCAGCCGCGCGGCGGGCGCCGGGTAGCGCATGCCCCACAGGTCGGTGTGCACGTGGTTGACGAAGCAGAGTGTCGGCCCCCGGTGCCACAGGGGCGCCAGGTACGGCATGCCGTTGCAGACCTCCACGAGCAGGTCGCAGTCGCCGATCTGGCGGGCGAAGGCCCTGCGGGCCCGCAGGAAGTGCCCCGCGTCCCCGCCGGCCGAGACGACGCGGTAGTCGCGGTAGGCGGCGGGGCCGCCGCACAGCAGGGTGACCTGGTGGCCGTAGCCGAGGAGGCCCTCGGCGATCCGGTCGACCAGCAGCTCGGAGCCGCCTGCCGCCGGGTTGTCGAGGTCGCGTCGGGCGAGGAACACGATGCGGCGCGGGGACCCTGGAGCGGCGGCGCGCTGCCCGCGCCCCGGCACCCTGCCGGGCACGGCGGGGGAGGGCTGCGGGCCGGCGAGTGAGCCGTGGGAGGACACCAGGGAGTGTCGTACGTGCTGGGGCATCCGCGCTCCAACTCGTTCTCAGGGTGCGGTGGGGATCCGTCCTTGCATGGGGTGTGCGGGGGGG
>NZ_JAAKZZ010000837.1 GCF_011045075.1 Streptomyces boncukensis
GGGAATGGACGGGTGCGGTGCGGTCGTTTCCCTGCTGAGCAGCCCCGCTGCCGACCCGTACCCGTTCCGAGGAGCCCGATGTCCACGTCAGCGCAGCCGGAGCCCCGGCCGTTCAGCGTCCGCGTCTCCGTTCGCGGCTACGAGCTGGACACCCAGGGGCACCTGAACCAGGCCGTCTACCTGCAGTACGCCGAGCACGCGCGGTGGGAGGTCCTGCGGGCGGCCGGGGTCGGCCAGGCGGAGCTGCTGGCCCTCGGGGTGGGGCCGGTGGTCCTGGAGACCCGGGTGCGCTATCTGCGGGAGCTGCGGGCGGGCGACGAGGTCGATGTGAGCTGCATGTTCGAGTGGCTGGGCGGCAAGACGTTCCACTTCGTGCAGGACATGCGCACGGCGGACGGCACGGTCGCCGCCGAGGTGACCTCCGTCGGCGGCTTCCTGGACCTGGCCCGGCGGCGGCTGGTCCCCGACCCGCGCAAGCCGCTGGCCGAGCTGGCCACCGACCTGTCCCTGCTCAACCTCGCGGACTGACGGCCCGCGGCGGAACCGCCACCCGCCACCCCGGGTGGTACGTCCCCGGCACGGGGTAGGCGCGCCACCCGGCCGCCGCGGCCCACGGGGGCAGCGGCCGTCCGCGCAGCACGAGCGCGCTCGGCTCCGGCTCCCCGCCGGGGCCGGGGGCGCCGGAGCCGCGGGGTCCGGCGCGGCAGCCCGCCGTGTAGGCGATGGGGATCACGGAGCTGTTGCCGCGCAGCACACACGGCGGAGCCACCCCGTGGGCCCGCAGGACCCGGGCCGTCCGCCGCCAGTCCTCGCGGGCCTCCGCCTGGATGCCGGAGTGCGTCTCCACCTGGTGGAGCTGGACGCCCGCGTGGGCCGCCAGCAGCGCGGCGCCTCCCACGGGGAGCAGGACGCCGGCGCGGAAGCGCGCGGCCAGGGCGTACGCGCCTTCCGCCACGACCGGCGCCAGCAGCGCGTAGGCGGGCATCAGGAAGCGCGGTGCGGCGTAGTCGAGGAAGAAGAGGTAGGGCGCGGCGACGGCGAGCGCCGCCGCTGCCGGCAGCAGTCCGTACGCGCGGCGGCCGGCGCGCGCGGCCGCGTACAGGCCGAGCGCGGTGAGCGGCGGGATCAGCAGCCACCAGCCCGCCGAGGCCCAGCCCACGCCGAATCCGTCGCACGGGCGGCACAGCAGCGGGCCGTCCAGCGCCGCGGCGTGCAGCGGCAGGGCGAAGGTCGGGCGCATCCCGCCCTGGATCTCGCCGGCCTCGCGCAGCCGGGCGACCATGCCGTCGTACCGCAGCCACGCCTCGACGGCCCAGGGCGCGAGCCCGAGGGCCAGTCCGGCGCAGACGGCGGCCCCGGCCCTGCGGACCCGCGCCGCGGCCGGAGCCGGAGCGTGCCCGGCCGGGCGCCCGTGCACCAGGGGCGCGGCGGCCAGCAGCACCAGGCCGGGCCACACCGCGTCGTTGGGCCGCATCAGGGCGGCTGCCGCGAGCCCGCCCACGACGCCCGCGTACGCGAGCCGGCGGCCGCCGCCGGTCCGCAGGAAGCAGCCGGTGGCGCACGCCAGCGCCATCGCCGTGTAGTGGTTGGGCATCGCGGCGCCGGCGTAGAAGAGGACGAACCACAGGCTCGCGTAGAGCGCCGCGGCCAGCGGGACCGTGCCGGGGCGGGCGACGGCCCCGAGCCAGGGGCGGTAGCCGAGGTACAGCGCGAGCGCCGCGACGGCCGTGAGATAGCAGCGCAGCACCAGCACCGAGTCGCTGAACGCAGCCACCGGTGCGACGAGCACCGGCACGCCCCGGGTGCGGGGCGCGCTGAAGGGGACCTGGGGGCCCTGCGCGTACGGCCCGAAGCGGCTGGCGTACACGATCTCGTCCCAGCCCAGCGCGAGGGTCGGCGGAACGGCGACGAGGGAGACGGAGCCGAAGACCAGACACACCGCGATCAGTGCGCGATGCTGATCGATCCGTACGAGTCGTGTCATGACTCGCATCCTGCACGCGCGCCAGGGGCGGGGCGCGGGACCCGGGAAGTCCGTGCCCCGGCCCTGGCGGGTGGG
>NZ_JAAKZZ010000838.1 GCF_011045075.1 Streptomyces boncukensis
CCCTCCCTCTCCCCCTCCGCGCCGGTCGGCCCGGTCAGCCCGGTCGGCGCTGGCCGCCCTGCGTGCGCCGCGCGCGACCCGGGCCACGGCGCTGCACCCCGGCGCGTGGTGGCTGTGGGCGCTGGGGCTCGCCACCGCGGCGTCGCGGACGACGAACCCGCTGCTGCTGGCGCTGCTGGTGGCGGTCGCCGGATACGTCGTCGCCGCCCGCCGTACGGACGCGCCATGGGCCCGCTCGTACGGTGCGTTCCTCAAGCTGGGGCTGCTCGTGCTGGGCATCCGGCTGGTGTTCGCGTTCCTCCTCGGCTCCCCGATCCCCGGGACGCACGTCCTGGTCACGCTCCCGGAGGTGCCGCTGCCGGAGTGGGCGCAGGGCGTGCGGATCGGCGGACGGGTGACGGCGGAGGGGCTGGTCTTCGCGCTGTACGACGGGCTGAAGCTGGCCGCGCTGCTGATCTGCGTGGGCGCGGCGAACGCCCTCGCGAATCCGGCCCGGCTGCTCAAGTCCCTCCCCGGCGCGCTCTACGAGGCGGGGGTCGCGGTCGTCGTCGCGATGACGTTCGCGCCGAACCTGGTGGCGGACGTGCAGCGGCTGCGCGCGGCACGGCGGCTGCGCGGCCGCAGCGACCGGGGGCTGCGCGGGCTGCTCCAGGTCGGGCTGCCGGTGCTGGAGGGGGCGCTGGAGCGCTCGGTGGCGCTGGCCGCCGCGATGGACGCACGCGGCTACGGCCGTACGGCCCGGGTGCCGACCGCCGTACGGCACACCACGACGGCGCTCACGCTGGGCGGGCTGCTCGGCGTCTGCGCCGGTACGTACGGGCTGCTGGCCGCGCAGGGCGCGGCGTTCGGCCTGCCGGTGCTGCTGGGCGGGCTGGTGCTGGCCCTGGCGGGGCTCGGGCTCGGCGGGCGCCGCGCGGTGCGCACCCGCTACCGGCCGGACCGGTGGGGCCTGCGCGCCTGGCTGGTCTCGGCCTCCGGCGCGGCGGTGGCCGCGGCGCTGATCACGGCCTCCGACGGCCTCCACCCCCCGGCGGTCCCGCTGACGGCCCCGGCACTGCCCCTGCTTCCGGCCGCGCTCATCCTGCTGGGCCTCCTCCCGGCGCTGGTCGCGCCGGAGCCCGCGCCGGAGCCCGTACCGCACGCGGGCGCGCGCGCCGACGACGCGGACCGCGAGGAGCGCACCACATGATCACCTTCGAACATGTCTCGGTCACCTACGAGGACGACACCCGCGCCCCGGAAGCGGCAGCGCCCGCGCTCCACGAGGTGCACGCGCGGATCCCCGAGGGGGAGCTGTGCCTCCTGGTGGGCCCCTCCGGAGTCGGCAAGTCGACACTGCTGGGCACCGTCAGCGGGCTGGTCCCGCACTTCACCGGCGGCACGCTGCGCGGCCGGGTCACCGTCGCGGGCCGCGACACCCGCGCCCACAAGCCCCGCGAGCTGGCCGACGTGGTCGGCACGGTGGGCCAGGACCCGCTCGCCCACTTCGTCACCGACACCGTCGAGGACGAGCTCGCCTACGGCATGGAGTCGCTGGGCCTGCCGCCCGGCACCATGCGCCGCCGCGTCGAGGAGACCCTCGACCTGCTGGGCCTGGGCGAGCTGCGCGACCGCCCGATCGCCACCCTCTCCGGCGGGCAGCGGCAGCGCGTCGCGATCGGCTCCGTCCTCACCCCGCACCCCGACGTGCTGGTCCTGGACGAGCCGACCTCGGCGCTGGACCCGGGCGCCGCGGAGGAGGTGCTGGCCGTCCTGCAGCGGCTGGTGCACGACCTCGGCACCACGGTGCTGATGGCGGAGCACCGCCTGGAGCGGGTCGTCCAGTACGCCGACCAGGTGCTGCTCCTGCCCGCGCCCGGCGCGCAGGCCCGGCTCGGCGACCCCGCGGAGCTGATGGCCCGCTCCCCGGTGCGCCCGCCCGTGGTGGAGCTGGGAGCGCTCGCGGGCTGGTCCCCGCTGCCGCTGTCGGTACGCGACGCGCGGCGCAGGGCCGGGCCGCTCCGGTCCCGCCTGGCGGACCGCCGCCCCGCGGCGAGCCGACCGGAGGGACCC
>NZ_JAAKZZ010000839.1 GCF_011045075.1 Streptomyces boncukensis
GGGAGGGGCGGGGCGATGCTCGTCACCGGTGAGACGGCGGCGCGCGAGGTGGGCGTCGTCCCCGCGACCATCCGCAGGTGGGTGCATCTGGGCCAGCTCGCCCCGGCGGGACGGCAGGGCCGCGCGCTGCTCTACCGGCTCCAGGACGTCTTCGCGGCGGAGCGCACGGTGCGCGGGCTCGACCCTCCGCACCGCGCACGCGCGGTCAGGCCCCCGGTGTCCCGCACGGTGGCGCGTAGTCGAGATAGGGGACGTGAGCGGACCACTGGTCGCGGGTGATGGTGGGACGGGCGTGCTCGCACGCCCGTCCGATGGCGCGGTCGGGGTCGAGCCCGTAGAAGTGGACGCTGCGGATGTAGCTGCTGGCGGCCAGTACGCGGCCGTCAGGGCTGAAGGCCACGGATCCGACGGCGGTGGTGTAGCCGGACAGGGTGGCGGTCGTGGTGGGGCGGCCGGGGTCACTGACGTCCCAGAGCTGTACGGTGCGGTCGTCGCTCGCCGTGGCCAGCCTCCGCCCGTCGGGGCTGAAGTCGACCGCTCCGACCACGTCCCGGTGCCCGCGCAGGACGGCCCGCCGGGCCGGTTTCCCGGTGCCGGACAGATCCCACAGGAGTACGGGGGTGTCGCCGCCGCCCGCGGTGGCCAGGGTACGGCCGTCAGGGCTGAAGGCCACGGCGAAGACCATGGTGCTGTGGCCCGTCAGGGTGGCGGTCGTGGTGGGGTTCCGGGGGTCGGCGATGTTCCACAGCCGGACCGTGCGGTCGTTGCTCGCCGTCGCCAGCGTCCGGCCGTCGGGACTGAACGCGACGGAGCGCACCGCGCCCCGGTGACCGGACAGCGTCGCCGTCCGGGCCGGACGCCGCGGATCCGCCACACGCCACAACCGCACCCTCCGATCATCACCCCCCGTCGCCAGCGTCCGCCCGTCGGCACTGAACGCGACGGAACGCACCGCGCCCCCGTGACCGGACAGCGTCGCGACCGCGTCCGGCCGCGCGAGGCCGTGCGTCTCCCAGAGCCGCGCCACGTGGTCGCTGCCGCCGGTGGCCAGCAGCTTCCCCTCCGGCCCGAAGTCGAGCCAGCTCACCTCGCCGTCGGGGTGCGCGTCCCACGAGGTCGCCAGGGTGCTGAGCAGGCTGTCGCGTGTCGTGGGGGTGCGGTCCAGGCGGTACGCGGCCAGGCCCAGCTGAACGGCCAGGCCCGGCCGGGTGGGGTACAGGTCGGTGGCCGTCTCGGCGAGGTCGCGGGCGGCGGCGCGGTCCCGCTGCTGGGCGAGCTGGTGCCGGGCCCGGGAGGCGCGGTCGGTGGCGACCGCGGTGGCCACCAGGAGCGTCGCGAGCAGGAAGACCAGGGAGCGCCAGACCAGGGTGCGGCGGCGTGCGGATCTGCGGGCGGCTGCCTCCACGGCGGTGCTGGCGCGGAGGAAGGCCCGTTCGCCGGTGGTGAGACCGACCTGGGGGTCGGCCAGGAGTTCGCGGGCCAGCGCGAGTCGCTCTCCGCGGTAGAGGGCGCCGGAGTCCCGGCCGACGTCCTCCCAGGCGCGGGCGTCCTCGGTGAGCCGGCGCTGGACGCGCAGGCGGTCCCGGTCCTCGGCGAGCCAGCCGCGCAGGCGCGGCCACGCCTGGATCACCGCCTCGTGGGTGAGCTGGACGCGGTCCTGGTCGAGCGTGATCAGTCGTAGGTGAGCGGCCTGTTCCAGCACATGGGCGGTGTCCGCGTCGCGGTCCAGCTCCGCGCGGGGCAGGGGGCGCCTGGTGTCCTCGGTCCCGTCGCCGAGGGCCACCAGCCGGACGAAGATCTGCCGGGCGATTCTCCGCTGCGGCTCCCGCAGCGAGGCGTGCAGGTTTTCGGCGGTCCGGGCGAGTCCGCCGTCGAGCCCGCCTGCCCGCTGGAATCCGCTGAGGTTGACTTCCTCCCCCTCCCGAGGGAGGGGGATTCCCCTATGAGGGGGTTCGGCCGGTCGCCCGGCTTACGGGTTCCTGCTTCGCGGACCGGGTAGTCCCAAGGTCTCCACAGGCTGACACGGGCTGCCCGCCCGCGTTTCGGATGT
>NZ_JAAKZZ010000083.1 GCF_011045075.1 Streptomyces boncukensis
GGCCGGTGGATCACCGGGGCCGCCTGGGTGGTGCTGCTGCTCGGGCTGTGGCTGTGGGGACGGAACCTGACCGAGGGCGGCGGCCCGCTGCTGGGGGACGTCTCGCGCGCGGGGCGGCTGGCCGCGGGCGGTCCGCAGCTGCCCGCTCCGCACGACCCGCTCGACGGGCGCTCGCGTCCCGAGCGGATCGACATCGACGCGATCGGCGTGCACGCCCGCGTCCTGGGGAGCGGGGTGGAGCGCGGCGGGGGAATCGAGCCCCCGCCGTATGCGCAGGCCGACCGGGTCGGCTGGTACGCGGCGGGCGCGACGCCCGGTGAGGAGGGGCCCGCGCTGTTCGTCGGGCACGTCGACACGGACGAGCGGCGCGCGGTGTTCTACGCGCTCAGCACGGTCAAGCCCGGAACCGAGGTGCGGGTGCGGCGGAAGGACGGCACGGTCGCGGAGTTCACGGTCGAGCGGGCTCGGGTGGTCGGGCGCGAGGAGTTCGACGCGGACCGGGTGTACGGGAAGGAGAAGGACGGGCGGGCCGAGCTGCGGCTCATCACCTGCGGCGGCACGTTCGACCGCGTCCGCCGGGTCTACTCCGCGAACGTCGTGGTCTCGGCGTATCTGACGGGGACCTCCCGGGAGGGGTGACCCGGCGGCCGGGCCGAACCACCGGGCGCCGGGAGCGTGCGCCCCGGCGCCCGGCACGGATCGTGCGCCCGGCCTCCTACACCCGGGCGTCCGGCGCGTCCTGCGCCTGCCCCGCGTCCGGTGCCTTCCGCGTTCCCTGGCCGCCGTCCCGGAGCAGCCCGAAGGCCACGCCCAGGGCGGCCCACAGCACCAGGTGGGCGGCGAGCGACAGCACCCGGAAGTCCCACAGCAGCGTGGCCGGGACCGGCACCGGGTCCGGGTTGTCCGGCAGCAGCCACAGCACCGCCAGGGTGCCCGCCACGGCGCCGGCCGCCGCGAGCTGCCGCGCGGGCGCCCCGGAGCCGTGCCGCCGCATCCGTACGGCGAGCTGCCAGGCCAGCAGCATCCCCAACACCCCGATCACCAGCGCGGCGATCCACAGTCCCTGCCGTTCCGAGACGGTGCCGCCGTCGCCGACGCCCGGAGGGTTGGCGGGATAGCGCAGTCCGGGCAGCAGCGAGAGGGCGAGGAAGCCGGCGCCCGCGAGGGCCATCGAGCGCTCCCAGCGGCGCTCGGTGAACGCGGAGGCGCGGTGCACCAGGGCGTAGGCGAGGGCGAAGAAGACGCCGACGGCCAGGCCGACGACCACCGCCGTCACCACCAGCCCGAAGTGCTGGGTGCCGCGGCTGAACAGCTCCTCGGCCTCGGCGGCGTGGGAGTGCCCGCCGCCGTGGCCGTGCGCGGCGTGTTCCTGGGCCTCCTGGGCCGCGGCCCGCTTCTCCTCCAGCCGGATGGCCCGGTCCATCAGGGGCTCTGCCAGCAGCAGCGAGAAGAGCCCGGAGACGAGTCCCGCCAGCCCGCCTGCGGCGAGGCCGCGGGCGAGCGAGGGCAGGAGTGGGTAGGGAGGTGTCTCGGTTGAGACGGTCATGCGTACGGTTCCCCCTCAGTGGCAGGGTGCGCCGAAGAGGTGGCGTCCGTCGTGTGAGAACTCGTGCAGATAGCCGCCGGTCGCGGAGACGAGCTGACCGTTGTCGACGAAGACGGCGTAGAGGGCGATCAGCGCGAGGATTGCCGCGCCGAGGGCGATGAGGGCGTCGCGGGTGCGGATCGTCGCGGCCGACGCGGCAGCGGGCGTCGGCGTACCGGTTGCCGTGGCAGAGGGGGTCTGCGGGGACATCAGAGGCTCCTCCTGGGGTTTCCACGCCCCGTTGGCGGAGAAGCGACGGGTCAGTTCCTGACTCCCGTACGCACGTGGTGCGCACGGTCACAGTGGCGGGACCGTCCCGGAGTTGCACCGGGTTCCTGCGCACCGTCGCCTCGTTATGACGATATGACGGTCGGAGCGTCCCAGCCTTGCATGTGCACTGTCAATAAGAGGCCGGTCACGGTGCGTACGGCGCTCCGGTGCGCAAGATGGAGTGCAGGCGCGAAGAGTGTTGCGAAGAGGCGGATGGGGGGCGTGTGTTCAATCCGTACACGCTCCCGCTGTACGGCGGTCGGCCCGGTCTCCTGCGGGGTGGAGCGGAGCGGAACACCCCGTAACAGGTGGTCCACGGCTTTCCCGGTCGCGAACGCCATATGACACGATGGGTTGGCGATGTGGCCCGAGGTGTCCGGAAAGAGGGCCGGATGGTGCAGCCAGGGGGGAACGGATGTACGGCAGGTACGACGGGCGCGGGCGAGGTGCTGCCCGCCCATGGCTGGTCGCGGGCGCCGCGGCGACAGGGGCGATGCTGACGCTCGCCGGCTGCTCGTCCTCGGGCGGCGGAGACGACTCCGACGACAAGGCCCCGGGCGCCACGAAGCAGCGCCCCAAGGCCGAGTCCCCGTACTGGGTGAACCCGCGGGGCAAGGCCGCCAAGCAGGTGCGTACCTACGAGAGCCGGGGCAAGTCGGGCGACGCCAAGCTGATCAAGAAGATCGCCGGGCAGCCGCTGGCCGAGTGGATCCGCCCGGAGGACCCGCGCGCGGAGACCGAGCGGGTGACGAAGGCGGCGGCCAAGGCCGACCGCAGCGCGCTCCTGGTGCTCTACAACATCCCGCACCGCGACTGCGGGCAGTACAGCAAGGGCGGCGCCAAGGACGCCGGGGAGTACCGCGACTGGCTGGGCAAGATCGTCAAGGGGATCGGCGACCGGTCCGCGACGGTGATCGTCGAGCCCGACTCCCTCCCGCATCTGCTGGCCGAGGGCTGCACCCCGAAGCAGTTCCACGACGAGCGCTACGAGCTGCTGAACGAGGCGGTCACCAAGCTCAAGGAACTGCCCGGCACCAAGGTCTATCTGGACGCGGGCAACCCGGACTGGGTGCGTGACCCGGGCGGCCTGGTCGAGCCGCTGAACCGCTCGGGCATCGCCAAGGCGGACGGCTTCGCACTGAACGTCTCGAACTTCCAGACGACGAAGTCGAACATCGCCTACGGCAAGAAGCTGTCTCCGATGATCGGCAACAAGCCGTTCGTGATCGACACCAGCCGGAACGGCAACGGGCCGGTGGAGGGCGCGCACGCCGACGAGGAGGCGTGGTGCAACCCCTCCGGGCGGGCCCTGGGCGAGGCGCCGACCACCAGAACCGGCGAGAAGCTGGTGGACGCCTATCTGTGGGTCAAGCGGCCCGGTGAGTCGGACGGCGAGTGCAAGGGCGGGCCCAAGGCCGGCGAGTGGTGGGCCACGTACGCGCTGGGTCTGGCCCGCAACAGCGGCCGCTGATCCCCTCGTCGGGCCGTGCTGGGCAGGGGCTGCCCCTGCCGGTGCCTTGCAGGCTGCGGCGCCGCCGTGGTCGCGCGCGCAGTTCCCCGCGCCCCTGACGGGAGCGCGGGGAACTTTGTGCGCAACGCTCCCTAGTGCTGTCCGGCTGTCGGGTCGCCGTTGGTGAGCGTGGTGTGCTTGGCCTCGGGGTCGACCTTGACCTTGACCCAGCGGGCCTTGGACGGGATGCCGTCCTTGTCCACGGCGAAGACCATCCACCAGCCCGGCTGCACCAGGGACGGATCCGTCGGCAGGGCCGTCGTGATCCTGCCGCCCGCGGACTTCTTCATCTTCAGCGCCACGGAGGACTGCTCCAGGTTCGTGACGTGGGTGAAGGAGCCGGGCCGCACCAGCCGCAGCTTCTCGATCCTCGACGCGTCCTTGCTCTTGAAGGACACCTTGTCGCCGACGTCGAGCGTCTTGCGGCTCTTGCCGACGTCCTTGAGGTCCGGCTGGTCCTTGCCCTTGTTGAGGTAGGGCGGGGTGTAGATCTCGATGCGCTGCTCGAAGTTGCCCGGCTTGGTGTTGGCCTTGTCGGCGTAGAGCGAGTCGGAGCCGAAGGTCATCACCCGGCCGTCGGGCAGCAGCAGCCCGCCGGAGTGGTAGTTGCGGCCGACGAGCGGGGCCGCCGCCTCCTGGTACGCGTTCTTCTCCGGGTCGTAGAGCGCGGCCTTGAGGACGTTGCTGTCGCTCTTGCCGCGGTAGCCGCCCGAGCCGTTGGTGGTCAGCACCGTGTCGTTCGGCAGGATCACGCTGCTCGGGTAGCGGACCTTCTCGTAGAGCTTCGGCCCGTCCTGGAACCTCGGCTGGTCCTCCTTGAGGTCCACGATGCGGGTCTTGTCGCTGTTCTTCTCGGACTCGCCGACACCGCCGCCGCCCTGGACCATGAACTTCCGGGACTGGGTGGGAGGCAGCGGGACCGACATCGAGGTCTCCAGGATGTCCGGGTCGCCCATGCCCGGGATCTTGGTGAACTTGTTGGTCTCGATGTTCCAGATGCCCGGGACGCGGCCCTTGGTGGCGGGCCCGTACCCGGCGGTGGTGCCGCTGTAGAAGACCTTGTTCTCGCCGACGAGATGCAGGCCCGGGTACGTCGGGAAGAAGCGGGTCTTCGGGAGGTACTTCCACTTCTTGGTGTCCGGGTTGAAGATCTCGTTCTTGCCCGGCACCACCTGGCCGATGTCGTCCAGCCCGGAGACCGACAGCACCCGCCCGTCCTGCAGCGTGACCTGCGACGGGTACCAGCGGGCCTCGTGCATCGGGTCGACGGTGATGTAGCGCTCGGCGACCGGGTCGAACTCGTAGGCGTCCTTGATGCCCTGGAAGTCCTTCTTGTCGAAGGACATCTTCTGCGCGATGCCGTAGATGTTGCGCTTCTCGGCGCCCTTCAGACCGCTCACCCGGTACTGGTCCTGGGAGCCGGTCTGGTAGCTCTTGCCCTGCTTCTCCGCCTCGGAGTAGACCCGGGCGAGGCTGGCGGTGACCTTGACCTTGCCGGTGTCCGGGTCCGCCTTCTTCTTGGCGCGCGGAACGATGACGGTGTTCTGCGCGACGAAGGTCTTGCCGTTCTTCCTGCCGGTGAAGCGGGTGCCCTTCTTGATGGTCTTGGCCCGGTCCGGGTTCTCGTTGTAGAGGAACATCAGGCCGCCGGCCTTCTTCACATCGCCCTTGAGCGTCTCGTAGCGCTGGGTGCCGCCCGCGACCAGGAGCTTTCCGTCGGGCAGCTGGTTGTGCCCGGCGCAGAAGAGGTCGGTGGGCGTGGGGACGTTCTTGAAGGAGTTCTTGACCGGGTCCCACAGGACCGTGCGGAAGCTCTTGGCCTTGAAGTTCTTGGCGTTGTTCCCGGAGCCCGCGACCAGCAGCACCTTGCCGGTGTTGAGCAGGGCCGCGTGAATGGTGTTGATCTTGTAGTCGTCGGGTACGTCGACGACCTGCCAGTGGCCCTTGTCGGCCTTGTAGCCCGGCTGGTTGATCTTGTAGTTGTGGTACTTGTCCGAGGCGAAACCGTACAGCGCCGGCCCGTTGAAGCCCGCGATGGCGAGCACGACAGCGGTGCCGATGGTGATGCGCTGCGCCCGGCGGCTGGGCCGGAAGCGGCGGTTCGGCCGGTTGTTCATTGGTTGCGTCCCCCAAGGGCGATCTGCAGGGTCTCGTCAGGAGCGGCGGTCCAGCCGGGCTGCCGCCCTCCCGCCGCGGGCTCCCCGTGCGGGGCGTCGCCGCCCGTTCCGCCGGCCGGGGGTTCCTGACCGGGACCCTGGTGGTTCCGTTGCTGACGGCGCTTCTTCTCCCCGCGTACGGTGAAGCGCCAGCCGATGATCGGCGCCGCCGTGATGAGCAGCGCGAGCCCGGCCCAGGTGAGCATCGCCGGATGGTCGTGGCCCAGATAGAGCGAGCCGACGAACGATCCGCCGAAGATCATGATGAAGAAGAGATGGACGCGGAAGGTGCCGAAGAGGGTGTCCGGGCTGGCGGAGTCGCCCTTCGGGGTGACCACGAACTTGCTCTTGCGCCGCAGCACCGTGTCGAACAGCGAGCGGGCGTAGATCGGTGCGGACAGCGCGGACATCAGCATGCCGGCCAGACCGCCGGAGCCCTCGGGCTCGTGCGGGGAGACGTTGTGCCGCCGGTTCCAGATGTACAGGCCGATCTGGAGCGCGGAGGCGTTGCCGTACAGCGCCATCCAGATGGTGGGGTCGATCTGGACGCCGGAGGCTCCCATGCCCAGGAAGAGCGCACAGGAGAGTGCGGCCAGGATCCAGTTCAGGGCCGATATCGGATAGAAGATCATCAACATGGTGTAGTTGAAGAGCTTCCCGAGCGGCATGGAGCCGTAGCCGCGCCAGTACTGCTTGAGAATGGTCTCGTAGGTGCCGCGGGACCAGCGCAGCTGCTGGGTGAAGAAGTCCGTCCAGGCGTTCGGGCCCTCGCCGACCGCGAGGACGTCCGGGGTGTAGACCGAGCGCCACTTCCGGCCGGTCTCCGGATTCCGCGCGCGGTGCATCTCGAAACCGGTGGCCATGTCCTCGGTGATGGAGTCGTACAGCCCGCCGATCGCCTTGATGGCCTTGATGCGCACGGCGTTGCTGGTGCCGACGAACATCGGCGCGTCATAGCGGTTGCCGGCGCGCTGGATGAGGGCGTGGAAGAGGAACTGCTGGGACTCGGCGGCCTTGGTGACGAAGTTGTCGTAGTTGCCGTACACCTGCGGGCCGATGACGAAGCCGACGTCGGGGTCGCGGAAGTAGCCCAGCATGCGCTCAAGGTAGTTGGGGAGCGGCACATGGTCCGTGTCGACACCGGCAAAGAAGTCGTAATCATCCCCATGGGCGTCGAGCCAGGCGTTGTAGTTGCCGTGCTTGGTCTTGGCCCGGAAGGCGCCCTTGGCGGTGTTCCACTTCTCGACGCCCTTGCGGGAGAAGTGGTGCACGCCCAGCCGCCGGCAGACGGCCCGCACCTCGGGGTCGTCGCCCTCGTCCAGCAGCCAGACGTGCAGGGTGCCCCGGTGCCGGATCTTCACGGCCGCCTCCAGGGTCTTGGTGACCATCTCGATCGGCTCCTTGCCGGGCACGAACGAGGTGAGGAAGGCGACCCGGGTGCCCGCCTCGGGCACCACGGGGACCGGGTCCCGCGCGACGAGCGTGGCGTGCGCGTTGGAGACGACGTTCATCGTGCGGAACAGCTCGATCAGGCCGATCGACACGAGCATCACGATGTCGAGCTTGAGGACCAGGTCCGAGACCTCGCCCGCGTCGCGCTCGGTCCAGTGCTGGGGCTGCATCAGCCACACCAGCAGGCCGGCGGAGAGTATGGGGGCCAGGCAGAGCAGGATGCCCGCGCGTATCCGGTGCGGTTCGTCGGCCAGCAGGCTGCGGTACCGCACACGGTACGGGCGGCCCGGGTCGGGCTCGGTGAGCGGGCCCGCCAGGCGGCTGTAGTGCTCGTAGTCGTACCGGGGGAGGGCCTTGCGGGTCCACCGCGAAGCGGTGTCCCGGTCCCGCTGCCGCCGGTTCGGCCGGACCGGCCGCCGGCCGCGCGGGATGCGCAACTGCGCCGTCTGCGTCGGGTCCTGCTCCGGCTGCTGCGGTTGCTGCGGCTGCCAGGGACCCGTCGGCGGCGTCGACGTCATCTGTCCATCCCCCCGAACGCAGCGTGCCGCTGCGTGTCCTTGTGCTGACCCGCGTCCTCGGCCCCATTGACTCGGGCGCGGCATGCTCTACCGCCGCGTGCTGAGACAGCGGTCGGTCACCTTCCGGTTCCATGATGAGGGTCACGGTTTCCGCACACGGTGCAGCCCCGGTGAAAGGGCTTGCACATGTGCCGTGGTACGGCTCGTGATACGGCTCTCACCTGGGTGTCTTCGGCATATTCACGGACCGATGACCCCCGTCAGGGTCTCCGACTCCCGGCATGATCGCAAGGGTGAAAGTGACTGTTTAGCACTTTTGTGGCGGTATCGTGGATTCCGCTGTGATGGAGGAGTTATCGAATCCGCCGGCGTGCGCGGAGCGGAGCCGGGCGCGAATGTTGCCGAAGTGTGCGCGGACCGCCCGCTCGGCGCGCAGGGCGTCGCCCGCGCGCACGGCGGCCAGGATCTCCGCGTGCTGCCGCCAGGTCACCAGCGGGTCCTGACGGGGCTCGGCGAGATCCGTACGGACCCGGTGGAAGGCGTCCCAGAACGCGTCCAGTACCTCGCTGAGCAGCGAGTTCCCCAGTCCGCCGTAGAGCGCGGCGTGAAAGGCGCGGTCGGTCTGCGCCCGTACGCCCCCGGCCTCCGCCTCCTCGCGCATCCGGGCCACCAGCGCCTCCAGCGCGTCCAGCGCCGCCGGACGCGCGCCGACCTGAGCGACCACCCGGGCGATCAGCCCCGTCTCCACCGCCTCCCGCAGCTCCAGCAGCTGCCGCAGGCTGTCCTCGCCCCGGTAGTGCCCGGCGACGGTGCGGAAGGAGAGGCCCTCCGTCATCGGCGCCATGGACATCGCGCCCACATAGGTGCCGAACCCGTGCCGGATCTCCACGATGCCCATCGCCTGGAGCGCCTGGAGCGCCTCCCGCACCGAGTTGCGGCTCGCGCCGAGCAGCTCCATCAGCTCCGGCTCGGTGGGCAGCGCGGCGCCGGACGGCAGCCGCCGCTCGATGATCAGCCGCTTGATCCGCTCCTGGAGCTCCCGTGACCGGCCGCCGCCGCGCACCGCGCCTCCCTCACCCTCGGTGCGCCGGGTCGTCGAAGCCGACCGTGTGCGCGCCCGGACCGCCGGCCGCGAACGCCAGCAGCCGCGCGCCCTCCTGAGCCAGCGCGGCGCGCTCGTCGTCGGACAGCGGCCCGAGGGGGGTGACGGTGAGCGCCGCCGCCTTCCGCGAGGTGTCCGCCTTCCAGGTGCCGCGCACCCGGCCGTCCAGCAGCACGGTGCCGGGCACCTGGCCGTTCTTCCGGGCGAGGGCCGCGCGCGCGGACTCGTCCATCAGCCGGCTCCGGTCGGCGTGCGCGAGCACGAGGTTGTCGTACTCGGCGACGAACCGCGCCGGGAGCGGGAGGTCCTCCTCGGGCCGGGGCGCGTCGGGCAGGTCGAACAGCTCGGTGCCCTGCTCGTCCCGGAACACCCGCAGCTGCGGGCGGAGCCGCTCCAGCACCTCGGACAGCCGGGTCAGCCCCGACCAGGTCTGCGCGTCGAGTACGGACGCCGGGCCGAAGGCGCCCAGATAGCGCAGCACGGCGCTCTCCACGCACGGCTCCACGGCCAGCGGGCGGCCCAGCCAGGTCTCCGCCAGCGCGTACACCGGGCCTCCGGAGCGCCCCCACAGCCCGCGCGGCGGCACCTGGACGAGCGGGAGCAGATGACGGGCCGTCATCCCCAGGGCGCGCGGCTCGATCCCCGGCCACCGCTCGGCCAGCGCGGACTCCAGCTCCCGCACGCCGAGCGGCTCCCCCTTGAGCAGCGCGCGGGCGGCCCCGGCGACCTCGTGCGGGTCGGTGCCGCCGAGGGCCTTGCCGTGCGAGCTGGCGCGCAGGGTGCGCTCGTGGACGACCTGCGTCAGGGGGCGCAGCTGGACGGCGTCCCGGTCGCTGACCAGGTGCACGGTCCCCCGCATCACCCCCATCCGGACCACCCGGCGGTCGAGCAGCAGCTGGGAGAGCTCCTCGGGGTCGAAGCCGGCGAGGCGGGTCCACAGGCCGAAGTACGGCGGCTTCGGGGCCTGCGCCTGGAGGCCGACCAGGTGCTCGACGGCTTGCAGGGCCGTCATGTCGGCGCGGGCGGCGAGCAGCTGGCGGGCGAGGAGGGCGCGGCCGAGCGCCCGGTGTGAGAGGGGTGCGGGCAGCATGGGGCGAGTCTCGCCCATGAGCGGGCGCCGTGCCATGCCGCCCGCTCCGGCCCGCTCCGGCCCGTTCCGGCCCGCTCCCGCACGCGGGGAGGCCCCTGCCCGTGTGTGGGCGGGCAGGGGCCGGTCCCCGGGCGGCGGGTCAGAACGTGACGTCGGCGCAGGAGTAGAACGCGTTTGCCGTGTCGTCGATGGTCCAGACGCCGAGGATCAGGTGCCGCCCCTGCTTGCCCTCCGGCAGCGTGCCCTGGGCCGTCCACTGGGCAGGCGGCTGCTGCCCGTTCATCGGCACGGTGAGGAACGGCTCGGGCTCCAGGTCGGCCCGGGTGAGCGGCTTGCTCGGGTCCCAGCCGTCCTTGGTGATGTAGTACGAGAAGTCGGTGGTCGCGTGACGCGCGGTCAGCGTCCACTGGAAGGTGAAGTCCTGGCCCGCCTTCACGTCGGTGGTGGGCCAGTTCCCGTCGCGCGGGTCGTCGAGCTGGTGGAAGCCCTCGTTGCCGCCGGCGCAGATCTTGCCGTCCGCCGGCCCCTGCTCGGGGAAGCCCTTCGGGCCCTCGACGCTCTGCGGCTCCCACTGGATGGGCCCGCAGCCGGTGACCTGGCCGTTCGCGCAGTACGCCTGCCGGCTCATCGGGTCCTGGCTGTAGCCGTGGCCCTGTGCCGGGCCGCCGGTGAACAGCAGGGCCGCCGCGCCCGCGGCAAGGCAGGTGGCGGCGGCGGTGATCTTTTTACGCATGCTCGCTCCAGGGATCGTGGGGGCGACCGTGGGGGGTCGGAGTGCGCACTGCGGTACAGAGAAGTGGGGGGTGGCGTGAGCCACCTGAGGTCTAGACCAGACGCGAATCTAGTGGCGTCTTCCTCGCCATGTCCAGACCAATGCCGGGGAAACATGCGACGGTCTGCCGCGCCGCTCCGCTCATCGCTCGCTGTCCGGGATGAACTTCGCAATACGGTATGCATGGGGAAAACACCTACAAGGGAACTTCCATGCGCTACTCCACCCCCGAGGCCGGGCTGCGCGGCTCGCTCACCCCCGGAGTCCTGCTTCTGACGGTCGGCGTGCTCCTCGTCCAACTGGGCTTCCTGCTCTCCTACATCGGCGCGTTCCACCACCCCGAACCCCAGCGCGTCCCGCTCGCCGTGGTGGCGCCCCAGCAGGCCGCCGAGCGGATCGACGCGCTGCCCGGCCGCCCGGTCGAGGTCACCGCCGTCCGGGACGAGGCCGCCGCGCGCGCCCGCATCATGGACCGGGACGCGCAGGGGGCGTACGTGATGAACCCGCGCGGCGAGCGGGACACGCTGCTGGTCGCGTCCGGGGCGGGCGGCGCGGTCACCGAGGCGCTGGAGCGGATCGGCCGGGACGTCGCCGCCGACCAGGGACGCCGGCTGCGGGTGGAGGACATCGCGCCGTCCGGCGAGCAGGACCACAACAGCCTGACGGCGTTCTACCTGGTCGTCGGCTGGCTCGTCGGCGGCTATCTGGTGGCCTCGCTGCTCGGCGTCGTCGCCGGCACCCGGCCCGCCCGTCCGGGGCTCGCGGCGCTGCGGCTCGGCGGCGCGGCGGTCTACTCGGTGCTCGCCGGCCTGGGCGCCGCGATCATCGTCGGGCCCGTGCTGCACGCGCTGGACGGGCACTTCGTCGCGCTGTGGTGGATCGGCGCGCTGACCGTCTTCGGGACGGCGGCGGTGACGATGGCGCTGGAGGCGTTCTTCGGGATCGTCGGCATCGGCATCGCCGTCGTCATCTTCGTGGTGCTCGGCAACCCCAGCGCGGGCGGCGCCTTCCAGAAGCATCTGATCCCGCCCTTCTGGCGTGCCATCGGCGACTGGCTCCCGGCGGGCGCGGGCACCTCCGCCGTCCGCAACACCGTCTACTTCGCGGGCAACGCACTGGCCTCCCCGATGGTGGTGCTGGCCGGGTGGGCGGTGGCCGGCGTCGTGCTGCTGCTCCTCGGCTCGGCCCGGCGCCGGGAGTCGGACCTGGCGCTGCCGATCTGACGCGCCGCGTGCGGCAACGTGCGCACAGGCCCTAACGTGACCCCGTGTCCGTAGGCGGCGGGAGCGGCGGGAGGGGCGGCGATGCTGGAGCTGGTGTCCGCGGCGGCGGTCGGCGCGGCCGTACAGGCGGTGTGCGAAGGCACGGTGGGCCAGGCGAGCGCGCGGGCCACGGAGAGCCTGAGCACCCTGGCGCGGCGGCTGCTCGGCCGCGAGGTGCGCGCGCCCGGCGGCAGGGCCGAGCGGGAGGCGCTCGCCGCGGAACTGCTCCGGGTCGCTGAGCAGAGCCCGGCACGCCGCCGCGAGCTGGCCTTATGGATGCGTACGGCACCCGGCAGGGCCGCCCCGGCGGGGACCGCCGTCCCCCGGATGCTGCCCGTCACCAACCGGCACTTCCGTGATCGCAGGACCGAGTTCGGCGTGCTGACCCGCGAGGCCCGGCGCCGGGGCTTCGGACCCCGGGCCGTACTGCTGTACGGCCGCGCGGGGTACGGCGCCAGCGCCGTGCCCGTCCACTGGGCCGCGGACCGGGGCGCGCGGCGCCGCTTCCCCGACGGGCAGCTCTACGCCGACTTCCGCCGCGGCTCCTTCGCCACCGCGCCGACCCCGGGGCAGGTCCTGGGGACGTTCCTGGAGGAGCTCGGTGTGCCCGAGGGGGAGGTTCCGGTCACCGAGGAGGACCGCGCCGACCTCTACCGCGCCCTCGTCGCGGAGCGGAAGCTGCTGGTGGTCCTCGACCATGTGCCCTCGGCAGCGGCGGCCCGGCCCTTTCTGACCCCCGCGCCCGGCGTGTTCACCGTCCTGGTCAGCCGAACCCGGCAGCCCGGCCTCCACGTGCGCGCCCTGGACGTGGGGCCGCTCGGCGAGGCGGACGCGGTCGGGCTGCTCACCGACCTCGTCGGCCGACGGCGGCTGCCGCTGGAGGGCCCGGCCCGTGCGGCGCTGCTCAGCCAGTGCGCCGGCTCGCCCTTCGCGCTGCACGCCGCGGGCGCCCGGCTGGCGGACCGCGCGGACGGTTCACCGGACGGTTCACCGGGGGAGCCGCTCTCCGACGGCCCTGGCTCCGGTGATCCCGCCTCCACCGGCCCGGACGCCGACGGTACGGGGCGCGCCGTCGCCGCGTCCGGCTACCGGCTGCTCACCGCCCGCGAGGCCCGGTTGTGGCGCGCGCTCGCCGTATGGCCCTGGCCGCACCTCACCCCGGCGTCGGCCGCCTCCGCCGTGGCGGGGGTGGCGGACGAGGCCGAGGCCCGTGCGCTGCTCGACCGGCTCGCCGGCCTCTTCCTGCTCGACCACGTCGGCGGCGACCGCTACGCCTTCAGGGCCGGCCCGCGCCGGTACGCCGAGGAGGCCGCCGTCCGGGAGGACGGCATCGCGGGCTGCACCAGGGCCGTGACCCGGATGGTGGACCGGTATCTGGACCTCGCGGCCGAGGCGGCCCACCGCGTGCTGCCGCAGCGCTGGACCCTCGGCCCCTGCCTCAAGCGGCACGCGGGGCGGCAGGTCGGCTCCGACGAGAGCGCGGCGGCCCTCGACCTGCTGCGCCGCGAGGCCCCCAACCTCGTCGAGGCCGTACGCGCCGCCGAGGAGTACCGCGACCACGACACCGTGGTGCAGCTCTGCGAGGCCCTGTGGGTGCTGCTGCTGAAGACCGCCGGGCTCGGCGAACTGCTGCTGCCCGCGCTGCGCGCCGGAGCACGGGCGGCCGACAGCCACCGCCTCGACCCCCGGCTCGCCGGGCGGATGCACACCCAGCTCGGCTATGCGCTGCTCTTCCTCCGCCGCGGCGAGGAGGCGGAGGACGCGCTTCGCGCGGCGGTACGGGCCGAGCGTGCGAGCGGCCACCGGCGCGGCCACGCCACGGCGCTGGAGGCGCTCGGCGTGCTGCGGCTGAACCAGTGGCGGTACCCGGAGGCGGGTCCCTTCTTCGAGGAGGCGGAGGCGGTCCTGGACGCCATCGGGCCGGAGGAGGACGGCGTGCGGGACGTGCCGCGCGCCCGTGCCATCCTCGTCTACCACCGTGCCCGGGTGGCCCGGGGCCGGGGGCGGCACGCGGAGGCGCTGGAGGGGTTCGCGGACGCCCGTGAGCGGTTCCGGACCCTGCCCGAGCCCGACGCGTTCAACGAGGCGAAGGCGCTCACCGGTACCGCGGGTGTCCATCTGGACGCCGGCGGGGTCCCGGCGGCCGTCGCCGTGCTGGACGAGGCGCTCGGCGCCCTGGAGCGAGGGGGCGGCTCCGAGGTGGTGCGCCGTGACATCGCCGAGTACCGCGACCGCTGCGCGGAGGGCGGCGCGGATTAGGGTGCCCGGCGGAGCTTGCCGGGTCGGGACTGCCTCTGTCCGTGCCCTGCGGACTGCGGCGCCGCTGTGGTTGCGCGCGCAGTTCCCCGCGCCCCCGACGGGGCACATGGTGCGCCCTCACTCCTCGGTGACGTGTACGCGGTGGACGGATGCACCTGTCCGCACCGTCAGACCACCCCGCAGCTCCGCGAGCGTCTTGCCCTCGGACAGCCACGCGTGCAGCGCCGACGCGTAGACGGCGGGGTCGCAGGGGTCGGGCCAGCCGTCCGGCCCCGGCGCGGCGCGCAGCCGGACCAGGGGCCCGGAGCGCGGCCGTACGACGCAGCGGTCGGGGCCGGTGACGGACGCGGCGAGCGCGCAGGACGGATACCGGGCCAGCATCTGCGCCGTCCACACCGCGGGCGGGCCGAGCCGCGGGTCGTCGGGGTCCGCGCGGCGCAGCAGGACGTCGGCCCACGTACGGGCCTCGGGCTCCCAGCCGTCCTCGGCGACGGCGGTGTGCGCGGCGTCGGCGGCGTCCGGCCCCTGGCCCGGCCCGCCCTCCGGCTCGTACGCCGGGTCCGCGTACCGGACCACGGACACCTCCGGCGGCGCCCCGCCCAGCAGCCGGGTCAGCACGCGCAGCGGGACGGTGCGGCGCGGCGGCGCGTACGGGGGCAGCGGGAGCGGTGCCAGCCGCGCCGGAGCCGCCGGCTCCTCCAGCCCGAGCAGCCGGTACGCCGTACGCCGCAGCAGGGCCGCCGCCTGTCCGGGGGCCGAGCTGGTCCGCTCGCGGGCCCGCGCCGCGCGGGCCGGATCGTGGCAGGACACCGCCCGGTCGAGCTGGCGGCGCAGCGGTTCGTACGGCCGCAGCCGGGGCGCGGCGCGGACGAACTCGGCGACGGGCGAGGCGGGGTCCAGCCCGTCGAGCGGGGCCGCCGCGAGCAGGGTCGGGGTGCCCAGCGCAGCGGCGTAGTAGGTGACGCTGCCGTGGTCGCCCAGGACGACGTCGGCGGCGAGCAGGGCCTGCCGCCACTCCTGGAGCGGGTCGGCGAGGGCCAGGCCCGCGCGCCGGGCGCGGGCGAGCCAGGCGTGGATCTGGCCGGGGCCGTGGCCGTGCCAGATGTTCGGGTGCAGCACGGCCGCGACCCGGTACTCGTCGGCGGGCAGCTCCGTGGCCAGCCGGGGCAGCAGCGCGGGCAGCGTGTCGTCGCCCGCGTCGCCGAACAGGGAGTGCGGGTTCCAGGTCGAGGTGAGCAGCACGAGGCGCTGGCCCGGCGCGACGCCGAGCGCCCGGCGGAAGCGGTCCCGCTCAGGGCCGGCCGCGAGCAGCCGGTCGAAGCAGGGGTCACCGGCGAGCACGGCGGTCGGCGCGGCCTGCGGGCAGACGGCGCGCAGCCGGTCGAGCTGCTCGGGGTGCGAGAGCACGGTGGCGTCGGCGACCGGACGCCCCTCGTGGAGCAGCCACTCGGGGGCCAGCCCGAAGGTGGGCACGGGCACAGGGCGCCCGGTGTCCGGTGTCCGGTGTCCGGTGTCCGGTGTGGCCAGCTTTTTATTATAGCCAATGCCGTGGGACAGCACAGCCAGTTTCCCCCGTAGCCGCTCCAGTTGGCCGCCGTAGCTGGCCGCGAGGGCGAGGTCCACCGGGGTCGCGAGCGCCTGCCGCCACGGCAGCACCGGCAGCCCCGCCTCCGCGAGCAGCTCGGGCACCCCGGACTGGAAGGGGGAGGAGCCGGTGCAGGTGGCCAGCAGCTGGACGCGCGGGTCGTCGTGGAAGAGCGGCAGGACGTCGAGCAGCCGGGTGGCGGCGGTCACGTTGTGTACGACGGCGAGCACCCGGCGGCACCGGCTCCGGGTGGTCCACCGTCCGGCGTCCTCCCCGACGGGCACGCGTATCCAGTCCGCCCCGCTCTCCCCGGTCACCACCCGAGCACCATAGAACACCCGGACACGCCGAAGGCCCCCGCTCAGGGAGGAGCGGGGGCCTTCGCGCGGTACGCCGCCAGGGACTCGAACCCCGGACCCACTGATTAAGAGTCAGTTGCTCTAACCAACTGAGCTAGCGGCGCCCGTCGCCGTTTCCGGCCGACGACGGAAATACTACCCCGTCGGCGGGGGTGCTGTTGACCACCGTGCCGGTCACGGCGCTAGATCCCGATGGACAGCGAGAGCATCACCGGGGCGGCCTTCCTGCTCAGCTCCTCGGCCGCCCGGCGCAGCCGGTGCGCCTGCTCGACGGGGAGCGAGAGCGCCAGGCAGCTCACCGACGAGCCCGCTGTCACGGGGACGGCCGCGCAGACGGTGCCCACCGCGTACTCCTGGAGGTCGAGGGTGGGCACGGTGGGCGGCTGGCGGTCCAGCGTGTTCAGCAGCAGCCGTTCGTCGGTGATCGTGCGCGAGGTGAGCCGGGCCGTCCGGTGCCGGGAGAGGTGGTCCCTGCGGGCGTCGTGGTCGAGCTGGCTGAGCAGACACTTGCCGATGGCAGTGGCGTGCACGGCCGAGCGGAAGTCCACCCACTGGTTCACCGCGGGCGCCTCGGGACTCTCCGCGTACTGGGGGATGTCCAGCTCGCCGTCCCGGTACCGGCTGAAGTAGACGGCCGCGCCGACGGTGTCCCGCAGCTCCGTGAGGGTGCGCTGGAGCTGGTCGCGCAGGGCCTGGGCGCGGTCGACGCCGGAGCCCAGCAGGATCAGCGACTCTCCGACGACATAGCTGCCGTCGGAGAGCCGTTCGATATATCGCTCGCGGCGCAGCATCGTCAGCATATGGGCGAGATGGCCGCTGGGCAGGCCCGTCTCGTCGGCGATCGTCTCCTCGGTGACGCCGTCCCGGCAGCGGGCGACGGCTTCGAGCACGCGCAGGGCGTACTGCACCGAGTGAAACGGCGCGGTGGGCTCCCGCCCGGGTTCCGGGGAGTGGCCCCCGGGAGGTTGGAGTAGCGCCACGGTTTCCCCCTGGAGGTTGTGACCGTTTGCGCCGGAACCGCTCCGGGCGGTCACGGCGTACGTATCACGATAGCCGCCGAGAGCACACGGGAATGGCACAGTCGCTGCTATCGGCATATGACAGGAGCGCAACACGGCGCGGAACCGCCGGGAAGCGTGTCCGGCGGGCCCGGCGAGCGGGCTCCGCCGGACACGGCCCTCACGGCCGGCAGGCCCTCACAGCACCGCGCCCAGGCTGTGTCTCCCGGGGGGCGACCCCCGTACCCCCGGCCGGCAGGCCCTCACAGCACCGCGCCCAGGAACTCTCTTGTGCGCTCGTGCTCGGGGTCCGAGAAGATCTTCTCCGGGGCCCCGGACTCGATCACCCGGCCGGCGTCGAACATCAGCACGTCGTCCGAGATGTCCCGTGCGAAGTTCATCTCGTGGGTGACGCACAGCATGGTGATGTCCGTGGTGTGCGCGATGTCCCGCAGCACGTCCAGCACCCCGGCCACCAGCTCGGGGTCGAGGGCCGAGGTGACCTCGTCCAGCAGCAGCACCTGCGGGCGCATCGCCAGGGCGCGGGCGATGGCGACCCGCTGCTGCTGTCCGCCGGAGAGCTGGCTGGGGTACTTGTCGATGTGCTCGGTCAGGCCGACCAGCTCCAGCAGCTCGCGGGCGCGCTGCTCGGCCTCCTCCTTGGACAGCCCCAGCACATGGACCGGCGCCTCGGTGAGGTTCCGCAGCACCTTCATATTGGGGAAGAGGTTGAACTGCTGGAAGACCATCCCGATGTTCTTGCGGACCTCGCGGATGTGCTTCTCGCCCGCCGGGACCAGCTTGCCGCCCTTCTCCTCGTGGGTGAGGTAGTGGCCGCCGACCTTGATGGTGCCCTCCTCCGGCTTCATCAGGGTCATCAGCAGCCGCAGGATCGTGGTCTTGCCGGAGCCCGAGGGGCCGATGAGGGTGACGTGCTTGCCGGACGACACGTCGAAGCAGAGGTTGTCGAGGACGACCTTGCTGCCGAACCGCTTGGTGACGTTGTCGAACTTGATCAGCTCGCTGCCGTCGACGGCGGGGTTGGTGTGCTCACTGTTCTCGTTGTGCTCACTGCTGGACAAGACGACGCTCCAGGAATCGCATCAGGACGGACGCCGGGTAGGCGATGAGGATGAAGGCGACGCCGACCACGGTGATCGGTTCGACGAACTGGAAGGTCTCCGCGCCCTGCTGGCGGGCGCGCTGCAGCATCTCCAGTACGCCGATCACGGCCAGCATCGGCGTGTCCTTCAGCATCGAGATGACGTAGTTGCCGAGTGCCGGGATGACGCGGCGGATGGCCTGCGGCAGGATCACCGCGAACCAGGTGCGGCCGCGCGGCAGGTTCAGCGCGGTGGCCGCCTCCCACTGGCCGACGGGCACGCCGTCGATGCCCGCGCGGTAGACCTGCGCGGTGTACGTCGAGTAGTGCAGTCCGATCGCCAGGACACCGGTGGTGAGGGTGGAGAACTGCACATCCCACTCGGGCAGCACGAAAAAGAAGAAGAACAGCTGGATCAGCAGCGGCGTGTTCCGGATGAACTCGTTGATCAGCGCCACCGGCCAGGTGATGAACCGGGTCCTGGCGCGCAGCGCCATGGCCCAGACCAGGCCCAGGCCGAAGGAGATCAGGCTGCCGAGCGCCAGCACCTGCAGTGTCGTCAGCACCCCGTCCCAGAACTCGGGCATGAAGTCGTCGACGGCGGACCAGTCCCACTCCATCAGGCGTCACCTCCGGCGCTGCGCGCGCGGGTCCCGGCGTGCTGCGGGTCCACCGCCTTCCCGTCGACCTTCTTCAGCATCTGGAGCACTCCCGCGCCCGGCTTCCGCGCCGCCGGCTTCTCCATCGGCCGCCCGATGCCCGCCTTGGCCTTGCGCTCCAGCGCACGCATACCGCGCGAGATGACGAAGGCCAGGACGAAGTAGATGAGCAGCGTGTACGTATAGATCTCGGCGCTCTCCTGGAGGGCCAGGCGCACCAGGTTGGCGGCGAAGGCGGTGTCGCCCACGCCCATGATGGAGACCAGCGCGGTCCCCTTGAGCAGTTCGATCGACAGGTTGTTGAACGGCGGGATCATCTCCGGCCACGCCTGTGGGATCAGGATCTTCCGCAGCTGCTGCCCCCGGGTGAAGCTGAGCGCGACCCCCGCCTCGCGCTGCGCCGGGGCGACGGCCTGCAGGGCGCCGCGTACGACCTCCGCGCCGTAGGCGCCGTAGGTGAGCCCGAGCGCGAGCACGGCCGCCCACATCGGCACCAGCTGATAGCTGAACATCAGCGGCAGCACGAAGAAGATCCAGAACATGAAGACGAGCGCCGAGGTGCCACGGAACACCTCGATGTAACAGCCCGCGAGGAAGCGCACGATCCACAGCCGGTGGGTGCGCAGGATGCCGAACGCGAAGGCCACGGCCAGCGCGAGCGCGGAGCTGAAGACGGTGAGCTGGACGGTGATCCAGATCCCCTTCAGGACGAGTTCCCAGAGTCCGGAGGTCATCGGCAGACCCACCTCCCCTGCTTGTCCCTGCCGCCGAGCTCCTTGGCGGTCCAGTCGGTCATCTCGTTCTCGGTGAAGCCGAAGGGGCGCATGATGCGCAGGAGCTCGCCGCTCTTCTTCATCTTGTGCAGCTCGCGGTTGAACAGGTCGCGCAGCTCGGTGTCCTCCTTGCGGAACGCGAAGGCTCCGGCGTCCCGCACCTTCTCGCCGTCGACCACCGCCTGGAAGGTGTCGGTGACCTCGGCCTTCGTGCTCTTCTTGACGACCTCGCGGGTGGTCAGCGCGGTCCCGGCGAAGGCGTCGACCCGGCCCGCCTCCACCGCGTTCAGACCGGCCACCTGGTCCGGATAGATGGCGATCTTCGACTTCGGATAGCCGGCCGCGATCGCGTAGTCGATCTCCGCGTACGCCGGGCCGCTGGCGAGCTTGGCCCCTTTCTTCACAAGATCCTCGTAGTTGTGCAGCCCTTTCGGGTTGCCCTTGGCCACGATGAACGCGTCCTGCATCCGGTACTCCGGGTCGGCGAAGATGACCTGGGCGCACCGGGCGGCGTTGATATACATGCCTGCTGACACGCAGTCGAACTGCTGGGTATTGAGTCCCGGGATCAGGGATCCGAACTCCGTTGCAACCGGCTGAACGTTGTCCACGCCCAGCCGTTTGAAGATGACCTTGGCCACCTCCGGCGCTTCGCCCGTGAATTCACCGTCCTTGTCGATGTAGCCGAACGGGACCTCACCTGCGATACCCAGGCGGACCGTGTCCTGCGCCTTGAGACGTGCGAGCAGGTTGCTTTCCGGTACCTTGCTGCAGCCGGTCATTCCGAGCGCGCCGACCGCGCCCAGCGCCGCTCCCGAGGCGAGCAGCGACCTGCGCCGAATCCCTCTTCCGCTTCCGCGACTTCCCGTCGCGTTCCTTTGTGGTGGAGCCATGGGCGCGCGACTACCCAGCTTCGGCGAAGTTATGCGGATCACTTTCATGCCGTTATGGGGTCGTGCGGAGGCTGACCTTTGCGTCACTATTGACGGGCAAATGACCAACCAGTGTGCGGAGGCACGATGGCTGAGCGCTTCATTGAAGTGTCGCTGGACAAGAGGGGCGTGAGCTGCACGGCAAAGCTCCTCGACGACCGGGCGCCGATCACCTGTGCGGCGGTGTGGGACGCGCTGCCCCTGGGCGGCGACGTGTACCACGCCAAGTACGCGCGCAATGAGATCTATGCCCTCATCCCGCCGTTCGCCCCCGAGGAGCCACCGCTGGAGAACCCCACCATCACGCCCATTCCCGGTGACCTCTGCTATTTCACCTTCTCCGACACACAGTTGAACACGGCCTCGTACGGCTACGAGGCGGCAGCCGAGCAGCGGGGCGGCAAAGCCGCACATGTGAATCGCAACACCGTCGTTGATCTGGCCCTCTTCTACGAGCGGAACAATCTCCTCATCAACGGCGATGCCGGATGGGTGCCCGGCATTGTCTGGGGCACCATCGTGGAAGGGTTGGACCGGATGGCGGACGCGTGTCAGGACCTCTGGCGCGCCGGCGCCCTCGGAGAAACCCTGAACTTCCGCCGGGCATAGGATTCCGGGGCATACGGCTGCGAAAAGGGCGGGGCCGGTTTCCCACCGGCCCCGCTCCTTTTCCCCGCGCTTTTACATGTAGTACGCCGGTATCGGCGGCTCAGCCGGCCGGAGGCACCATCCCGCTCGCGACCCCCGCCTCGAACAGCGCGTGCGAAGCGGCGAGCACCAGCCCGTCGGCGTGCCGGGCGCCGACCAGCTGCACACCGGCCGGCAGCCCCCGGCCGTCCGTCCCGCACGGCACCGAGGCGGCGGGCTGCTGCGTCATGTTGAACGGGTAGGAGAACGGCGTCCACTCCGTCCACCGCCGCAT
>NZ_JAAKZZ010000840.1 GCF_011045075.1 Streptomyces boncukensis
CGCCTCCACCCTCCGCGCCGCACCACCGCTCCCTGCTGCTGAGCGGGGCCCGGCTCGCAGACGGCCGCTGTGTCGACGTACGGCTCGTCGGCGAGCGCATCGAGGCCGTCGGCACGGCGGGCAGCCTCGCCGCCGCGCCCGGCCCCGGGGCGGCAGGGCCGGCGGGAACGGACGGCTCGCGCGTCGACCTGACCGGCTATCTGCTGCTGCCCGCCCCCGCCGAGCCGCACGCGCACTACGACACCGCCCTCACCGCCGCCCCCGCGGCGCCCGACGGCGCGCCGTGCCCCGCGTGGGAGGACGTCCAGCGGCGCACCACGGAGGCCGCGCTGCTCCAGCTCGCCCAGGGCGCCACCGCGCTGCGCACCCATGTGCGGATCAGCGCGGTCGACGGGCTCCGCGCGCTGGAGTCCGTCCTCCAGGCCCGCAGGGCGCTGCGCGGACTGGTCGACCTGACGACCGTCGCCGTACCGCGCCTGCTCACCGGGGCGGCGGGCGCGGAGGGCCTCGCCATGCTGCGGGACGCGGTGAAGATGGGCGCGACGGCGGTCGGCGGCTGCCCCGATCTGGACCCCGACCCGGGCGGCTACACGGACGCCGTCCTCACCGTGGCCGCCGAGCACGGCTGCGCCGTCGACCTGCACACGGACGGCGGCGACCCGGCGCGGCTGGCCCGGCTCGCGGCGGCGGCGGGCGGGCTGCGGCCCGGCGTGAGCATCGGGCCGTGCGCCGGGCTGGCCCGGCTGCCGCACCAGGTCGCGCTCCGTACGGCCGACCAGTTGGCCGCCGCCGGGGTCACCGTCGTATGCCTGCCCCAGGGCAACTGCGGCGTCCTGGAGCGCCCCTCGCCCGGCGCGCCCTCCCGGGTCGCCCCGGTGCGGATCCTGTCCGCCGCCGGCGTCGCGGTGGCAGCGGGCAGCGGGGCGCTGCGCGACGCCGCGAACCCGGTCGGCCGCGGCGACCCGCTGGAGGCCGCCTATCTGCTCGCGTCGCACGGCGAGACGCCCCCCTCCCCCGATCGGCCGGGCGGAGCCCCCGGCGCGGACGGCGCCTACGCCGCGGTCAGCGCGAGCGCCCGCGCCGCGATGGGGCTGCCCCCGGTGCGGGTGGAGGCCGGCTTCCCCGCCGAGCTGCTCGCCGTGCGCGCCACCGGGATCGCGGAGGCGCTCTCCATGGCGTACAGCAGAGTCGTGGTGCACCGGGGCCGCCTGGTGGCGCGCACCAGCGCGGTACGCGAGTACCACGGCTCCGGGGCGTCCTGCGAGCTCGGCCTGCCACGCCAGTCGCAGGGCTGACACCGCGGATCCCGCGGAGCGGGGCGTACCGTCTGCGGTATGCGCACAGTCATCGCTGGTGGACACGGTCAGATCGCGCTGCGGCTGGAGCGGCTGCTCGCCGGGCGCGGGGACGAGGTGGCGGGACTCATCCGCCGCCCCGGGCAGGCGAGCGACCTGCTGTCGGCCGGTGCCGAACCCGCCGTCTGCGACCTGGAGACGGCCTCGGTCGACGAGGTCGCCCGCCATCTGCAGGGTGCGGACGCTGCGGTCTTCGCAGCGGGCGCGGGACCGGGCAGCGGCAGCGGGCGCAAGGAGACCGTCGACCGCGCGGCCGCGGTGCTCTTCGCCGACGCGGCGGAGCACGCCGGAGTACGCCGCTTCCTCGTCATCTCCTCCATGGGCGCGAACGCCGACCTGACCGAGCCGCCCGCGGGTATGGACCCGGTCTTCGCCACATACCTGCGCGCCAAGGGCGCCGCGGACGACGCCGTACGGGCCCGCCCCGCCCTCGACTGGACGGTGCTGCGCCCGGGGCGGCTCACCGACGGCCCCGGCACCGGCCGCGTCCGCCTGGCCCCCGAGACGGGCCGCGCGGACATCACCCGCGACGACGTCGCCGCGGTCCTGGTCGCCCTGCTCGACGAGCCGCGCACGACGGGCCGGACGCTGGAGCTGATCGGCGGCGACACCCCGATCCCGGACGCGGTCACGGATGTGCTGACGGGCGCGTAGCCGCACCGCTCCTCCCTCCCTCCTTC
>NZ_JAAKZZ010000841.1 GCF_011045075.1 Streptomyces boncukensis
GCTCCGGCCCCCGCCCCCGGCCCCCCGACCGCGCCGCTCACCGGGCGCGGGCGACCCGGTCCTCGTCCCAGACCGGCTCCGGCACCTCCCGTACCCGCCCGTCGGCGCCGAAGACCAGGAAGCGGTCGAAGCCGCGCGCGAACCAGCGGTCGTGCGTCACCGCCAGCACCGTCCCCTCGTACGCCTCCAGCCCCTCCTGCAGGGCCTCGGCCGACTCCAGGTCCAGGTTGTCCGTCGGCTCGTCCAGCAGCAGCGCCGTCGCCCCGGCCAGCTCCAGCAGCAGGATCTGCAGCCGGGCCTGCTGGCCGCCCGACAGCCGCCCGAACTCCAGCTCGGCCTGCCGGGTCAGCTCGTAGCGGCGCAGCGCGGACATCGCGGCCCCCCGGTCCCTGGCGTGCTCCTTCCACAGGATGTCCAGCAGGGTGCGCCCCTCCAGCTCGGGGTGCGCGTGGGTCTGCGCGAAGTGGCCGGGCACCACGCGGGCGCCCAGCTTCCAGCCGCCGGTGTGCGCGACGTCGCCGCCCGCGAGGAGCCGCAGGAAGTGCGACTTGCCGGAGCCGTTCGAACCGAGGACGGCGACCCGCTCGCCGTAGAACACCTCCAGGCTGAACGGGCTCATCAGCCCCGTCAGCTCCAGCCCCTCGCAGGTCACAGCGCGCACCCCGGTGCGCCCGCCGCGCAGCCGCATCCGGATGTCCTGCTCCCGCGGCGGCTCCAGCGGCGGGCCCGCCTCCTCGAACTTCTGCAGCCGGGTGCGGGCCGCCTGCAGCCGGGAGGCCATATCGGAGTTGAAGGCGGCCTTCTGCTTGTACATGCTCACCAGCCGCTTCAGCTTGGCGTGCTCCTCGTCCCAGCGCCGCCGCAGCTCCTCGAAGCGCGCGAACCGCTCCTTGCGCGCCTCGTGGTACGTCGCGAAGCCGCCCCCGTGCACCCACACGTCGCTCCCGGCGGCGCCCGGCTCCACGCTGATGATCCGCTCCGCGGTGCGGGCCAGCAGCTCCCGGTCGTGCGAGATGAACAGCACCGTCTTGGACGTCTCCCGCAGCCGCTCCTCCAGCCAGCGCTTCCCCGGGACGTCCAGATAGTTGTCCGGCTCGTCCAGCAGCAGCACCTCGTCGCCGCCGCGCAGCAGCGCCTCCAGCACCAGCCGCTTCTGCTCCCCGCCGGACAGCGTGCGCACCTGCCGCCACCGGGCCTTCTCGTACGGCACGCCCAGCGCGGCGACCGTGCACATGTCCCAGAGCGTCTCCGCCTCGTAGCCGCGCACCTCGGCCCAGTCGGCAAGCGCCTGCGCGTACTGGAGCTGGGCGGCCTCGTCGTCCCGCTCCATACCGCGCTCCTCCGGGGGACGGCCCCCAGACCCCCGAAGTGCCAGCTCGGCGTCGTCCACGGCCCGCGCGGCCGTGCGGATCTCCTTCCTGGACACCTCGGCCAGCAGGTCCCGCACCGTGCGCTCGTCCCGCACCGAGCCCACGAACTGCGGCATCACGCCCAGGCCGCCGCCGACCGCCACCGTCCCCGCGTCCGGCTTCAGCTTCCCCGCGATCAGCCGCAGCAGCGTCGTCTTGCCCGCGCCGTTCGCCCCCACCAGCGCCGCCGAGGCGCCCTCGCCGACCCGCAGCGAGACATCGTCCAACAGCATCCGGCCATCGGGCAGGCAGAACTCCAGGTGCGCGACTTCGACGTGTCCCATACCGCGATTCTCGGCGCCCGGGACTCCGGCGCCAACCCAATATCGAGCGCATAGGATGCGCGCATGAGCTTTGGGCAGGGGGGACCCGACCGGGGTTCCGGGACACCTGACTGGGCGGCGCTCGCCGAGCAGGCGGAACGCGCCCGCGCACGCCGCCGCCGCCGACTCATCGCGGGCGGCGGGGCGCTGGCCACCGTGCTGGTCGCCGGGATCGTCGCGCTGGCCGTGGTCAGCGAGGACGACGGGGACGGCGACGCCTCCGACAAACCGTCCTCGTCCCTGCCGTCCGCCGAGAAGCTGCCCTCCTCACCGGACTCCGCCCCCTCCCCCACGTTCAAGGA
>NZ_JAAKZZ010000842.1 GCF_011045075.1 Streptomyces boncukensis
GTCCCGCCCCGCCCGTCCGTCAGTCGTGCCAGGCGCCCAGCTCCTCCAGGAGCGGGTGGAGCGCGTCGAAGACGCCCGGCGAGGCGGCCAGCGTCAGCTCCCCGTCCGGCGCCGCCGCGCCGCGGCCGCCCGTGCGCGCCCCGGCCTCCCGGGCTATCAGGTCCCCCGCCGCCATGTCCCAGGGGTGCAGCCCGCGCTCGTAGTAGCCGTCGAGCCGCCCCGCCGCCACATCGCACAGGTCGATCGCGGCGGATCCGCAGCGCCGGATGTCGCGCACGCGCGGCAGCAGCGCCCTGGCGACCTCGGCCTGCGCCGCGCGCCGCCCCGCGACGTAGCCGAAGCCGGTGCCGATCAGCGCCTGGTCGAGCGGCGGCGAGGGGCGGCAGCGCAGCCGGCGCTCGCCCCGCCAGGCGCCCTCGCCCAGCACCGCGTGGCAGGTCTCGCCGCGCACCGGCGCCGCGACGACGCCGACCACCCGCTCGCCCGCGTACTCGGCGGCGATGGACACCGCCCAGTCGGGGCGCCCGTACAGGTAGTTGACCGTGCCGTCGATGGGGTCGATGACCCAGCGGACCCCGGAGCTGCCCGGCGAGGAGGCGCCCTCCTCGCCGAGGAAGCCGTCCTCGGGCCGGTGGTCGCCGAGGAAGTCCGTGATCAGCTTCTCGGAGGCGAGGTCCATCTCCGTGACCACGTCGATGGGGCTGGTCTTGGTCGCGGCGACCCCCAGGTCCTCGGGACGCCCGTCCCGCAGCAGCGCGCCCGCCTTGTGGGCGGCCTCCAGGGCCAGGCTGAGCAGTTCGGCCTTCAGATCATCCGTCACAGTGCCGTCCTCGTCGTCCGTTGCGTGCTCGTGGTGCCCGGGGCCGTCCGGCGGGGCCCGCCGGACGGAGCCGTCCTCGTGCCGTACCGCGCCGTACCGCGCCGCGCTCACTCCGGTGCGCCGGCCGCGGCCGGCCGGGGCGTGCGGGCCGGGCAGCAGCCCACCGGGCACACGTCGTGGCTGGGGCCCAGCGCTCCCAGGGCGCAGCGCTCGGGGCGCTCGCCGCGCTCGCTCGCCGCGCGCTCCAGCACGAGCTCGCGCACGGCGGCGGCGAACCTCGGGTCGGCGCCCACCGTCGCGGACCGGGCCACCGGCAGCCCCAGCTCCTCCGCCCTGGCCCGCGCCTCGGTGTCCAGGTCGTAGAGCACCTCCATATGGTCCGAGACGAAGCCGATCGGGACCATCACGGCGCCGGGCGCGCCCCGCCCGTGCAGCTCCTCCAGGTGGTCGCAGATGTCCGGCTCCAGCCACGGCACCTGCGGAGGGCCGCTGCGCGACTGGTAGACGAGCCGCCACTCGCGGGCGGTGCCGGTGCGCTCCCGTACCGCGTCGGCCACCAGCCGGGCGACGTCCAGATGCTCGGCGACGTACGCGCCGCCGTCGCCGTGCGCCGCCGCGGGGCCCGAGGTGTCGGCCGCCGCGGTGGGGATGGAGTGGGTGGTGAACGCCAGGTGCGCGCGCTCGCGTACGCCCTCCGGGAGCTGGGCGAGCGCGTCGAGCACCCCGTCGATCACCGGCTCCAGGAAGCCCGGGTGGTTGAAGTAGTGCCGCAGCTTGTCCACCTCGGGCGGGCGCAGCCCTTCGGCCTCCAGCGCGGCCAGCGACTCGGCGAGGTTCTCGCGGTACTGGCGGCAGCCGGAGTACGAGGCGTAGGCGCTGGTGGCCAGCGTGAGGACGCGGCGGCGGCCGTCCTTGGCGATCTCGCGGAGCGCGTCGGTGAGGTACGGCGCCCAGTTGCGGTTGCCCCAGTAGACCGGCAGGTCCAGGCCGTGCTCCGCGAAGTCGGTGCGGAGGGCCCCGAGGAGGCGGCGGTTCTGGGCGTTGATGGGGCTGACGCCGTCGAACAGGTAGTAGTGCTGCCCGACCTCTTCGAGGCGCTCGCGCGGGATGCCCCGGCCGCGGGTCACGTTCTCCAGGAAGGGCACGACGTCGTCGGGCCCCTCGGGGCCGCCGAAGGACAGCAGCAGCAGCGCGTCGTAGGGGGCGTACGGCGC
>NZ_JAAKZZ010000843.1 GCF_011045075.1 Streptomyces boncukensis
CGGAAGCGCCACCCGCGCCGGGCCCAGAAGTACACCCTCCACACCGACATGATCCCAGGCGGGTGGGTCCCTTGACACCGACGCCGCCCACCAAAAGCAACGGTGTTGCACTCGGCGGGACACCATCCAGCTCGTTGACCCGCCCGCAGTGCGCGAGACGGAGATCGTTCCGTTCGACCGGGAGGAGACACGTCAGATCCTCACGGCCGCTCAGGCGCGCCCCACCTTCGCCCGCTGGGCGGTCGGGCTCGCTCTCGGACTCCGCCAGGGTGAAGCGCTGGGCCTGCGCTGGCAGTACGTCGACCTGAGCACCGGCCGCGTACGCGTGTGGTGGCAGCTCCAGCGCAACAAGCGGCAGCACGGCTGCACCGACCTGCACGCCTGCGGAGCGAAGCGCCACAAGACCAAGCCGTGCCCGAAGACGTGCAAGCAGCACAAGCGCAAGTGCCCAGCACCCTGCCCGCAGGACTGCACGCGCCACGCCAGCACATGCCCGCAGCGCAAGAGCGGCGGACTCGTCTTCCGCGAGCCCAAGGGCAAGAGCAAGCGCGTCGTGATGCTCCCGCCCGAGTTGCTCCCGGTCCTGCGGGCACACCGGGCAGAGCAGCAGCACCAGCGGGCCCGCGCAGGCTCAGCATGGGACGAACACGACCTCGTGTTCTGCCAACCGGACGGACGCCCCGTCGACCCACGCGACGACTGGGAGGACTGGAAGGAACTGCTACACGCCGCCAAGGTACGAGACGCCCGCGTGCACGACGGACGCCACACGTCGGCGACGCTGCTGCTGGAGTACGGCGTGGACATACGGATCGTGACGGAGATCCTCGGGCACTCGGATCTTCGCCTCACGACCCGCTACACCCACATCGCCCCACCACTGGCCCAGGAAGCCGCCCGCCGGATGGGAGAGGCCCTGTGGGGGCGGACAGCAACACACCCCGCAGCCCGCCCCCACCGGCGCTACTGCAACTAGCGCTGCAACTGAGAAGGCCCAGGACAACGACGACAACGTCATTGTCCTGGGCCTCTACCGGAGCCGCCTGGGGGAGTCGAACCCCCGACCTACGCATTACGAGGGAGTTTTCGCCCCTCCGGCTCACCTGCGGAAACCTGGTCACAGGCCGCTTGACCTGCGAGAAAGCCTCTCGCTCTATCACCTGCGATCACCCCCCTTCCGGGCCTCATCCGTACTGAATGCGTACTGGATGCGTACTGCGGAGGTGCGTGGCGCAGCCCCCTCGACCTGCGAGGATGAGGCGGCTGCCCGACGCATCACGCAGCCCGCGCGAGGGTACGGCGACGGCTCGTCGGCCGACGCTTGAGGCAGTGCTGTTCGTGCGCGGCGGCCACTTTGGCGGCGGCCAGGGCGCGCGAGGGCCAGCTACCCCGGAGGCCGTACGGGAGCTTCGTGAGGTGGTGCCGTGCCTCCCAGCCGGTGACCGAGTGGCCCGACAGGCTCGTGATCCTGGTGACGCGGCCGATGATCTCGTCATGCAGTCGCACCAACCATTCGCCATCAAAGCTCGATTCGAGTTGGACGAGGGCGTACCCGTCGCCGATGTCGGCCGACATGTCCACGGTGCGGACGACGCGCTCGGGCTCGTCCGGCTCGGTGCTCAGGATCTCGTCGAGCGGGCTCGTGGGGTTCGCCGGCGGCTCGTCGAGCGGCGGCGGTTCCTGGGGTGCGGGGGCGGCGGCCGTGCGAATGGTGGCCACCAGGTCGGCGGCGATGCGCTCGATGCCGTCCGGGCGGCCGTTGAGTCCGTCGGTGCCGTCGGGGAGCGGGCGGCCGTGGCGTATGGCGCCGGCGGCGAGTTCGGCGCGGTGGACGAGGGCGGTGGTGAGCTTGAGGATGCGGTCCGCCTCGCTGCCGTCGCCCGTGGGCTTCGGCAGCCGGATCGCTCGCGGCGGCTCGGCGGTGCCGACGTCGCGACGCTGCGCGGCGGCGCGGGCGCGGTACGCCTTGGCCTGGCAGGCGCGCGAGCAGTAGACGGCGGGGCGGCCGGTGCGGGCGCGGGGCGGCATGGGGC
>NZ_JAAKZZ010000844.1 GCF_011045075.1 Streptomyces boncukensis
GCGTCGGGCACATCCAGTTCCTCAACTGCCTGCCCCTCTACTGGGGCCTCGTCCACACGCACACCCTGCTCGACCTCGACCTCACCCGGGACACCCCGGAGAAGCTGGGCGCGAAGGTGCTGAGCGGCGAGCTGGACATGGGGCCCGTCCCGCTGGCCATGTTCCTGGGGCACGCCGAGGAGCTCGTGGCGCTGCCGGACATCGCGGTCGGCTGCGACGGCGACGTCATGTCCTGCGAGATCGTCTCGCGCCGCCCGCTGGAGGAGCTGGACGGCGCCCGGGTCGCGCTGGGCTCCACCTCCCGTACGTCCGTACGGCTGGCGCGGCTGCTGCTGGCCGAGCGCTACGGCGTCCGTCCGGAGTACTACACCTGCGAGCCCGACCTGGAGGCGATGCTGAGCGAGGCGGACGCCGCCGTCGTCATCGGGGACCTCGGGCTGCGCGCCTACCTGGGGCATCTGCCCGAGCCGGGGCTGCAGGTGCACGACCTGGGGCGGCTGTGGAAGGAGTGGACGGGCCTGCCGTTCGTCTTCGCGGCCTGGGCGGTGCGCCGCGACTTCCTGGAGCGCGAACCCGCGACCGTGCACGAGGTGCACCGGGCCTTCCTCGCCTCCCGCGACCTCTCGCTGGAGCAGATCGACAAGGTCGCCGCGCACGCGGCGCGCTACGAGATCTTCGAGCCGTCGGTGCTGGAGCGCTACTTCACCACCCTCGACTTCCGCCTCGGCGAGCGCCAGCTCGACGGAGTGGCCGAATTCGCCCGGCGGGCCGGCGCCGAGGCGGGTTTCCCCCCCGGTGTACGGGTGGACCTGCTGGAGTCCGCGGACAGTCCCTAAGCTGTCGGCAGCACCACCGCAGTCATGGGGGGCCTCGACGTGCTGCAGCCGCTGGAGACCGACGATCCGCGCCAACTCGGCGGGTACCGGCTGCTGCGCAGACTCGGGGCCGGCGGCATGGGGCGGGTCTATCTGGCCCGTTCGCACACCGGGCGCACGGCAGCGGTGAAGGTGGTGCACCCGCACTTCGCCGTCGACGAGGAGTTCCGCCGCCGGTTCCAGCGCGAGATCGCCTCAGCGCGGCGCGTGGGCGGCGCGTGGACGGCGCCCGTGCTGGACGCCGACGCGGACGCCGCCGTGCCGTGGGTGGCGACCGGCTATGTCGCGGGCCCCTCGCTGGCGGACGCCGTGGCGGAGTACGGGCCGCTGCCGGAGACCAGCGTGCGGGCGCTGGGCGCCGGGCTCGCCGAGGCGCTGCGCCATGTGCACGGGCTGGACCTGGTGCACCGCGACGTCAAGCCGTCCAACGTGCTGCTCACCGTGGACGGGCCCCGGCTGATCGACTTCGGGATCGCCCGCGCCACCGACGGCACCGCCTCGCTCACCTCCACCGGCGTCTCCATCGGCTCACCCGGCTATATGTCGCCCGAACAGGTCCTCGGCAAGGGGGTCACGGGCGCCTCGGACATCTTCTCGCTGGGCGCGGTGCTGGTGTACGCGGCCACCGGGGCGCCCCCCTTTCCGGGGGACAGCACGGCGACGCTGCTCTACAAGGTCGTCCACGAGGAGCCCGAGCTGGACGGGCTGGGCGGTGAGCTGCGGGAGCTGGTCGCGCGCTGTCTGGCCAAGGACCCCGGGCAGCGCCCGGACCCGCCCGGCGTCGCGGGCGAGCTCGCGGGCACGGCGGGCGGTGCTCAGGGGCTGGTGCTCCCCCAAGCTCTCGGCTTCGCTCGAGCAGGGAGGTACCCCCACGGCTGGCTGCCGGCCCCGCTGGTGGAACAGGTCGGCCGACGCGCCACCGAGCTGCTGAACCTGGAGCCGGACGGCGCCCGCGAGCAGTCGGGCCCGCTCCCGTTCACGGGCCCCGGGACGGGGGCGGGAGCCACGGGAGCGGCGGGAGCCACGGGAGCAGGACCCGGTTTCGGCCCGCCGGACCCTTCGTACGGCTCGGCCCCGGGCACGCCCGGACCGGGCACGGGGGCAGGGCCCGGCAACGGGTCCGGGGCGGGCCCCGGAACCGCCATGCAC
>NZ_JAAKZZ010000845.1 GCF_011045075.1 Streptomyces boncukensis
GGCTCGGGCTCGGGCTCGGGCTTCCGTTCCGGCTCGGGCGCCGCCTCCGGTTCCGGCGCCGGCTCCGGGGGCGTCAGCGCCGGCCGCACGGCAGCCGATGGGGCCGATGGGGCTGACGGGGCGGCCGGAACCGGGGCCGGAGGCGGCGCCGGTGCGGAGTCCTCCGCCGGGGGCGGCCCGGACGCGCTCTGCGACAGCGGCACCCCGTAGCGGACCAGCTTCAGCGGAATCAGCGCCTCGACGGGCGCCTTGCGGCGCCAGCCGCGCCCGTAGCGGGCCCGCAGCCGCGTCTCGTAGACGAGCCGGTCCTGCTCCATCCGGATCACCTCGTCATAGCTGCGCAGCTCCCACAGCTTCATCCGCCGCCAGAGCCGGAAGGTGGAGGGGAAGGCGAGCAGCCAGCGCGAGACGCGGACGCCCTCCATGTGCTTGTCGGCGGTGATGTCCGCGACCCGGCCGATGGCGTGCCGGGCGGCCTCGACGGTGACGACGAAGAGCACCGGGATCACCGCGTGCATACCGACCCCGAGCGGATCGGGCCAGGCGGCGGCGCCGTTGAAGGCGATGGTGGCGGCCGTCAGCAGCCAGGCGGTCTGGCGCAGCAGGGGGAAGGGGATCCGGATCCAGGTCAGGAGGAGGTCGAGCGCGAGCAGGACGACGATGCCCGCGTCGATGCCGATCGGGAAGTACGGGGCGAAGTCGCCGAAGCCCTTCCTCTCGGCGAGGTCGCGGACGGCCGTGAAGGAGCCCGCGAAGCCGATGGCGGCGATCACCACGGCGCCGGTGACGACGACCGCGATGAGGATGCGATGTATTCGGGTCAGCTGTACGCCCTGCACTGGAGAAGTCCCCACCCTCGGTAGCTGGCGGGCCCAGCCTGGCACATGCGTCAAGCGGCTAGCTGATGTGGCTGATGACTTCGTTGGCCGCCTTCCGGGCCTTCTTCTTCAGGTCGCCCAGCTTGGGCGTCTTGCCGTCCTCGAAGCCCGCGCCCTCGTAGTCGACGGTGACGACGGCGTTGGCGGTGCGGCCGACCAGGCGCTCGCCGGTGAAGTCCTCCGCCTTGCCCTTGGAGTCCTTCTTCCGGACCTCGTAGCTGATGCCGGTGGCCTGCTCGCCCACGTCGTCGACGGAGTCCTGCTTGGTCTTCTTGTTGTCCTTGTCGCTGAGCGTCTCGCCGGCCTGCTGGTCGAGGTACTGCTGGGCGCGCTTGTCGCCGCTGCCGAGGGAGGTGTCGGAGTCGAAGCGCTTGAGGGAGACGGTCAGCTGCCGGTAGTCGTACTTGTCCAGGCCGCTCCACAGGCAGCTGTTGGAGTCGTTGGTGTCCCCGGAGCCGACGCGCTTGCCCGAGGCGTTGTCCGTCTTCGGGACGAGGTCCTTGATCGTGCCCTTGGCGACGCTCTTGCAGGAGTCGGGGAGCTTCTTGAACCTCGCGGGCGCGGCCTTGGTGGGGGCGCCCTTGCTCGCGGAGGGCGAGGTGGAGTCCGAGTCCTTGCCGCCGTCGCCGGAGTCCGAGGAGCAGCCGGCTGCCAGCAGGACGGGGAGAGCTACCGCCGCACAGGCGAGGAGACGGACGGTGCGCGGGGCGTTTCGGTGCATGGTTCCTTCGCTTCCGGGATTCTTCGGCTCGTGCGGAGCCGCCGGGGACGACTCCGCTGGAGGCACGGTACGCGGCCCGCGGGAGGCGGGGGGCGATTCGCGGCACCGTCCAGGGTGGCTCAGCTCACCCCGGCGCCCGGTGCCGCTCAGCTCTCCCGGAACTCCCCTGCGAGGTGCTCGGCCAGCTTCCGCGCCTTGTCCTGCAGCTCTGCGCTGTCCGGGATCCGCCGCTTGTCGGTGACCCACTGGTCGTACTCCACCACGGCGATCACATTCGCCGTACGGAAAACGAGAGTGATGTCACGGTGAACACCCGAGTCCTCGGTGTCCAGTTTGTCGTTTATATAGGCCGTGTCGCCGATGCCGTCCAGGGAGCGGGGGGACAGGTCCTCGCTCCCGTCG
>NZ_JAAKZZ010000846.1 GCF_011045075.1 Streptomyces boncukensis
TTGTTTATAAGAGACAGGGTGAGGGGGGCGCGCCGAGCGGGCCGCGTGACCACGTCAACGCGATCCTGCTCGGCGGGACGGTGCTGTTCCCGATGGTGCTGGGGATCGCGATCCTCGTCTTCCCGGGCTCCATGGACCTGTCGGTTGTTCCGGGCCCCTGGTCGTGGTTCTTCCGGGGGCTCTATCTCGCCGAGGCGGTGTCGTTCGGGGTGGGCCTGGTGTTCCTGGGCGCGGGGCGGCTGGTGATGCCGCGGCGGAACGTGCGCCCGGCGCTGTTCACGGCCGCCCATCTGTCGGTGGCCTGGCTGCTGGCGTCCTGGTGGCCGCAGGACAACCTCTACCGGCTGGCCGCGAAGGACGACTGGCCGCAGCAGACGTTGCTGGTGTACGTGTTCAACATCCCGCTGATGATCGCGGCGGTGGTGGTCGTGCTGTATCTGGCGGCGCTGCGGGAGGCAGAGCACGCCCGGGATCCGGACTGAGCCGGGTCAGAACATGCGGCCCAGCCCCCGGCACGCGTCCCGCACCGCCGCCGTCCCCGCGTCCAGCGCGCACGGGGTCGGCGCGGCCACCAGGACGCCGATCCACGGGTCCGGCGCGAACGCGGCGGTCGGGAGCGACGGCACCAGCACCGCGCCCGCGGCGGCACAGCGGTCGGCGACCGTCCGCAGAAACGGCCCGAGCAGCGGTTCCGGCAGCCGCGCGCCCAGCGGGACGCGGTCCACGGCCCGCACCAGGTGGTCGCCGCCGCGTACGTCGTCCAGCCGGGCCTTCACCATGAACGCCGCCGAGGGCCCGGTCAGCCGGAGGTTGACCTCGGTGGGCGCCAGGGCGCCGCCCCGTGCCGCGACGAAGTCCACGTCGAACCAGCCCCGGTACCCCCGCGCGGCCAGCTCCCCGCCCACAGCGCGGCCGAACGCGCACACCGTCTCCGCGCGCGCGGCCGGAACGGCGCCCGGCCCCACGGCCGCGCCCGCGTAGACCGTGTCCGCGACCTCCATGGCGGCGGCGCCCACCTCGTGGACCCGGCCGTCGCGGTCCACGAAGCCGTCGTAGGTGACGTCCCGGGGCGCGGCCCCGCCGGTCACATACTCCTCCAGCAGCAGCGGCCCCGGGGGCAGCGAGCGCAGCAGCGCCCGCCGCTGCCGGGCCCGCGCCCGCGCCGGCAGCACCCGGACGCCGGAACCGCCCGCGCCGTACTCGGTCTTGACCACCGTCCCCGCACCGGCCCGCGCCCGCACCGCGAGCCGCCACGCGGCGCGCCGCCGGGTGCCGGCCGTCCACTGCGCGGGGACCGCGATCCCGGGGTGCTGCGCGGCGAGGCGGTCGAACAGCTGATGCGCCTCCCGCTTCGACTCGTACGCGTGCGCCTCGGCGGGCAGTGCCGTACCGGTCAGCTCCGCCGTTTCCGGGGTGTGCCCCCACGGGACGAGCGGGGCGCCCAGCTCCCGCAGGTGCGCCCGGAGCGCGGGGCGGTCGCGGACCGCGCGTACGGGGTCGGCGACGCCGTCGAAGACCTCCACCCGGTCCCACGCCAGCGGCCGGGCGACCAGCCCGAGCCAGTCCGGCGGCACCGGAAGGGGCAGCACCAGCGCCGCCGGATGCGGGGTGGCGAACGCCGCCATGCAGGAGTAGTGCGCGCTCTCCTGGCGCTCCGCCGGGGTCAGGGCCGCGAACATCCCCTGGAAGCCGGCGACGTTGCCCAGGTGCACCGCGCGCCGCCCGCCCGTCCAGGCCCGCACCCACGGCGCGGGCGGCGTCAGATCCACCGCCAGCCACGGCAGCCCCCGCGCCGGGCCCGGCGGATGCCGGTCGGGGGGACGGGCGCCGAGGGGACGGGCGCCGAGGGGACGGGCGCCGAGCGCGCGGTAGAACGGCTCGGCGTGCGGGTCGGCCTCGATCACCAGCCGTGCGAACCCCGCCTCCCGCGCGGTGCGCAGCACATACGCGTACAGGGACCGCCCCGTCCCGCGCCCGATCCGCGCGGGCTCGACGAACAGC
>NZ_JAAKZZ010000847.1 GCF_011045075.1 Streptomyces boncukensis
GGGCGGTGTCGGTAGGGTCCGGGGGCGCCAGCAGGGGGCGTGCGTAGCTCGCCAGCGCGCCCCGTCCGGTGACGCCCAGCGTCTCCGCCTCCGTGACCGTCCAGGAGACCAGCCGGGAGCGCAGATCGTCCGGGTACGCGGCGTCCTGGCCGCGCAACGGGCGCTCCCAGCGCAGCCGTTCGCGCAGCGCCCCCGGCGCGGGCGCGGTGCCCGGCGGCAGCCCGGCGAGCAGGGCCAGGACGCGGGCGCGGATCCCGGGGGCCGGGCCGCGGTCGAGCCCCGGGCCGAGCGGGGCGAGCGCCCGGCCCTTCGCGTCCCGCTCCCCGGCCAGCCCGGCGACCCGGGTGGCCGCCAGCCAGGCGGCCGCGAGCCGGGTCCAGCGCTCGGCGGGCGGGAGGCGGAGCCAGTCGTCGTAGGCGGGCGTGGGCGCGTACGCCTCGTCGGCCTCGCCGTCGGACGCCAGCAGCCCGGCGGCGTAGGCGAGTTCGACCCAGAAGGCGGCGGTCGGCTCGGGGACGTCGAGGGCGAGCGCGGTCCGCTTGAGGTCGCGTACGCCCAGGCCGCCCGCGCGCAGTACGGCCGGGGGCTCGGTCTCCCAGCAGGACAGCAGCTCCTCCACCGCCGTGAGCGCCGCGAGGGCCTGGCCGGCGGCCGTCCCGTCCACGGTCCGCGCCTCGTGTGTGCGGGCCTGCCGGCCGGTGAGGGGCGGCGGGTCCGGCTCGGGCGCGCGGTGCGCGCGCCCGCCGCGCAGCCGCAGGGCGACCTCGCGGGGCAGGACGACCGTGCCGGGGCCCGCGGGGACGAGCAGCGCGCGGTCCAGGAGCCAGGCGAGCGCCGGGGACGGGGCGCGGGTGTCGGCGGTGCCGTGCGGCGGGCCCCACTCCAGCCTGCGGAGCAGGGCCTCGGCCCCCTCGGGCGCCTGGGCCAGCAGCGCGGCCAGCCGCTCCCCGTCGCCGAACAGCCGGGTGAGGGCCGCGAGGGCGCTCACCGGATCGTGTGTCGCCGGGAGCCCGACTGCGGTCAGCGCCTCCTGGAGCCGGGCCGGGGAGAGCTTCGCCCCGGCGGCGGCCTCGGCGAGGGTGGGCCCGAGCCCGGTGGGGGAGGAGCCGGTGAGCAGCTCGCGGGCGGTGCGCACCAGGCGGGGGGCGTCCTCCGCGCCCCACACCAGCGCCTGCGCGCGCAGCGCCGCGAGGGCGTGCGGGAGCCGGGCCGCGGCCCTGTCGCCCGGGAGCAGCGCGCCCAGCGCCTCGACCACGGGCGGCGCGGACGGCTCCGGGGCCGCGGGCAGCAGCGCGAGGGCCTGGGCCGTCTGCAGGGTGAACTGGTCCAGCCGCTCCACGGCGCGCGCCACCGAGGCCCGGGTACCCGCGCGGGTCGCGAGCTGGGTGAGGTCGCCGGGCACGGGCGAGAGCAGATCGGGGCGGATCCGCAGCAGCGCCGCGAGTTCGGAGTCGGTGCGTGCCCGCAGGTCCTCGGCGAGGGTGCGCGGCGCGTCGCCGTGCAGCGCACCCCTCCGTCCCTGTGGGCCGTTCTTCTCGCTGCTCACCCCTCCCACGGTAGCGGGGTGGGCGCGGTACGGTTCGGTGCAGAGGCGATGGGCGAGCAGCCGTTGGGGACTTGGTGGGGATCGAGAGCGATCAGCTCGTATTCGACTATCTGAGCCGGGTGGGCGACCTGGCCCACGGCACGGCCATGACGGCGGCCGAGCGCGCCCGCCTGGTGGGCGGGCTGCGCACGGAGATCGACCGGATGCGGTCGGCGGACGGCGGCGCCGAGAGCGCGTCCGCCGTACGGAAGATCCTGGGGCGGCTCGGCAAGCCGGAGGACGTGGTGGCGGCGGCCAACGGCGGCGCGCTGCCGCCGGGCTCGGCCGCGTCCGTCCCCGTGCAGCGGGAGCCGGAGCCGCGGCGCACGGGCGGCATCGGCGGTATCGGCGGCAAGGGCGGTATCGGCGGCATGGGCGGCATCGGCGGCCTGTGGCGGACGCGGGGGGC
>NZ_JAAKZZ010000848.1 GCF_011045075.1 Streptomyces boncukensis
GGGGTGGGCGGCGGATGCCGTCCGGGATGTCGCAGTCTCGGTCATCGGAACCTCGAAGTCCTCGACTTTAAAGAACGGTCTGTTCCCTAATTTGAGGCTAGACTGAGGTGCCCGAGGCGCACAACGGACCGCTGACGAATGGCCGGAATCCATGCCTCCGCCCCCTCGGAAACGGTCGGCCACGACGGACGGTGACCACCGCAGGGGCCCGCGCCGCCGCGGCCGGGCGCTGGAGCACGCCATCCTGAAGGCGGCCCTGGACGAGCTCACCGAGACCGGATACGCCGGGCTGACCATGGAGCGCGTCGCCGCCCGTGCCCGCACCGGCAAGGCCGCGCTGTACCGGCGGTGGCCCAGCCGCGCCGAACTCGTCGTCGACGCGTGGCGGGCGCTGCGCGACAGCGGGCCCGAGCCGCCCGACACCGGGAGCCTGCGCACCGACGTCATCGCCGTACTGCGCTCCCTGGCGGACCACATGGAGGGGCCGAACGGCGACATCCTGCGCGGCCTGCTCACCGAGATGGTGCGGGACCGCGAGTTCGCCCGCGTGGTACGGGAACGGGCCCTCGCCAGCGGCCCCGAAGCGCTGCAGCGCGCGCTGCTGCGCGCCGTCGAGCGCGGCGAAATCCAGCCATGGGTCCCCGCCTCGCGACGCGCAGCCGTGGCACTCGAACTGCTGCGCAGCCACTATCTGCTGTACGGGACGCCGGTCGCGGACCAGGTGCTCACCGAGATCGTCGACGACGTCTATCTGCCTCTGCTGCGTGCCCCCCGCTGAGCGCGGGCCGGCCCCGGCTCAGTCGGCCTGCTCACCAGGTGACGGGGAGTTCGGCCACCCCCTGGACCGCGGTGGCCGGATGCAGCTCCAGCCGGTCGGCCGGGACCGCCAGGCGCAGGCTCGGCAGGCGGTCGAACAGCGCGGTGAGGATGACCTCCAGTTCGAGCCGGGCCAGGTTCTGGCCGAGGCACTGGTGGATCCCGTAGCTGAAGGCCAGGTGGTGGCGGGCCTCGCGGCGGATGTCGAAGGTGTCCGGCTCCGGGAAGGCCGCGCCGTCCCGGTTCGTGACGGAGAAGACGATGATGACGCCCTCGCCCGCCTTGATGTGGTGGCCGTCGATCTCGATGTCGCTCGTCGCCACCCGGCCGCCCGGGGCGTCCGCGATGGTGAGATAGCGCAGCAGCTCCTCGACCGCGCCCGGCGTCAGGGAGGGGTCGGCCCGCAGCGCGGCGAGCTGCTCGGGGTGGTCGAGCAGGGTGATGACGCTGAGCGAGGTCATCGACGCGGTCGTCTCGTGCCCGGCCACCAGCAGCAGGATCGCGGTGCCCACCAGTTCCTCGGGGGTGGCGGTGCCCTGCTCCAGGTGGTCGGCGACCAGGTCGCCCAGCAGCCCGGGGCGCCGCTCGCGCCGCGCGTCGTCGATCAGCCCGCCGAGGTAGCCCCCCAGCTCCCCCAGCACCGCCAGCGTCTCCTGGCCGCTGTCCGCCTGCATGAGCCGGGCGCTGGTGTCCTGGAAGAACTCGCGGTCGGCGGGCGGCACACCGAGTATCCGGCAGATCACCTGGGCCGGAACGGGCAGCGCGAACTGGCTGACGAGGTCGGCGGGCGGGCCCGAGGCGATCATGTCGTCCAGGAAGCCGTGCACGATGCGCTCGATGTCCGGCCGCATGGCCCTGATCCGGCGGACCGTGAAGTCCTTGGTGACCTTGCGCCGCCGGTCCCCGTGCCGGGGCGGATCCAGCCCGCCGAAGGGGGGCTCGATCTCCCCGACGCCGTCCAGCCGGGGGGAGATGGCCGGAAAGCCGGGGTTCGACTGGTCGACCGAGAGCCGGGGGTCGGCCAGGAGGGCGCGCGCCGTCTCGTAGCCGGTCACCACCCATGTCTGCCGGCCGTCGTAGAGGGTGGCCCGGTGCAGTGAACCGCCCGCTTCGCGCAGGCGGTTGTACGGCTCGGGCAGGCGATAGGGGCAGGTGCGGTTGCTGGGGTAGGCG
>NZ_JAAKZZ010000849.1 GCF_011045075.1 Streptomyces boncukensis
GGTGTAGCGGGTCTGGTCGAGGAGGGCGGCGCGTTCGGTGGTGTCGGGGCCGTCGGTGGTGTTGGTGGTGTTGGTGTTGAGGATGAGGTCTTTGAGGGGGATGGGGAGGTCGGTGAGGTGGGTGTCGAGTTCGGTGCAGACGGTGTCGAGGGCGGCGGCGAAGACGGGTTGGGTGGCGTAGAGTTCCGCGCCCATGCCCAGGCGCTGGCTGCCCTGCCCGGTGAACAGGAACGCCACCCGACCCCGACCACCAGCCCCGCCCGCGACAGCGGACCCGGCCTCGGCGGGGTCCGGGCCCCGGACCAGGTGGACGGACTCCTCGCCGGCGGCCAGCGCCGCGAGCCCCGCCAGATAGCCCTCCCGGTCCCGCGCGACCACGGCGGCCGTGTACGCGAAGGCGGGGTACGCGTCCGCCAGGGACAGCCCGATATCGGCGAGTTCGTGTTCCGGGTGCTCGGTGACGAAGCTCAGCAGGCGTTCGGCCTGAGCACGCAGCGCCCCCTCCGTATGGCCGGAGAGCAGCCACGGGGCCACCGTCGGGGCGTCGTTCCCTGACGCGTCGGACCCGGTGGCCGAGTCGTCGTCCCGCTCAGGCGCGGGGACGGGGGGCTGTTCGAGGATGAGGTGGGCGTTGGTGCCGCTGATGCCGAAGGAGGAGACGGCGGCGCGGCGCGGGCGGCCGCTCTCGGGCCAGGGCGTGGCCTCGGTCAGCAGCTCGATCGCGCCCCGTTCCCAGTCCACCTTGGAGGACGGCTGGTCGACGTGCAGGGTGCGCGGCAGCAGCCCGTGCCGCATCGCCAGCACCATCTTGATCACACCGCCGATGCCGGCGGCGGCCTGCGCATGCCCGATGTTGGACTTCAGGGTCCCGAGATAGAGCCGCTGTTCCGCGTCGCGGTGCTGGCCGTAGGTGGCGAGGAGGGCTTGGGCTTCGATGGGGTCGCCGAGGGTGGTGCCGGTGCCGTGGGCTTCGACGGCGTCGATGTCGGTGGGGGTGAGGTGTGCGGTGGCGAGGGCGTCGTGGATGACGCGTTCTTGGGAGGGGCCGTTGGGGGCGGTGAGTCCGTTGCTGGCGCCGTCCTGGTTGACGGCTGAGCCGCGGAGGGTGGCGAGGACGGGGTGGCCGTTGCGGCGTGCGTCCGAGAGCCGTTCCAGGACCAGCACGCCGGCGCCCTCGCTCCACGCGGTGCCGTCGGCCGTGTCCGCGAACGCCTTGCAGCGGCCGTCCGGCGCCAGCCCGCGCTGCCTGCTGAATTCGACGAAGAGGTCCGGCGTGGCCATGACCGTGACCCCGCCCGCCAGGGCCAGTTCGCACTCGTCCCGCTGCAGCGCCTGCGCGGCCAGATGAATGGCCACCAGCGAGGACGAGCAGGCGGTGTCGACGGTGAGCGCCGGGCCCTGCAGGCCGAGGCTGTACGAGACCCGGCCCGAGGCCACGCTCGACGCGTTGCCGATGGTGCGGTACGCCTCGACGCTGTCGGGCATGGTGGGCAGGCGTGCCGCGTAGTCGTTGTGCATGACGCCGGTGAACACGCCGGTGCGGGTGCCGTGCAGCGCGGTGGGCGCGATGGCGGCGCTTTCGATGGCCTCCCAGCTGGTCTCCAGCAGCAGCCGCTGCTGCGGGTCCATCACCTGGGCCTCGCGCGGACTGATGCCGAAGAACTCCGCGTCGAACCGGTCGGCGTCGTAGAGGAAGCCCCCGTGCCGGGTGTAGCTGGTACCGGTGTGGTCGGGGTCCGGGTGGTAGAGCTCGTCGAGGTTCCAGCCGCGGTTGTCGGGGAAGGGGCCGATGGCGTCGGTGCCGGATGCCACCAGTTGCCACAGCTCCTCGGGCGTACGGACCTCTCCCGGATACCGGCACGCCATCCCCACCACGACCACCGGATCCTCGGCCGCGGCCGCGGAGGCGCGGGCGGACGGCCGCCCGGCCGACGCGGTTCCGGCAGCCGGGGGAACGAGCTGGGCCAGGAGGTGGTCGGTGAGGGC
>NZ_JAAKZZ010000084.1 GCF_011045075.1 Streptomyces boncukensis
GGCACGGACCCCGGAAGGTCCGTGCCCCGCCCCTGGCGTGTGGAGCGGCGGCCGGCTCAGGGCCGGCCGGAGCGTCAGGTCAGACGGCGGAGCCCGCCTTCCACTGCGCCCAGTCCATGTTCCAGCCGTTCAGGCCGTTGTTGGGCTGGATGGTCTTGTCCGGGGAGCCCTTGACGATGACCACGTCGCCGATCAGCGAGTTGTTGTAGAACCACGCGCCGGCGGTGGACGAGTCGTTCGCCCCGCGGCTGTCCTTCATGCCCACGCAGCCGTGGCTGGTGTTGCCGGAGCCGAAGGGCGCGCCCCAGTAGTTGCCGTGGATGAAGGTGCCGGAGGTGGACAGCCGCATGGCGTGCGGCACGTCCGCGATGTCGTAGCCCTCCGCGCCGTCCCGGCCGAATCCGACCGTGTCGCCGTCCATCCGGGTCTCCTTGTGCTTCTCGGAGATCACCATCTGGCCGTTGTACGTGGGGTTCTTGGGGCTGCCCGCGGAGATCGGGATGGTCTTGACGGTCTTGTCGTCCCGGACGACCTTCATGGTGTAGGTCTTCGCGTCCACCGTGCTGACCTGCTTGCGGCCGACGTTGAACGTGACGGTCTTGTCCTGGACGCCGGTGATGCCCTTGGCGCCCTTGACCCCGTCGAGCTTCATATCGACGGTGATCTTGGTGCCGGCCTTCCAGTAGTTCTCCGGACGGAAGTCCAGCCGGTCGTTGCCGAACCAGTGTCCGACGATCTGCTGACCGCTGGTCGAGGTGACCTTGATCGCGGACTGGACCGCCTTCTTGTTGGTGATCTGCTTGTCGAACGTGAAGGACACCGGCATGCCGACGCCGACCTTCGCACCGTCCTCACCGGCGTAGGTGCCGATGAAGCTGTTGGACGGGGAGACCGTGGTGAAGGTGGCGGTCTCCACCGCCTTGCGGCCCTCGCTGTCCTTGGCCTTGGCGGTGACCTCGTACTCGGTGGCGCGCTCCAGCTGGCTCTTGGGCTTCCAGCTCTTGCCGTCACCGGCCAGGGTGCCCTGGACCTCGGCGCCGCTCTGCGCCGCCTTCATGGACACGCTGGTGAGCTTGCCCTTGGCGACGGTGATGTTGCCACCGGTGTTGATGCTGGCGTTGTCCTTGCCGTCCTTGCTGGCGAGCTTTATTCGCGCCTCGGAAGCCTTGGCCTTCTCGCCCTTGGCGATCTCGGACTTCGCCTTGGAGCCGTCGCCGCCGTCGTCACCGCCGCTGCACGCGGTCAGCGCGAGCACGCCGCCGAGTAGTACGGCCGTCGCCGCGACGCCCTTACGGCGCATCCCCACCGTTTTCACTGGCCTCTCCATTGCCCTCGGATACCCCGGGTCTCCCCTGTACCGCTGTACACGCCCGCACACCGTGCGTTATCCCCCGAAACCGGACATGTGCGTCCCAGCTCTACAGATCACAACGCACATCTGCCTATCTTCGGTTCCACTTCTCATAAAACTGTGGGCCAGGCCACTTACAGCCCAAACCCGCACCGGGTCCGCAGAGCGGAACCTGCGCTTCCCCTGGGCGGTGCCCCGCCAGTAACATCGCTCCCCGTACGGCTAGTTCAGGGAAGGGACCGGCATTGCTCGCTCACCGACGTCCGCTGATCACCGCCGCGGTGGCCGGAGGACTGCTGCTGGGGCTGTGGTTCGTCCCCTCCGCGAAGGCCACGCCCGACCACCAGCAGCCCCGGGGCTCCCACTCAGTGGAACAGAGCACAGGTCTCCGACCTCACACGAGCGCCCCGTAAGGGGCGCGAGGCTGTGCGGACGCCGGGAACGGGACTAGGGGGTGTTTCGAAAGCCCCGCACGGTGCCCGCGGCGCCCGGCACGCCCTCTCGCCGCACCGGTCGAAAACCCGAGTACGCCCAGTACGAGGGATTTCGCCCGGCACGCCGAGAGCACGCACCGGACACCGCGGGCACCGCACAGGACTTTCGAAGCACCCCCTAACGCAGCACCCCGGTCACCGACTCCGCCGACCGCACCAGCGCGCCGGACCGCACGAAGTCCTCCGCCACCGCCAGATCGGGTGCCAGGAAGCGGTCCTCGCCCGGCCCCTCGGCCCCCGCTTCGCGCAGCGCGCGCACCACCGCACGCCCGGCCGCGCCCCCGGTCAGCCCGGCCCCCGACGCCTCCCGCAGCTCCAGCGCCCGGGTGGCCGCGTACAGCTCGACGGCGACCACCCGGTTCAGCCCGTCCACGGCCGTCCGCAGCTTGCGCGCCGCCGACCAGCCCATCGAGACGTGGTCCTCCTGCATCGCGGAGGAGGGGATCGAGTCGGCCGAGGCGGGCACCGCCAGCCGCTTCAGCTCGCTCACCAGCGCCGCCTGCGTGTACTGGGCGATCATCAGCCCGGAGTCCACGCCCGGGTCCTGGGCCAGGAACGGCGGCAGGCCGTGCGAGCGGTTCCGGTCGAGGAGCCGGTCGGTGCGCCGCTCGGCGATGGACGCCAGATCGGCCGCCGCCACCGCCAGGAAGTCCAGCACATACGCCACCGGCGCGCCGTGGAAGTTGCCGTTCGACTCGACCCGGCCGTCCGGCAGCACCACCGGGTTGTCGACGGCCGCGGCCAGCTCCCGCTCCGCGACCGTACGGGCGTGCGCGAGCGTGTCCCGGCCCGCGCCCGCGACCTGCGGCGCGCACCGCACCGAGTACGCGTCCTGCACGCGGGGCGCCGCCGGCACCCCGTCCCAGCCGGTCTGGTGGTGGCCGGTCATGGCCGAGCCCTCCAGCACCTTGAGCATGTTCGCGGCGCTGGCTGCCTGGCCCGGGTGCGGGCGGATGGCGTGCAGCTCGGCGGCCAGCACCCGGTCGGTGCCCAGCAGCGCCTCCAGGGTGAGCGCCGCCGCGATGTCCGCCGAGGTGAACAGCCGGGCCAGGTCCTCGCAGGCCATCAGCAGCATGCCGAGCATGCCGTCGGTGCCGTTGAGCAGCGCCAGCCCCTCCTTCTCGCGCAGCTCGACGGGGGCGATGCCGTGCTCGGCGAGCAGCTCGCCTGCCGGGCGCACGGCGCCGTCCGGGCCCTCGGCCTCGCCCTCCCCCATCAGGGTCAGCGCGCAGTGCGAGAGTGGCGCCAGGTCGCCGGAGCAGCCGAGTGAGCCGTACTCGTGGACGACGGGCGCGATGCCCGCGTTGAGCACCGCGGCCATGGTCTGCGCGACCTCGGCCCGTACGCCGGTGCGCCCCGAGGCGAGCGTCTTGAGCCGCAGGAACATCAGCGCGCGCACCACCTCGCGCTCCACCCCGGGCCCCATGCCCGCCGCGTGCGAGCGGACGATGTTCCGCTGCAGCCGGGCGCGCAGGTCCTGGCCGATATGGCGGACGGCCAGCGCGCCGAAGCCGGTGGATACGCCGTAGACGGGGTCCGGCTTGGCGGCGAGGTCCTCGATGAACCCGCGCGCGGTGCGCAGCGCCTCCAGCGCCTCCTCGGTCAGCTCGACCCGGGCTCCGCCGCGGGCGACCGCCATGACGTCTGAGGGGGTGACCGACGCGGTGCCCACCCGCACTGTGTGCATATCCATATTCACGGACCCTAGTCAGTGAATTTCCCGCTGTCACGACCGGGGCCTGACCCGGGGTGGCCCGAGCACCCGAGACGCAGTTCCCCCGCCCCTGACGGGGCGCGGCGATCGTGCCCCGTCAGGGGCGCGGGGCTGTGTTGGATATGCGGCTCCGCCGCGTGGGCGCGCACCACCACGGGGCAGCCGCAGCCGCCGGCGCGCCCCGGGGGGCACCCCGGATGGCGGCGATGGCGGCTCCCGCGAGACGTCACCCGCTCAGCCTGCGGATGCGGCGGCGCTCGCCGGGGGGCGGCGCCGCGGGCGCGTCCGCGAGATGGACCACCGGGTCGTCGGGGCCGCCGTCCCGCCCGGCGACCACCGGCTTCGGGGAGCGCGCCGCCTTCGCGCGGTACTGCGCCGCGTCCGCCAGCCGGAACAGCCGCCGGGCCGTACGGATCTCCCCCACCGGGTCCCCGGTGGAGACGATCCCGCAGGCCACGCCCTCCCCCAGCTCCAGCTCCGCCGCGCGGCGGCACAGCTCGTCCGCAGCCCGCACCACCTCGTCCGCGGTCGGGCCGACCGCCAGCAGGCAGAACTCGTCGCCGCCCAGCCGCCCCGCCAGCGCCCCGGGCAGCAGCGCCGCGGACAGCGACAGCACGGAGCTGAACCGCTCCAGCAGCCGGTCCCCCGCCTCGTGCCCCTGCTCGTCGTTCACCCGCTTGAGGCCGTTGAGGTCGCAGATGGCGAGGCTGACGACGGTGCCCTCGCTCCGGTGCAGCTCCAGGGCCTCGTCCAGCCCGCTGTCGACGGCGCGGCGGTTGGCGAGCCCGGTGAGCGGGTCGGTGAAGGCCAGGCGCCGGACCTCCTCCAGGTGCTCGTCCTGCGCCAGCCCCGAGGCGACCAGCGCCGCCAGGACGGTCGCGAACCGCGCGTCGCCCGGCGCGAAGACCGGTTCGCCCACGCCTCGCGCCACATACAGCTCCCCCCACGCCCGCCCGTGCAGCACCAGCGGAGCGACGACACACGAACCCCGGCCGCGCCGCCGCAGCGCCGCTATCCGGCCCGAGGGCGGGCCGTCCAGGGTCTCCACCCAGGCGGGCGGCTCCCCGCAGCGCGCCCACTCCTCGTGCAGAAACTCGGTGATCTCCGGGAAGTCGTGCACCGGGTACGACTCGTCGTCCGGGAACCGCTCCTCGCCCCCGGCCAGCTCTCCGGCGTTCGCCAGCACCCGCAGCCGCCCCCGGCCCCGCTCCCAGCGGGAGACCGCCGCGAAGGAGCCGCCCAGCGCCTCCAGGGCCCCGCGCGCCGCCGCGTGCGCCAGAGCGCGGTGCGGCAGGCTCCGCGGATCACCGCGCGGGAGGGGGGACGCGGTGTGCGCCGCCGCCATGGCGCGGGCCAGCGCCGCCACAGCGCAGAGCCGGGCGTCCGCATCGTCTCCCATTCGGCCCATACGACCAAGGCTAGGGCGGTTCGTCACATTGCACCGCGCTGTGTCCCGTTGCGGCTGCGCCGCGGGCCCGGCACAGCCCCGGCTACTCGCCGGGCCAGCGCGGCGTGCGCTTCTCGTTGAACGCGGCCACGCCCTCCGCCCGGTCCCCGGAGAAGGCCACCGTGCGCCAGGCCGCGTCCTCCACCTCCAGACCGGCCCGCAGATCCATGCCCCAGCCCGTGCGCATCGCGCGCTTGGCGGCGCGCAGCCCGACCGGCGAGTTCGCGGCGATCCGGCCGGCCAGCGCCAGCGCCTCCGCGCGGTCCTGCCCCGGCTGCCCGGTGAGCACATCGACCAGCCCCAGCTCGCGGGCCTCGGCCGCCTCGACCCGGCGCCCGGTGAAGACCAGCTCGGCGGCGCGGGCCGCGCCCACCCGGCGCGGCAGCAGCTGGGTGCCGCCCCCGCCGGGGATCACCCCGACGGACACCTCCGGCAGCCCGACCACCGCGCTCGGGTCCGCCACGATCAGATCGCAGGACAGCGCCAGCTCGAAGCCGCCGCCCAGCGCGTAGCCGTGCACGGCGGCGACGGTCGGCACGGGCAGCTCCAGCACCCCGGTGTACGCGGCGCGGGCGTGCGGGCGCTGCCGGCCCAGCTCGGCGTCGGTCAGCGCGTTGCGCTCCTTGAGGTCGGCGCCGACGCAGAAGGCCCGCTCATGGGTGGAGGTGAGCACCACGGCGCTCACCCCGCGGTCCTCGGACAGCGCGGCGCACGCCTCGGCCAGGCTCCCCGCGAAGGCGGTGGAGACCGCGTTCATGGCGCTGCGCCGGTCCATCACCAGCTCGGCGACGCGGGTCCCGGCGTCCTTGCGGACCCGGATCCACTCTCCGTAACGGGCCTCTGTCGTTTCCGTCGATGTCATGCCCGCACCCTATGCGGCCCCGACGGCACCGGTGCCCGGGGGAGCGACCGCCCCTGACGGGACACCTGTGTGCGCCCCGGAGGGGCGCGGGGCTGTGTCCGTAGCGGCTTCGCCGCGGGGCGCGACCAGCCACAGCGCACCCGCAGACCGCGACGAGCGGCGAGGGGCGAGGGGCGGCCCGGACCCGGCGGGCCCGGCTCAGAGGCGGCGGCGCAGCAGCCACGGTTCGACAACGCCCAGCCCTCGCACCGGCCGCTGATACAGCGGCTGGAGCGCGAAGCGGAACCCGGACAGGTCCTCGCTCTCCTTCTCCGACTCCGGCGCCTCCCCGGCCGCGGTCAGCTCGGCGCGCACGGCGCCGTCGACGAGCACCGTGTCCTTGGGCGCTATCGAGGTGAGCCGGCTGGCCAGGTTGACGGTGTTGCCGAAGACGTCGCCCATGCGCGTCGTCATCGTGCCGAAGGCGATGCCCACCCGCAGCTCCGGCATGGTCTCGTCGTGCGCCATCGTCTCGATCAGCCGCAGCCCGACCTCGGCGGCGGTGCCCGCGTCCTCGGCGACGTAGAGGACCTCGTCCCCCAGGGCCTTGATCAGCCGTCCGCCGTGCGCGGCCACGATATCGGCGGCCGTGGTCTCGAACGCCTCCACCAGCTCGCCCAGCTCCTCCTCCTCCAGCCGCCGGGTCAGCCGGGTGAAGCCCACCAGGTCGGCGAAGCCGATGGCCTGCCGCCGGTCCACCATCTCGTCGTCGTCCTGGGCCTGGACGACGCGCCCGGTGGCGGCGGCGAGCTGCCGCCGCCACACGTACACCAGGAACTCCTCCAGCTCCGGCAGCAGCAGCTGGACCAGCGGGTAGGTGACCTCGTTCCGGGTCATACCGGGCTCCGGCGGCTCGGTCAGCCCCTCCAGGAAGGAGTCGATCTGCCAGTCGGCGAGCCGGGCCGTGGTCTGGCCGGTGGACCGGGCCACCTGGACGGCCATGGGCTCGCTCAGCAGCCCGGCCTCCACCAGGCCCGCGAGCCGCCGCAGCGCCAGCACGTCCGCCTCGGTCAGCGCCCGCGCCTGGCCGACGTCCGCGAAGCCCATCGCCCGCCAGAACCGGGCGGCCAGCTCCATGGAGACCCCGGCGGCCCGCGCCGCCTGGAAGGGGGTGTACCGGCGCTCCGAGCCGAGGATCAGCTCCTCGATGCGGAGCGCGCTGGGATCCGCGTCGTCGCCCGCTTCCGGAGGGTCGTCCGCGTCGTGCGCGCCCTGCGCACCGTGTTCGCGGTGCCCGTCGTGTGCGTCGTGCGCGCCCTGGGGCGCGGGACCGTGCGCGGGGCTGTCCGAGGCGCCGTTCGCGGGCTCGCTCACGGAGTCGTTCGCGGCGCCGTCCGTACCGTCGTCCCTGCGCACAGCCCTTCCGTTCTCTTGCTCCGGCTCGCACGGGCCGCGCACCGGCCGGAGCCGGCCGGTGTCGCCGCCGGTTGCCCACCATACGGCAGTTGTGCGCTACCTCACTCTCCGGAGGCCGGGCGCAGGTGCACGATGTCACCCGCTGCGACCGGCTCCTGCACGCCCTGTGCCGAGGCGATCACCAGCCGTCCGTCGCCGTCCACCGCCACGGCCTCGCCGCGCAGCTCCGCGCCGCCGGGCAGCTCGGCGCGCACCTGGCGGCCGAGCGTGACGCAGCCCGCCGCGTACGCCTCCAGCACGGTGCTCGCGGCCGCGTCGCCGTCGGCGGCGCTCCAGCGGCCGTACCAGTCCTCCAGCGCGCGCAGCACGGCCCGCAGCAGCGGGTCGCGGTCGGTGCCCTGGGCGCCCGCGAGCAGCAGCGAGCCCGCCGCCGGCACGGGCAGCTCGTCCTGCCGCAGCGAGACGTTGATGCCGATGCCGAGCACCAACGCGGCGCCGCCGGGCGTCTCCACGCGCTCGGCGAGAATGCCGCCGGTCTTGCGCTCCTCGCCGCCGGCCGTGGTGAGCAGGTCGTTCGGCCACTTCAGGCCGGTGTCCACCCCCGCGACGCGGGCCAGGGCTCCCGCCGTGGCCACTCCCGCGAGCAGCGGGACCCAGCCCCAGCGGTCGGCGGGCGGATCGGGCCGCAGCAGCGCCGAGAGGAACAGCCCGGAGCGGGGCGGGGCGCTCCAGCCGCGGTCGAGCCGGCCGCGCCCCGCCGTCTGCTCCTCGGCGACCAGGACGGCGCCGGGCTCCGCCTCTCCGGCGCGGGCGCGGGCGGCGAGCTCGGTGTTGGTGGAGCCGACCCGCTCCAGGACGTCCAGGGACGTCCACAGGGAGTCCTCGCCGGTCAGGGCGCGGCGCAGCGCTGCCGCGCGCAGCGGCGGCCGGTCGAGGTCGGACCAGCGGTTTCCGGATGCGTCGGAGTCAGCCATACGCTCAGGTTAGGGCCCTTCTGGTGGATCTCCGTGGGGAAGGAGCGGCGTTCGGTGCGTGCTCTCGGCGTGCCGCGCGGAAGCCCTCGTAGCGGAGCTACTTGGGCTTTTGCGCGGTGCGGCGAGAGTGCGTGCCGGGCGTCGCGACGCCGCGGAGATCCACCAGAAGGGCCCAAGGCCGGGGGCGACAGCGGGTGCGGGGAGTGCCGGAGAGCGGCTCGCCGACCCGCCGGAACCGGCCATGTGCCCGCGGCCGGTCCGGGCCCGGCGCCAAGTGTGGCCAACGCCGCACCGCAGGAACCGGGCCGCGCCGATAGCCTACGAATCGGTAACCACCCGATGACGAGCAGGAGCCGCCCTCAGATGTCAGAGCAGACGGGCCCAGACATCCGCACCACCGCGGGGAAGCTCGCGGACTTCGAGCGCCGGGCCGCGGAGGCGGTGCACGCGGGATCGGAGCGCGCGGTCGAGAAACAGCACGCGAAGGGGAAGCTCACCGCCCGGGAACGCGTCGACCTGCTGCTCGACGAGGGGACGTTCACCGAGCTGGACGAGTTCGCGCGGCACCGCTCGACCACCTTCGGGCTGGAGCAGAACCGCCCCTACGGGGACGGCGTGGTCACCGGTTACGGCACCGTCGACGGCCGCCCGGTGTGCGTCTTCTCGCAGGACTTCACCATCTTCGGCGGCGCCCTCGGCGAGGTCTACGGCGAGAAGATCGTCAAGGTGATGGACTTCGCGCTGAAGACCGGCTGCCCGGTGATCGGGATCAACGACGGCGGCGGCGCCCGCATCCAGGAGGGGGTGGCGGCGCTCGGGCTGTTCGGGGAGATCTTCCGCCGCAACACCCACGCCTCCGGCGTCATCCCGCAGATCTCCCTCGTCCTGGGCCCCTGCGCGGGCGGCGCGGTCTACTCTCCGGCCATCACCGACTTCACCGTGATGGTCGACCAGACCTCGCACATGTTCATCACGGGCCCCGACGTCATCAAGACGGTCACCGGCGAGGACGTCGGGTTCGAGCAGCTCGGCGGCGCCCGTACGCACAGCACCTCCTCCGGCGTCGCGCACCACATGGCGGGCGACGAGAAGGACGCCGTCGAGTACGTCAAGGCGCTGCTGTCCTATCTGCCGTCCAACAACCTCTCCGAGCCGCCGGTCTTCACCGAGGACGCCGACCTGGAGACCTCGGACGAGGACCGCGAGCTGGACGCCCTGATCCCGGACTCCGCGAACCAGCCGTACGATGTGCACACCGTCGTCGAGCACGTGCTCGACGACGGGGAGTTCCTGGAGACGCAGGCCCTGTTCGCGCCGAACATCGTCACCGGCTTCGGCCGGATCGAGGGCCGTGCGGTCGGCATCGTCGCCAACCAGCCGCTGCAGTTCGCGGGCTGTCTGAACATCGACGCGAGCGAGAAGGCCGCCCGCTTCGTGCGCACCTGCGACGCGTTCAACGTGCCGGTGATCACCTTCGTGGACGTCCCCGGCTTCCTGCCGGGCACCGACCAGGAGTACGACGGCATCATCCGGCGCGGCGCCAAGCTGATCTACGCCTACGCCGAGGCCACGGTCCCCCTCGTCACGGTCATCACCCGCAAGGCGTTCGGCGGCGCCTACGACGTGATGGGCTCCAAGCACCTCGGCGCCGACCTCAACTTCGCCTGGCCCACCGCGCAGATCGCCGTCATGGGCGCCCAGGGCGCGGTCAACATCCTGCACCGCAAGACCCTCGCGGCGGCGCCCGACGCGGACCGCGAGGAGCTGCGCGAGGAACTCACCCGGGAGTACGAGGACACCCTGCTGAACCCGTACACCGCGGCCGAGCGGGGGTATGTGGACGCGGTGATCCGGCCGTCCGAGACGCGCCGCCACCTCGTGCGGGGGCTGCGGACCCTCCGCTCCAAGCGGGAGCAGCTGCCCCCGAAGAAGCACGGCAACATCCCCCTCTGAGGAGGCCATCCATGATCAAGGTCGTACGCGGCAATCCGACCCCGGAGGAACTGGCCGCCGCGCTGGCGGTGGTCAGGGTGCGCGCCGCCGCGGCCGCCGCCCGGGAGCCGGGGGGCGCGGCGCGCAGCGCCTGGGCCGACCCCGTCCGTACGGTTCCGCGCCCGGTTCCGGCGCCGGGGCCGGGCGTGTGGCGGCGCTCCTACTGGCCCGCGTAGGTCTCCCGCCGGGTCCGGGGCCGCCCCTGATGGGGCAACTCGGTCATTTGAGTAGCCGTACTCAGGCGCGCGGGCGCCGGCCCGGCCCATCATCGACCGATGCTGTGGTCCGATCCCCGGGACGAGCCGGACGACGACACCCGCGCGGCGCAGACGAAGCTGCACCGGCTGTACTGGCTGCTGCCCGCGGTGGTCATCACCGTGATGCTGCTGGTGTACATCAACGCGGACTGAGCCCGTACGCCCCGCTGCGGCCTCCTACGATGAGAGCCATGGACACCCAGCGCCGGCTCGTACTGGCCTCCGCCTCACCCGCCCGCCTCGGCCTGCTGCGGCAGGCCGGACTCGACCCGGAGGTCGTGGTCAGCGGCGTGGACGAGGACGCGCTCCGCGCCGACAGCCCCGGCGCGCTGGCGCGGGCGCTCGCGGAGGCGAAGGCCGCGGCGGTGGCGGGGCGGCCTCAGGCCGGGGGCGCGCTGGTCGTCGGCTGCGACTCGGTGCTGGAGCTGGACGGCCGGGCGCTGGGCAAGCCCGCCGACGCGGAGGACGCCACGGCCCGCTGGAAGGCGATGCGGGGCCGCAGCGGAGTGCTGCGGACGGGGCACTGCCTCATCGACACCCGCGGCGGTGCCCGCGCGTCCGCCACGGCCTCCACCACCGTGCACTTCGGGGAGCCCACGGACGCGGAGATCGCGGCCTATGTCGCCAGCGGCGAACCGCTCCATGTGGCGGGCGCGTTCACCCTCGACGGCCGCTCGGCCCCGTTCATCAAGGGCATCGAGGGCGACCACGGCAACGTCATCGGCCTCTCGCTGCCGCTGCTGCGCGAGCTGCTGGCCGACGTGGGGGTCGGGATCACCGACTTGTGGGGATGACCGGGCCGGAGGGCGCGGAGTTCCCCTCGGAGTCCGGGCTCTCCTCGCCGTACCAGGTCAGCGACCAGACGATCAGCCCGAGCACGGCCACCATCGCCACGAACGCGGTCCAGCCGACCAGTCCGAGCGAGAACGCGCCCAGCAGTCCGTGCACCACGGCGCTGCTGATCAGGACGATACGGAGGAAGCCGCGCGGCGCTCTGTCGCGCACCGCCGTACGGGCCAGCACCGCGGCGCACAGCGCGAGATAGCCCCCGATGACCGCCGCCGCCACCCACGCCGAGGCGGTCATCGCTCTCGGATCGATACCGCCGAGGGACATGTCCTGCTCTTGGACGACTTCGCCCAGGAAGAGGTTGACGAAGGTCAGTACGACCGCTTCCAGGGCCAGTACCAGCGCCGCGACGGCTGCCACGACGCGTCTGGGGCTGTATCTGGTCACGGCGCGCACGCTACTCACGGGTACAGCCGACGGCAAGGGGTGGGACGACGAGCAAAGTTTCGCCCCGCGTTTCATAGGGATTCCACAAAAGGCGGCCCCTGGACCACGGGTGACGGTACAGAGAGCAAGACCACATCGCGAGGTCGGCGGGCAACCGCCAAAACCCGGCGTACCGTGGAACAACGGGGGAAGAGGCGTGTGCACCCGATCCGGGTAACCCTCTGTGTGGGCAAGCTCACTCCCGCTGGCGACTCGGCGTCGGGTGTCGCCAGTACCTAAACTCGGTTTGATTTCTAGGAGGGAGCCATCGTGCGCAAGGTGCTCATCGCCAATCGCGGCGAGATCGCGGTCCGCGTGGCGCGCGCGTGCCGGGACGCGGGAATTGCGAGCGTCGCTGTCTATGCCGAGCCGGACCGGGACGCACTGCACGTCCGGGTAGCCGACGAGGCTTACGCCCTGGGCGGTGACACCCCCGCCGCGAGCTACCTGGACATCTCCAAGGTCCTCAAGGCCGCGGCCGACTCCGCGGCGGACGCCGTCCACCCCGGATACGGCTTTCTGTCCGAGAACGACGAGTTCGCCCAGGCCGTCCTGGACGCCGGCCTGACCTGGATCGGTCCGCCGCCGGCCGCCATCCGGGACCTGGGCGACAAGGTCTCGGCCCGGCACATCGCCCAGCGCGCCGGCGCCCCGCTGGTCGCCGGCACCCAGGACCCGGTGGCCGGCGCGGACGAGGTCGTCGCCTTCGCCCAGGAGCACGGGCTGCCCATCGCCATCAAGGCCGCCTTCGGCGGCGGCGGGCGCGGCCTGAAGGTCGCCCGCACCCTGGAGGAGGTCCCCGAGCTGTACGAGTCGGCCGTGCGCGAGGCGCAGGCCGCCTTCGGCCGCGGCGAGTGCTTCGTCGAGCGCTATCTGGACCGGCCCCGCCATGTGGAGACCCAGTGCCTGGCCGACCAGCACGGCAACGTCGTGGTCGTCTCCACCCGCGACTGCTCGCTGCAGCGCCGCCACCAGAAGCTGGTCGAGGAGGCGCCCGCGCCGTTCCTGACCGACGAGCAGAACGCCGAGCTCTACCGCGCCTCCAAGGCCATCCTGCGCGAGGCGGGCTATGTGGGCGCGGGCACCTGCGAGTTCCTCGTCGGCCAGGACGGCACCATCTCCTTCCTGGAGGTCAACACCCGGCTGCAGGTCGAGCACCCGGTCACCGAGGAGGTGACCGGACTGGACCTGGTGCGGGAGATGTTCCGGGTCGCCGAGGGCGAGGAGCTGGGCTACGGCGACCCGCCGGTGCGCGGCCACTCCTTCGAGTTCCGCATCAACGGCGAGGACCCGGGCCGCAACTTCCTGCCCGCGCCGGGCACGGTGACCTCCTTCGCACCGCCCGCGGGCCCCGGCGTGCGGCTGGACGCGGGGGTGGAGTCCGGATCGGTGATCGGCGCGGCCTGGGACTCACTGCTGGCCAAGCTGGTCGTCACCGGCGCCGACCGCGCCCAGGCGCTGCAGCGGGCCGCGCGGGCGCTGGAGGAGTTCAGCGTGGAGGGCATGGCCACGGTGCTGCCCTTCCACCGGGTGGTGGTGCGCGACGCGGCCTTCGCGCCGGAGGTCACCGGCCGTCCGGGCGAGCCCTTCGACGTGCACACCCGGTGGATCGAGACGGAGTTCGTGAACGAACTGCCGCCGTACGCGGCGGCGACCGGGGTCGAGGACGAGCAGGACGACGACGCCGCCGCGCGCGAGACGGTGGTCGTCGAGGTCGGCGGCAAGCGGCTGGAGGTCTCGCTGCCGTCCTCGCTCGGCATGCCGCTGGCCCGCGCCGCGGTGCAGGGCGGAGCGCGCAAGCCGCGGCGCAGGGCCGGGCGCAAGAGCGGCCCGACCGCCTCCGGGGACGCGCTGGCCTCCCCGATGCAGGGCACCATCGTCAAGGTCGCCGTCGAGGAGGGCCAGCACGTCGAGGAGGGCGAGCTGGTCGTGGTCCTGGAGGCGATGAAGATGGAGCAGCCGCTGAACGCCCACCGCGCCGGCACCGTCAAGGACCTCAACGCCGAGATCGGCGCCTCCCTCTCCTCCGGCGCCGTCATCTGCGAGATCAAGGACTAGGCGCCCGTACCGGGCAGGGGCTGCCCCTGTTCGCCCGCCGCGGGCCGCGCGTATGCCGTGGCTGGTCGCGCGGTTCCCCGCGCCCCTGGCGGGGCCCGCCCCGTGGGGGGCGCGGGGAACCGCGCGACGCGCCCCGAGAGCCCCTCAGCGGCGGCGCGGCGCGAGGTCGGCGACGCGGGGCGCCTTGGCCGGGGCGCCGTCCGCCGCCGCAGCAGCCCGCAGCTGCGCCGGCGGCGGTGAGGCGCCCCCGCCCGGAGCCCCCGGGGGGTTCGGGGTGCGCCGGGGGCCCGGCATCTGGACATCCCGGACGTCCGGCGGGCCCGCGCCGCGCCGGTCCTCCCCGGTGGGGGACGGCCGCACGGGTCCGGCCACGGCGATCTGCACCCCGTGGTCCGCGAGCGCCTGCAGCTCCGCCTCCGCCCGGTCGTCGTGCGGCGGCGGCTCGTCCGTCACCAGCCGCGTGACGAGATCGGTCGGCACGGTCTGGAACATCGTGTCGGTGCCGAGCTTGGTGTGGTCGGCGAGGACCACGACCTCCGCCGCGGCCTGCACCAGCGCCCGGTCCACGCTCGCGGAGAGCATGTTGGACGTGGACAGCCCGCGCTCGGCCGTCAGCCCGCTCCCGGAGAGGAACGCGCGGGAGACGCGCAGCCCGTGCAGGGACTGCTCGGCTCCGCTGCCGACCAGCGCGTAGTTGGAGCCGCGCAGGGTGCCGCCGGTCATCACGACCTCGACGCGGTTGGCGTGCGCCAGCGCCTGCGCGACCAGCAGCGAGTTGGTGACCACGGTCAGCCCGGGGACGCGCGCGAGGCGGCGCGCCAGCTCCTGGGTGGTCGTCCCGGCGCCGACGACCACGGCCTCGCCCTCCGACACGAGGCCCGCGGCGAGATCGGCGATGGCCGTCTTCTCCGCGGTCGCTAGATGGGATTTCTGGGGGAATCCGGACTCCCGGGAGAAGCCCCCCGGCAGCACCGCACCGCCATGTCGGCGGTCGAGCAGTCCTTCTGCCTCCAGCGCCCGTACGTCACGACGCACGGTCACTTCGGAGGTCTGGACGACGCGGGCCAGCTCGCGGAGCGAGACGGCCCCGTTAGCTCGCACCATTTCAAGGATCAATTGACGACGTTCCGCAGCGAACACGAAACTGACAGTAACGCCAATGACCGTCTGTTTTCAGCGGTTTGCGCCGATTAACAGAAGTTGTTCGTACGGAGACCTGTGATGTGGTAAAGGGGCTACTCGACGGTCTTCCGGGTGTGGAGCTGCCGGGCGACCTCCGCGATCGAGCCCGTCAACGACGGGTACACCGTGAACGCCTTCGCGATCTGCTCGACGGTCAGGTTGTTGTCGACCGCGATCGAGATGGGGTGGATCAGCTCGCTCGCCCGGGGCGCCACGACCACGCCGCCCACCACGATCCCGGTGCCCGGACGGCAGAACAGTTTGACGAAGCCGTCCCGGATGCCCTGCATCTTCGCGCGCGGGTTGCGCAGCAGCGGCAGCTTGACGGCGCGCGCGTCGATGGTGCCGGCGTCGACGTCGGCCTGGGAGTAACCGACAGTGGCGATCTCCGGGTCCGTGAACACGTTCGCGGACACCGCCTTGAGGTTGAGCGGCCCCACCGCGTCGCCCAGGAAGTGGTACATCGCGATCCGGCCCTGCATCGCGGCGACCGAGGCCAGCGCGAGCACGCCGGTGCAGTCCCCGGCCGCGTACACGCCCGGCGCCGACGTACGCGAGACCCGGTCGGTGCTGATGTGCCCGGACTCCCGCAGCTCGACCCCGGCCTCCTCCAGGCCCATGTCGGCGGTGTTGGGTATCGCGCCGACCGCGACCAGGCAGTGCGACCCGGTGATCGTGCGCCCGTCCTGCAGCGTGACCTCCACCCGGTCGCCGACCCGCTTGGCCGACTGGGCGCGCGAGCGGCTCATCACGTTCATCCCGCGCCGCCGGAAGACGTCCTCCAGCACGGCCGCGGCGTCCGGGTCCTCGCCCGGCAGCACCCGCTCCCGCGAGGAGACCAGCGTGACCTGGGAGCCCAGCGCCTGGTAGGCCCCGGCGAACTCGGCGCCCGTCACCCCGGAGCCGACCACGATCAGCTCCTCGGGCAGCTCCTCCAGGTCGTACACCTGCGTCCAGTTCAGGATGCGCTCGCCGTCCGGGCGGGCGTCCGGGATCTCCCGGGGGTGACCGCCGGTGGCGACCAGCACCGCGTCGGCGGTCAGCCGCTCCTCGCCGTCCCCTGGGGTGGTGACGACGACCTCGCGCGAGCCGTCCGGCGCCTGCCCCGGCGACAGCCGGGCGCGCCCGCGCAGCACCCGCACACCCGCGCGGGTGACGGAGGCGGTGATGTCGTGCGACTGGGCCAGCGCGAGCCGCTTCACCCGGCGGTTGACCTTGCCCAGGTCCACGCCGACGACACGGGCCGGGTCGTCCGGATCGTGGGTCGTATCCTCGACCCGGATGCCCAGCTCCTCGTACGAGGAGTCGAAGTTGGTCATCACCTCGGCGGTGGCGATGAGCGTCTTGGACGGCACGCAGTCCGTGAGCACCGAGGCTCCGCCGAGGCCGTCGCAGTCGACGACCGTCACCTCCGCGCCGAGTTGCGCCGCGACCAGCGCCGCCTCGTACCCGCCGGGTCCACCACCGATGATCACGATCCGAGTCACGTACCTCATTGTCCCGCACCCGCTGATCCCGCACGCGCTGGGGCCCGGCAAGCGGGCGCGTACCCTCGTGCGCATGTCGCTCTATGCCGCCTACGCCGGCAACCTCGACGCCCGCCTGATGGCCCGCCGCGCCCCGCACTCGCCGCTGCGCGGCACCGGTTGGATCACCGGCTGGCGGCTCACCTTCGGCGGGGAGCACATGGGCTGGGAGGGGGCGCTGGCCACGCTCGTGGAGACCCCGCCGGCGAAGGGCCGGCACGTCTTCGCCGCGCTCTACGACATCGCCCCCCTGGACGAGGACGCCATGGACCGCTGGGAGGGCGTGGGCCTGGACATCTACCGCCGGATGCGGATCCGTGTGCACACCCTGGACGGCGACGAGGCCGCCTGGTGCTACGTCCTCAACGGCTACGAGGGCGGGCTCCCCTCGGCGCGCTACCTCGGCGACATCGCCGACGCGGCGGAGTCCGCGGGCGCGCCCCACGACTATGTGATGGAGCTCCGCAAACGCCCCTGCTAGCGGGGTACGAGCCACCGCCCGGAACACACGGAATCGCGCCGACGTCTACGCGCGTAGGCCGAGACGGGCTACGCTCGATGCGTGAACGCATCTCCCATTCCGCACACCGCCGACGACCCGCACCGCACCGCCGCCGCTGCCGCCACCCGGCTGCGCGAGCTGACCGGCGCGGACAGCCACGACGTCGCCCTCGTCATGGGCTCGGGCTGGGTGCCCGCCGCCGACGCGCTCGGCGCAGCCGAGCACGAGTGCGCCGTGACCGAGCTGCCCGGCTTCCCGCCACCCGCCGTCGCGGGCCACGCGGGCACCGTCCGCTCGTACCGCATCGGCGACAAGCGCGCGCTGGTCTTCCTCGGCCGCACGCACTTCTACGAGGGCCGCGGCGTGGCCGCCGTCGCGCACGGCGTGCGCACGGCCGTCGCCGCCGGGTGCAAGACGGTGGTCCTGACGAACGGGTGCGGCGGGCTGCGCCCCGGCATGCGGGCGGGCCAGCCCGTCCTGATCAGCGACCACATCAACCTCACGGCCGCCTCGCCGATCGTCGGTGCGAACTTCGTGGACCTCACCGACCTCTACTCCCCCCGGCTGCGCACCCTCTGCCAGGAGATCGACCCCAGCCTGGAGGAGGGGGTCTACGTCCAGCTCACCGGGCCGCACTACGAGACCCCCGCCGAGATCAACTACGTGCGCACCATCGGCGGCGACCTCGTGGGCATGTCCACCGTGCTGGAGGCCATCGCGGCGCGCGAGGCGGGGGCCGAGGTGCTCGGGATCTCGCTGGTGACGAATCTGGCCGCCGGGATGACGGGCGAGCCGCTCAACCACGAGGAGGTCCTGCAGGCCGGCAAGGACTCGGCCACCCGGATGGGGACGCTGCTCGCCCGGGTGCTGGAACGGATCTGAGCGCAGTACACCCCGCGCCGGACCGGGGCGCGGGGCTCCGCCCAGCACGGACACTCCGCCGGAGGCAATCGACTTGAACCCTCCCCCAGCTGAAGCAGGGGGATTCCTGGCTCAGGAAGCCCCGCAGGTCAGCGACCAGCAAGGTCTTACTCCCTCAACACCAGCCGGGTTGGAACCAGCCCGGTTGTGCAGAGCAAGGCTCTGGGTGCGCTGTCCTGGTTCTCGATCGGCGCGCGTACGGAACTTGGTCCTCACACCGCGCGGCGAGCAGCCCACCCGATCGCGTGGGCGGTCTTTCGCCTTGACGGCGAAACCCCGTTCCTTGCCCTGCTCCGCAGGGGTTCGTTTCCTCCCCCGGCCGAAGCCGGGGGTATCCACGGAGGAGTACCGATGACCAACGGGACCCATGGGACCAACGCCGACGACGTCATCGAGCGGGCCCGCCGCTGGCTGGCCGACGACCCGGACCCGGAGACCCGGCAGGAGCTGGCCGGGCTGATCGAGGCCGGGGAGGCGGCGGAGCTCGCTGACCGCTTCTCCGGCACGCTCCAGTTCGGCACCGCCGGGCTGCGCGGCGAGCTGGGCGCCGGGCCGGCGCGGATGAACCGCGCCGTGGTCATCCGCGCCGCCGCGGGCCTGGCGGCGTATCTGCGCGGGCACGGCGCGGTTGGTCCGCACCGGCCCGGCGCCACCGTCGTCATCGGCTACGACGCGCGCCACAGGAGCCTGGACTTCGCCCGGGACACCGCCGCCGTCATGACCGGCGCCGGGCTGCGCGCGGCGCTGCTGCCGGAGCCGCTGCCCACCCCCGTACTGGCGTTCGCCATCCGCCATCTGGGCGCCGCTGCCGGGATCATGGTCACCGCCAGTCACAACCCGCCCCGCGACAACGGCTACAAGGTCTATCTGGGCTGGGGGTCCCCCCAGCTCGAAGAGCTCGGGGGAGGCACCCAGATCGTGCCGCCCGCCGATGCGGAGATCGCCGCCGAGATCGCCGCCGTCGGCCCGCTCACCGGGGTGCCGCGCCCCGACTCCGGCTGGGAGGTGCTGGGCGAGGACCTGCTCGACGCCTACCTCGCCCGCACCGGTGCCGTGCTCACCGAGGGCTCGCCGCGCGACGTACGGGTCGTGCACACGGCCCTGCACGGCGTCGGCACCCGCACCGTACGGCTCGCGTTCGAACGCGCCGGCTTCCCCGCTCCCGTCCCGGTGCCCGGACAGGCCGAGCCCGATCCGGACTTCCCGACCGTCGCGTTCCCGAACCCGGAGGAGCCCGGCGCGATGGACCTCGCGTTCGCGACGGCCCGCGAGACCGCGCCGGATGTGGTGATCGCCAACGACCCGGACGCGGACCGCTGCGCCGTCGCCGTCCCCGACCCTCAGGCGGCGGCCGGCTGGCGGATGCTCCGCGGCGACCAGGTGGGGGCCCTGCTGGCGACCCACCTCGTCCACAAGCGGGCGCGGGGTACGTTCGCGACGACGATCGTCTCGTCCTCCCTGCTGTCCCGCATCGCCCGCGCGGCCGGGCTGCCGTACGCCGAGACCCTGACCGGCTTCAAGTGGCTGGCCCGGGTGGACGGCCTGCGCTACGCCTACGAGGAGGCGCTCGGCTACGCCGTCGACCCGGACGGCGTCCGCGACAAGGACGGCGTCACCGCGGCGCTGCTCGTCGCCGAGCTGGCCGCCGAGCTCCGGAGGGCCGGCCGGACGCTGACCGACCTGCTGGACGACCTCGACACCGAGTACGGCGTGCACGCCACCGACCAGCTCTCCGTCCGCGTCGACGACCTGTCGCTGATCGCCGCCGCCATGGTCCGGCTGCGCGAGAAGCCGCCGGAGCAGCTGGCGGGGCTGGCCGTGGAGCGGGCCGAAGACCTGGCCGCCGGCTCCGCCGGCCTGCCGCCCACCGACGGGCTGCGCTACGTCCTGGCGGGCGACGCGGAACGTGGCGTCGCGGGCGGGCGCGTGGTCGTACGGCCCAGCGGCACGGAGCCCAAGCTCAAGTGCTATCTGGAGGTCGTCTCCCCGGTGGGGGAGGCGCCGGACCGGACCGCGGCGCTGCGCAGCGCCCGCGCCCGCGCGGCCGGAGCGCTGGCCGCCCTCAAGCGGGACGTGGCCGACGCGGCCGGCGTCCCGGCCTGACCGGCTGACCGGCTGACCGGCCCCGGAATAGGCGTCGGGGCCGGGCAGTTCCCTCCACCATGTGGAACAGTGACCAGCTCGACCTCGACGCCTACCTCGGCCGCCTGGGTTACACAGGCGACCGCACTCCCACCCCGGAGACGCTGGGCGCCCTGCACCGGGCCCATGTGCTGTCGCTGCGCTGGGACGCGATCGACAGCTTCCTCCACCACGAGGTTGCGCTGGACCTGGCGACGCTCCAGGACAAGATGGTGCGCCGGGGCCGCGGCGGCTACTGCTACGAGCACGTCACGCTGTACGCCGCGGCGCTGGAGGCGCTCGGCTTCCGCTTCACCGCCGTCTCCGGCCGCATCCAGCTGGGAGCGGAGACGCCCCGCCCGGCCACCCACGCCATGCTGCTCGTGGAGCTGGACGGCGCGCGGTGGCTCAGCGACGTCGGCTTCGGCGGCAGCCCCCTCGCGCCCATCGAGCTGCGGGACGACGCACGGCTCACGACGGACCGCGGCTGGTCCTACCGGCTCCGCTGGGAGGAGTCGGCCCCCGGCGGACCGGGCTGGACGGTGTTCCAGCCGAACGACCGAGGCCCCACGGAGGGGGCCGACGGCTGGACCCGGCGCCAGGTGTTCACCGAAACCCGCCAGTACCCCGTCGACTACGCGGTGGGCAACCACTTCGTCGCCACCCACCCCCGC
>NZ_JAAKZZ010000850.1 GCF_011045075.1 Streptomyces boncukensis
GCCCTTCCAGGCCCGCCGCCCCGTCCGTCTCCGCCCCTTCCCGGCCCGCCTCGCCACCGGGCCGCTCGGGCTCGTCACCGGGGCCGATCAGCTCCAGGAGCTGGACGGCGAGGCTGCGCAGGATCGAGATCTCGACCTCGTCCAGCGCGATGGCGGCGCCGCCGCCGGACCCGGGTTCGAAGTGGCCCGCCATCAGCGGTCCTGCTGAAGGGTCGCCCACAGGCCGTAGCCGTGCATCGCCTGCACGTCCCGCTCCATCTCCTCGCGGCTGCCGCTGGACACGATCGCCCGCCCCTTGTGGTGCACATCCAGCATCAGTTTCTTCGCCTTGTCCTTGGAATATCCGAAATACGCCTGGAAGACATAGGTCACATAACTCATCAGATTCACCGGGTCGTTGTGGACGACGGTGACCCAGGGCACGTCGGGTTCGGGCACCTCGACATGCTCTTCGGTGGTCTCCGGGCGCTCGATCTCCGTAGGGGCGACACTCACAGGTCCCATGCTGCCACCCGGAGCGGGCACCCGCGCAAACGCGGGCCCCGGCTCCATATCGTCATCCTGACGAGATGTGGGGTACCCTCGCACCGACCGTACGAACTCGCGAGGTGAGGACCCCATGCACGAGGCAGAAACGGGGCTGCCGGTCGCCGTGCCCTCGACGGCGCTGTTTACCGACCAGTACGAGCTGACGATGCTGCAGGCCGCGCTCCGCGCCGGCACGGCGCAGCGCCGCTCCGTCTTCGAGGTCTTCACCCGCAGGCTCCCCGAGGGGCGCCGGTACGGCGTCGTGGCGGGCACCGGGCGGGTCCTGGACGCGGTGGAGAACTTCCGCTTCGAGGACCAGATGCTGGACTTCCTCCGCGCCGGCCAGGTCGTGGACGAGCCCACCCTGGAGTGGCTGGCGGACTACCGCTTCAGCGGCGACATCCTCGGCTACCCCGAGGGCGAGGTGTACTTCCCCGGCTCGCCGCTGCTGCGCGTCGAGGGCACCTTCGGCGAGTGCGTCCTGCTGGAGACGGTGATCCTCTCGATCCTCAACCACGACTCGGCGGTGGCCGCCGCCGCGTCCCGGATGGCCGCGGCGGCGGGCGGGCGCCCGCTGATCGAGATGGGCGCCCGGCGCACCCATGAGCTGGCGGCGGTCGCGGCCTCCCGCGCGGCGTATGTGGGCGGCTTCACCACCACCTCGGACCTGGCCGCCGGCTTCCGCTACGGCATCCCCACCGTCGGCACCAGCGCACACGCCTTCACCCTGCTGCACGACACCGAGCGGGACGCCTTCACCGCGCAGGTGGAGTCGCTGGGCGGCGGCACCACGCTGCTGGTGGACACCTACGACGTGGCCGAGGCCGTCCGTACGGCGGTGGAGGTGGCCGGCCCCGGGCTGGGAGCCGTCCGGATCGACTCCGGCGACCTGCTGCTGGTCGCGCACCGGGTACGCCAGCAGCTCGACGAGCTGGGCGCGCACAAGACGAAGATCGTGGTGACCAGCGACCTGGACGAGTACGCCATCGCCTCGCTCGCCGCCGCGCCGGTCGACGCGTACGGCGTGGGCACCCGGCTGGTCACCGGCAGCGGCCACCCGACCTGCTCCATGGTCTACAAGCTGGTGGCCCGCGCCGACTCCAGCGCGCCCGACGCGCCGCTGCGGCCGGTCGCCAAGCGCTCGCTGGGCGGCAAGACCTCGATCGGCGGCGCCAAGTGGGCCGCCCGGCCGCTGGACGCGGACGGCGTCGCGGAGGCCGAGGTCGTGGGCAGCGGCCCGGTGCCGGACGAGCTCGCGGCGCACCAGCTGCAGGTCGGCCTGGTGGAGGGCGGCACCGTGGTGCGGCGGGAGCCGCTGCAGCGGGTCCGCGAACGGCATCTGGCGGCCCTCGCCCGGCTGCCGATGTCCGCCATGCAGCTCTCCCGCGGCGAGCCGGTGCTGCCGACGGAACACCGGCGGACGGGGGCGTGACGGAGCACGCCGGGGGCATGGG
>NZ_JAAKZZ010000851.1 GCF_011045075.1 Streptomyces boncukensis
GGCTACCGGGATCATTCGCAGTGCTCCGTCCTTCAGGGCGGGGGTGAAGCGAATCTTCAGCCCGCTCTTACCTCGGCTGTGGGCACGGATCTGCCCTGGTGACCCGCGCCCACGGCGATGGTCAGGCCGGGCGGTTCTGCTGCTCGATGTACTGCCGGACTATCGAGATCGGCGCCCCGCCGACCGATCCGGCGAAGTACGAGCCGGACCACAGTTTGTTGGACCGGTAGTAGTGCTGTACGAGGTCGGGGGACTCCTGGCGCATCCGGCGGGAGCTGACGCCCTTCAAGCTGTTGACCAGCTTTGAGACGGCAACCTTGGGCGGGAAGTTCACGAGCAGATGCGCGTGGTTGGACTCGCCGTTGAACTCGACCAGCTCGGTCTCGAAGTCGGCGCACACGTCCCGCATGATCTCCTCCATGCGCTTCAGGTGCCGGTCGGCGAACACCTTGTGCCGGAACTTCGTCACGAATACCAAGTGCGCATGCATCACGAACGCGCAGTGCCGACCAGCGCGAATCTTCTGATACTCAGCCATAAACCAAGTATAGTAGGGCGATCGGCATGCAGCTTCGTTACAACTACCGGGCCTATCCGAAGCCGGGTCAGCGCATCGCGCTCGCCCGGATCTTCGGCTGTGCCCGCGTGGTCTGGAACGATGCTCTCGCCGTGCAGCGTCCGGTGAAGGAGTCGAACAAGCGGCTCGGGAACCCGAGGCAGCGCCTTCGGCACGGCCCGTATCAGGCGGTGCCGAAGAACCAGCAGCTCGGCAAAGAGTTGGTCACCGAGGCGAAGAAGACCGACGAGCGGTACTGGCTGTCCGACTGTCCGGCCCCGGTGCTCCAGCAGATCCTTCGGGACCTGGACAAGGCGTGGACGGCGCACGAGGACTCCAAGCAGGGCAAGCGGCCCGGACCGTTCGTGCAGCCCCCGCGCATGAAGTCGAAGAAGGACAACCGGCAGGCCGCACGCTTCACCGCGAACTCCCGCTTCAAGGTCCTTCCGGGCCGGGGAGTACGCCTGCCGAAGGTCGGAGACCTGGAGCTGACGTGGACGCGGGATCTTCCCTCCGCCCCGTCCTCGGTGACGGTCATCAAGGACGCATCGGGGCGGTACTTCGTCAGCTTCGTGGTGGACACCGACCCCGGCGAGGAGATCCTGCCGCCGCTCGACAACGACCAGGGCATAGACCTCGGTCTGACGCACTTCGCGATCCTCGCGGACGGCAGCCGGGTCCGGTCCCCTCGCTTCCTGCGCCGGGCCGAGACCAAACTCAAGAGGGAACAGCGCCGCCTCAGCCGTAAGACGAAGGGCAGTAAGAACAGGGAGAAGCAGCGCCTCAAGGTCGCCCGCGCACACGCGCAGGTTGCCGACACGCGCCGGGACTTTCACCACCAGCTTTCGACCAAGCTGATACGCGAAAACCAAGCCATCACGGTCGAAACGCTGTCGGTACGAGCCCTGGCCCGTGGCCTGCACTCCAAGAGTGTGCACGACGCCGGATGGTCCCAGTTCCTCGCGATACTGGAATACAAGGCCACCCGGTACGGGCGCACCTTCACCAAGGTCGAACGGGACTTCCCCAGCTCACAACTGTGCTCCACCTGCGGACACCGCGACGGCCCCAAGCCGCTCCACCTCCGCACCTGGACCTGCCAGGAGCCGACCTGCGGCACCACCCATGACCGGGACTGGAACGCCGCGAAGAACATCCAATACGAGGGCCGCCGTATCAGGCGAGCCCGTCAGACTGCACAACCCACCCCAGAACCTGGGGCCCGAGACCGGCGACGGTCGAGGTAAAAGCCTGCGGAGCGCGGTAAGCCCGGCCTGGTCGGCAATCAGGAGGCACGCGCACAACTCCACCCTGAAAGGGGCGGAAGGAACCAGGAACCCACCCGGAGGGGTGGCCCCGAACCTACCGAGGCCACCCCAGACGGAAAATCCTCGCCCTTCAGGGCGATGGATGGGGGTTAAC
>NZ_JAAKZZ010000852.1 GCF_011045075.1 Streptomyces boncukensis
CCGCCCCAGCCGCGGCAGCAGGGCCACCCCGAGACCGGCGGCGACCAGCTCGACCTGCGTCTGGTACTCCCCCGCCGTGAACGCCACGTCCGGCTCCTGGCCCGCAGCCCGCAGCGTGCTCATCAGCCACCCGTGGCACACGGACCCCGGCGGCTGGCACACCCACCGCACGGACCGCAGATCCTCCCGCACCAGCGGGCGGTCCAGCGCGGCCAGCGGATGGTCCCGCGGCAGCAGCATCTCGCACGCGTCCGCCATCAGCGCGGTACGCCGCAGTCCCTCCGGGGCCGGCAGCGGCACCGTGTCCCAGTCGTGCGTCACGGCCAGGTCCACCTCGCCCCGGGCCGCCATCCCCACCGACAGGTGCGGATCCACCTCCGTCATCCGCAGGTCCAGCTCGGGGTGCGCGGCGGCCAGCCGCGCCAGCGCGGCAGGCAGCAGCCCGCGCGCCGCGCTGGGGAAGGCCGCCACCGTCAGCCGTCCCGCCGGGCGGCCGCGCCGCTCCTCCAGATCGATCTCCGCCTGCTCGGCGAGCGCCAGCATCCGCCCCGCGGTCCGCACGAGCATCAGCGCGGCGTCCGTGAGCACCACCCCGCGCCCCCGGCGCTCCAGCAGCGTGCTGCCGGTCTCCCGCTCCAGCTTGGCGATCTGCTGGGAGACCGCGGACGGGGTGAAGCCCAGCGCCTCGGCCGCCGCGCCGACCGAGCCGTGCGTGCCCACCGCGTGCAGGGCGCGCAGCCGGACGAGATCGAGCATCCGACCCCCCCGTCCCTTAGCAGTGCTTCATCCAATCATGCAGAAAGCATCGCCGGTGCTGAACAGTGGGCGGCCGGGACAGCGCTCCGAGCGACACTCCGGGCAAGGGGAGCCGGAGCGACGAGGGTTCGCCGGGCGGCCCCGGCTGCCGGTACGGTCGGGCGGCATGGCCAGCGCTTCGTCCCACCCCGAGCACCACCGCATCAGCCCGGTGTTCCTCGGACTCGCCGCGCTCATGGGGGTCTCCGGGTGGGCCGTCTGGTCCGGCCGGGCCCAGGTGACCGGTTTCGCGGTCTTCCTGTTCGTGGTCTCGGGGTGGGTCATCTCGCTCTGCCTGCACGAGTACGCGCACGCCCGCACGGCACTGCACGCGGGCGACGTGTCGGTCGGCGCGAAGGGCTATCTCACGCTCAACCCGCTGCGGTACACACACGCGCTGCTGTCCGTCGTCCTGCCGGTGCTCTTCGTCATCATGGGCGGGATCGGACTGCCCGGCGGCGCGGTCTACATCGAGCGCGGCCGCATCCGCGGCGGGCGCTGGAAGCACAGCCTGATCTCGGCGTCGGGCCCGCTGACCAACGCGCTGCTCGCCGTGCTGCTGACCGCCCCGTTCTGGCTCGACGCCATGGAAGACGTGCCGGTCGCGTTCCGTACGGCGCTGGCGTTCCTGGCGCTGCTGCAGGTGACGGCGGCGCTCTTGAACCTCCTCCCGGTGCCGGGGCTGGACGGCTACGGCGTCATCGAGCCGTGGCTCTCCGCCGGGGCGCGCCGCCAGGCCGAGCCGTTCGCGCCGTACGGGCTGCTGATCGTCTTCGGCTGCCTGTGGATCCCGGCGGTCAACGACGTGTTCTGGGACGCCATCGACGCGGTGCTGCGCTCGCTGGGCGTCTCGGATCTGGAGACCTATCTGGGCCTGGAGTACTTCCGCTTCTGGGAGGGCGAGCCGCAGAACGTCCATCTGCCGGGCGGCTGACGGCAGCGCCGAGGGGCGGCACCAGTCGCGGTCAGCTCCGCTCCATGCGGGACTTCCGCACGTAGTACCAGGCCATGTTCGAGGTGAGGCCCGCGAGCAGCACCCAGAGGATCCCCAGCCAGCTCCCGTTCGCGAAGGACACGACCGCCGCGACCACGGCGAGTGCGCAGACGACGGTGGCGTACAGCCCCAGGCCGCGCAGCCCGCGCAGGGCGCGCAGCGGGCCGGAGGCGGGGGGTGTGGC
>NZ_JAAKZZ010000853.1 GCF_011045075.1 Streptomyces boncukensis
ACATCCGAAACGCGGGCGGGCAGCCCGTGTCAGCCTGTGGAGACCTTGGGACTACCCGGTCCGCGAAGCAGGAACCCGTAAGCCGGGCGACCGGCCGAACCCCCTCATAGGGGAATCCCCCTCCCTCAGGAGGGGGAGGAAGTCAATTCTCCGCGACCAAGCTGTCGCCGTCGGGCACCTGGACCGCGGGCGAGTCGGGTGGCGGCTTCGGCTGGAGCTACGGACTGGAGACTCCCGAGGTCCCGGGCGGCCTGGAGCCGGACCTCTCCCTGGACTACTCCTCGCAGTCGATCGACGGCCGTACCGCCGCCACCAACAACCAGGCCGACTGGGCGGGCGACGGCTGGACCCTCTCGCCCGGCTTCATCGAGCGCCGCTACGTGGCGTGTGAGGAGGACAGGAAGGACGGCAACAACCCCTCCTCGAAGGTGGGCGACAAGTGCTGGAAGAAGGACAACGCGACGCTGTCGCTGGGCGGTTCCTCCACCGAGCTGGTCAGACTCAAGGGCGACGGTCCGGGCAGTGAGTGGCGGAAGAAGGACGACGACGGCACCCGGATCGCCCAGCTGGCCTCCTCCGAGCGGCATAACGGGGACGACAACGGCGAGTACTGGCGGGTGACGACACCGGACGGCACCCGCTACTACTTCGGCTACAACCGGCTGCCCGGCTGGTCCAGCGGCAAGCAGGAGACCGGCTCCGTCTTCACCACGCCGGTGTTCGGCAACCACTCCGGCGAGCCGTGCCACGCCTCCGGGTTCAAGGACTCCTGGTGCCGGCAGGGATGGCGCTGGAACCTGGACTACGTCGTCGATCCGCACGCCAACGCCATGGCCTACTACTGGGCCAAGGAGACCAACCGCTACGCCCGCAACGTCGACGACTCCACCGGCAAGGGCACCCCGACCAGCTACATCCGCGGCGGCTACCTCAAGCGCGCCGAGTACGGGCTGCGCTCCGGCTCGGTCTACAGCGCGAAGGCCGCCGCGAAGGTGGACTTCACGGTCGCGGAGCGCTGTGTGAAGACCTCGTCCTTCGACTGCGCGGCCGGCAAGTTCACCAAGTCCAACGCCGCCAAGTGGCCGGACGTCCCGTTCGACCAGTACTGCAAGAAGGGCGACGACTGCGCCGGGAACGCCTCGCCCTCCTTCTGGTCCCGCAAGCGACTGACGCAGATCACCTCGTCGGCCCTGGTGGACGGCGCCTACCAGAAGGTGGACAGCTGGAAGCTTGCGCACTCCTTCCCCTCCACCGGGGACGGTACGGCCCCGCCGCTGTGGCTGAAGTCGGTCACCCGCACCGGGCACACCGGCAGCAAGCCGGTCACCATGCCGTCCGTCACTTTCATGGGCCAGCAGCTGCCCAACCGCGTCGAGCACGCCGTCGACCCGATCCCGCCCTACAACCGCTACCGCGTGCACGCCATCAACACCGAGACCGGCGGCACGGTGGGCGTGACCTACTCCAAGCCGGACTGCAAGGCCGGCTCCCTGCCGAGCCCGAAGTCGAACACCAAGCGCTGCTATCCGGTCATCTGGTCGCCACCGGACGCCCCTGGACCCGACTGGAGCCGTACGAGGACTGGTTCCACGCCTACGTCGCCGAGCAGGTGATCGAGACCGACAACACCGGCGGCGCACCGGCCAAGCAGACCTCCTACTCCTACCTGGGCGGTATGGCCTGGGCCAAGAGCGAGGACGAGTTCACCAAGGCCAAACACCGCACTTACAGCGACCGTCGCGGGTACGGCCGCGTCCGTACGGTCACGGGCACCGCGGACGACACCCGCACCCGCAGCGAGGCCCGCTACTTCCGCGGCATTGACGGCGCCAAGGTCGCAGACTCGGAAGGCACCCAGGTCACCGACCGCCCGCAGTTCGCGGGCATGACCCGCGAGGAGGCCACCTTCGACGGCGTGGGCGGCAAGCTGCTGGAGGCCACCTCCTCCACCCCCTGGCGCTCGGCC
>NZ_JAAKZZ010000854.1 GCF_011045075.1 Streptomyces boncukensis
TCTCGGCGTGCCGGGTGAAAGCCCTCGTACTGGGCGTACTCGGGCTTTCGGCCGGTGCGGCGAGAGCACGTGCCGGGCGTTCCAGGTGGCGTGCGGGGCTTTCGAAACACCCCCTAGTGCCGTGGCCCCCTTCGCGGAGTCCGGCGAACGCCGTGGCGACGAGGGCGACAGCGGGGTCGTCGTCGCGGGCCAGCCGGCGCAGTACCTCCTGCGGGGCGGTCCCCGACAGCTCGACCAGCGCCTGGGTCAGGCGGATCCGCGTCGCGGAGTCCGCGGTGGGCGCGGCGAGTTCGGCAACCAGTGCGGTCATGATCCGGTCCGCGCACCCGGGCTCCCGGGACAGTCCTCCCAGCACCTCCGCCGCGTCGACGTCGTTGGCCCCCTCGACCACCATGCCGACGAGTGTCGGCACGGCCGTCGGCACGCCGCGCCTGCCCAACGCCAGAGCCGCGTGCCTGCGCACCGTCGGGTCCGGGTCCCCGAGCGCGTCCGCGAGCACCCCGGTGATACCCCTCGCCTCCGTCGTATCCGCCGTACCCGCGGCCTCGGGCAGCTCGGCGACCGCCCGCACCGCGCGCCGCCGGATGGCGACGTCCTCCGAGCGCGCGCCGGCGGCCAGCGCCGCCACGGCATCCCCGTCCGACCGGGCGAGCGCCCAGCGCAGGGCGCCCGCCACGTTGGGGTCGGACTCGGTCAGGACCGCCTCGGCCAGCAGCTCGGCGGGACCGGCATCCTCCGGCCGGGTCAGGACGGCCTGCTGCCTGCGCGCGGCGCTGGGCGAGTTGAGCCCCCGCATGAGTTCGACGATGCGCAGGACGTCCTGCCATCCGGCGGGCGCCGACGCGTCGATCGCACGGAGCCGCTCCAGCAGTTCCCGCTCCCGCTCCAGGCGGTCCTCCGTCCACCGGATGAGGTCGCCGACCAGCGCGGACGGGGTGAAGGCCGGATCCTCCAGCGCGCGCCCGACCTGCTTGAGCGAGAGCCCGAGGGACCGCAGGCTCTCCACGTGGCAGAGCCTGCGGGCGTCCTCGGCGGAGTACTGCCGGTAGCCGCCGACGGTGCGACCGGTCGGCCGCACCAGCCCGAGCGCGTCGTAGTGCCGGAGCATCCGGGTGCTCACGCCCGAGTGCCGGGCCATGTCGCCGATCAGCAATCCGCGGTCCCCGCGGCTCGTTCCGCGCCGAGCGAGACGGTCCGCTTCGCCTCGTCGACGGCCGCGTCGAAATCGGTCTCCGGGTTCCGCCGGAGCAGCTCGGTGGCGCGGGCGTGTGCGGCGACCGCCGGGTCGGGGTGGCCCGCCGCCCGCTCCAGGGCGGGCTCGATCACCTCGCCGAGGTCGACGAGGGCCCTGCTCAGGCTCAGCCGTACGGTGCGGTCGCCCCGGCCGAGCTGCCGGACCAGCTCGTCGGCCAGGTCCTGCTTCTCGTCATCGGGCACGAGGGCGACCGCGACCCGCCACGCGGTCCGCGCGACCTCGTCGTCGGCGTCCCGCAGCAGTTCGCGGGTGATCCAGGGCCACGCGCGCCTGTCGCCGATCTTGGAGAGCGTGTGCAGCCCCTGGCTGCGGGCCTGGACGCGCTCGGAGTCGAGTTCCCGGCGCATCCGGGGCAGGGTGGTCTCCGCCGGGAGGCGGGTCAGCGCCCAGGTCAGCATGTCCCGCACATAGAAGTCCGGCTCGCGGGCACAGCGCTCGACGAGCGTCTCCAGGAGGCCGGGGTCGGGGTGCGAGCCGGCTGCCAGGGCCGCCTGGAGCCGGATCGACGCGTCCTCGGCGGCCAGGGCTCTGGCCACCCGGGCGGTGTGCGGGGTTCCGTCTGCCGTAGTGATCGGGACCACCTCCTGCGCCCACAGGACACCTTGTCACCGTGTCAGGGTCAAGCGGGTTCTGCTGTGTCGCGCAGGCTCAGGGCGAGGTCGTTGGTGACGGTGAAGAAGGGCCGGACGCGGGTCTCGCCCCGGGTGGGGT
>NZ_JAAKZZ010000855.1 GCF_011045075.1 Streptomyces boncukensis
GCCCCGGGGGACCACCATCGAGAGGACCTGCGGGAGGGGATACCAGTCCGCCGTCAGCACGCTCGCGTGGCCCGCGGCCAGCCGCCGTACCCGCTCCCGGGCCGCGCCCTCGTCCGGGTTCGTGCCGTCGATCGCCGGGGGCACCCGGTGGGCGTCCGTCATCACCACCAGATAGCCCCGCTTGTGGTACCAGGAGGTGTCGATGCCGCCACCGGCGTCCAGATAGGCGGACGCGTCCCCGTCGAACACGACGAACCACGGGCGGATGGCGGGGTCCGCGTAGCGCGACTCCCTCGGGTCCCCGGCCTCCGCGCGGTGCACCGCGGGGAACGCGCCCGCCTCGCCGAGCCGCCCCTCGGCCGCGAGGTCCGCCAGATGGGTGCCGTACTCGCGGTCGGTCCACAGGTCGTCGACCGGGTTGCCCTCCTCCACGGTGCCGGGGATCAGCTCGACCAGGAACTTCCCGGCGAGCGCGTCCCGCGAGGGCCAGCCGTCGGCCCGGACGGCGGCGTCGAGGGTGGCGTGCCGCCCGGCGGTCAGGTCGGCCGGGCGGAAGAGGGCGTCCCCCAGCTTCTCGGTGAGCAGCGCGTCCAGGTCGGCGGGGCCACGCCCGGACTTCGCGTAGAAGCCGTCCTTCATCTCGACCTTGAGGAGGACCGGCCGGTGCCCGGGGTTCGCGTCGTGCCAGGCACGCATGTCGGCCAGGCAGCCGTCGAGCCGCTGGTTGCGGGGCTTGCTGCGCAGCTCGGCGGGGGAGGAGGCGTTCTCGCAGTTGTTGTCGTTGCCCAGCGGGTTGGAGTGCGAGACCCGCCAGCCGCTGCCGAACACATTGGTCCACACGTCGAGTTCGAGCAGCGCGGCACCGGAGTCCAGCGCGTCCGCGAAGTAGCGGTAGGTGTCCTTCTCGTAGGAGTTGTGGACGCCCACGCCCGTGGTGGTGCCGTACGACGGGGCCGCGGTGTCGGCGTGCGCCTGGGCGGCGGGGAGCGCCGCGGTGAGCAGGGCGGTCGCCGCCGCGGCCGTGGCCAGCCGGGTTCCGTTCATGGGGGGCTACCTCTGATACGGGAGGGGTCAAAGGGGCCTCAGCGTACGGCTGTTCGGCTGGGACCGGTATGGCGCGGGTTCTGCCGCGAGCGTTGACACGCAAGTTGTTCGATTCTATTTTCCGTTCGGAAATACGAGCGTTGCACGAAATTCCGAACAGTCGAACGGAAGGGCCCGATGCCGCCACCCCCCATCACCCGCCGACGGCTGCTCGGCGGCGCCGCCGGACTGGGCACCGCCGGGCTGGGCGCCGCCGGACTGGGCGCCACGGCCGCGGGCTGCGCGGCCCCGTCCTCGGTGTCCCCGGACCGGACCCGGCTGCGCTACTGGCACCTGTTCGGTGGCGGCGACGGCGTGAACATGCGGGCCATGCTGGACCGGTTCGCCCGCGAGCACCCCCGCATCGGCATGGAGACCGCGCAGCTGGAGTGGGGCTCCCCGTACTACACCAAGCTCGGCATGGCGGGCGCCGGCGGGCGCGCCCCCGAGGTCGCCGTGCTGCACCTGGCCCGGCTCCCCGGCTTCGCCCCTGGCCGCCTGCTCGACCCCTTCGACCTCGGCCTGCTCGCCGAACACGGGGTGCGCCCCGCCGACTTCCCCCGGAACATCTGGCGCCGGGGCGCGGCCGGCGGGCGGCAGTACGCCGTACCGCTGGACACCCACCCCATGGTGCTCTACTACCACACCGGCATCTGCGAGAAGGCCGGACTCCTGGACGCCGACGGCACGCTGCGGCCCCTGCGCGGCACCGGCGAGTTCACCCGGGCGCTGCGCGCCGTCACCCGTGTGACGAAGAAGCCCGCGCTGGTCGCCGAGACCCTCGGGTCCGACGCCATCGGCCCCTGGCGGATCTTCGCCACCTGCTACGCGCAGCGCCTTGGCGTCGTCGACGGCGAGGCGGGTGGCGG
>NZ_JAAKZZ010000856.1 GCF_011045075.1 Streptomyces boncukensis
GGACGCGGGGGACGCGGGCGGTACGCAGAACGCAGGGCGCGCGGGGTACCCGGAAGGGGCGCACGGGCGGGACCGGCGGCGCGCGAGGCGGCGGCAGCGGCCCGAGCGCGGACAGGGGCGCGACCAGCGGCGCCTCGCCCCTGGTCACCTTCGCCGTGCTGGCGCTGCTGCTGACGGGTACGGCGCTGGCCGGAGCCGCCGCGCTCGCCGGGTACTTCGGCGGGTGGGAGTCCGCCGGATACGTGCTCGCCCTGATCGGCTTCCTCTTCGCCGCCTACTTCGCCTTGAACCAGATCGGCGACCTGGCGCCGAAGCACTTTCTGGCGGCGCTGCTGGGCGCCCTGGCGACGGCCGGCTGCGCCGGCGCCGCGCTCTTCCTCGTCCTCGACGCCCTGCCCGACGACGTCACCGCCGAGACGGCGCTCGACGGCAACGGCGACGGCAACGGGGGCAGGGACGGGGACGACGGCGCTGTGCTGCTCGGGCACAGCGACACCGTGCGCCTCACCGTGCGGGCCGAGCCGAGCCACGGCACGCTGCGGCTCGCCCTGGCCGCAGCCAACAAGAGCCCCGGCACCTCCTGCCTGCCGCGCAGTGAGCTGAAGTTCTCCGGCGCCGACCTCGCGCGGCCGACGTCGGCCAGCATGAACACGACGATGGAGACGGACCTCCCCCTCGCCACCACCCGCGCACCGAAGGTGGATGTGGACATCCGGCTGGCGGCGGGGGCGGGCTGCGAGATTCTCCTCGAAGTCAAGAGAGCCGAGTACCGCTAGTGCCGTGGCCCAAGGAGGGTACTGCCATGTCCGTTCCGCACCGGCGGCGCGTCTGCGCCTGGGCCTCGTTACTCCTGTCCCTGAGCCTCGCCCTCGCGGCCTGCGGGGGCGGCGGCGACGGCGACGGCGACGGCGACGGCGACGGCGACGGAACCGGCAAGGGCGACAAGCCGGGGAAGCCGTCGAGTTCCGGCCCGGACAAGGGGCTGTTCGCCGAGGGCAATGTGACCGTCGGCCTCAAGAAGGGCCAGCCGGGGTTCAACACGAAGAAGGGGTACCGGTTCGCCGGGTTCGAGTCGGCGCTGATGCAGGGGCTGGCCGACCGGGGGCGCTTCGAGGTCACCACGTACGACCTCCCCTCACTCGCCCGCGAGGAGAAGCTCAAGGCGCGGGCCGCCGACCTGATCATCGCCACCTACTCCATCACCGACGAGCGAGACGAGGAGGTGGACTTCACCGCGCCCTATCTGAAGACCCCGCAGGGCGTGCTGGTGCGCAAGCAGGACGACTCGATCAAGGAGAAGGCGGATCTCGCGGGCAAGCTGGTGTGCACCGCCTCCGGCTCCACCTCGGACCCGAAGAGCGTCAGCGAGCGCGAGTCCCAGAAGCGGATCGAGGACTCCCTGGGCGTCAAGGTCACCCTGGGCACCCGCGACGACTACAAGGAGTGCGTGAAGGCCCTCCAGGCCGGCGACTTCAACGCCGTGTGGACCGACAAGGTCATCCTCCACGGCTTCACGGAGGACACCAGGCACTACGGCGACGTCAAGGTCGTCGAGAACATCACCTACGACCCCGAGCAGTACTACGGCATCGGCCTGCCCGAGGGCTACCAGGCGGACTGCAAGCGGCTCAACCGGATGCTGCGGTCCTGGCTGAACACCTCCTGGCGCGCCGCGTTCCGCGAGTACTTCCCCGGCCTGGCCAAGCGCTACCCGGGCAGCTTCGAGCAGCGCTTCAGGCCGAGCATGGCGGAGTTCCGGGACTTCGAGAAGACCTCGTGCGGCCGGCGGGACTGAGCCCGCGGCGGGCCGCGCCAGGGCCTTAGGGGGTGTTTCGAAAGCCCCGTGCGGCGCATGGGGCGTCCGGTGCGTGCTCTCGGCGTGCCGGGTGAAAGCCCTCGTACTGGGCGTACTCGGGCTTTCGGCCGGTGCGGCGAGAGCACGTGCCGG
>NZ_JAAKZZ010000857.1 GCF_011045075.1 Streptomyces boncukensis
CCCTCGCCCCACCCGCACGACGTACTGACCGCCGAACTCGACCGGCTGGTGGCCGCCGGCGAACTGCCCGCGTCCGCGCGGCCCGGCGCCGACTTCGTGGTCTGGTCCGCCGTGCACGGGCTGGCCACCCTGCTGATCGACGGGCTGGTCCAGCTCGCGCCGCTGCGGGAGGTGGACCGGGAGACCGAGCGCGTCGTCCGGGCCGTGCTCACCGGTCTCGGCCTGGAGGCGCCCCCGGCCACGCCGTGGCCCGCGGCCGGCTCCCGGTACACCGAGCGGGCGTAGCCCTCCGCGCCCGCTCGCGGGGCGAGGCGGCCGCACCGGGGCTGCCGCTCGCTGCTCGCAGCTCGCTGCGGAGTGCGGGTCCGCCGTGGCCAGGCGCGCAGTTCCCGTGCCCCTTCGGGGCGCAGGACGTGCCCCCGGGGGCGCGGTCCGCCACACCCGCCATGGACACCTCGCGTACCCCGGGAGTTTCAGCCATTCGCCCATCGGTGGAAGCCGACGGACGTCCCGGCGTGTTTCCGTGGGCGCCGACTACCCCTGACCAGACGAAGAGGCAGCTCATGGACGGGCCCGTGCAGGAAACGGAACGACAACCGGGGGCGCCGCTGCGGGAGGAGGACGTCGCAGCCCACGTACGCGGCATCTGCTTCAAGACCGGACCGCCGTCCCGTACCGGCGTCGAGCTGGAGTGGCTGGTACGCGACCGCCGCGCGCCCACGGCGGAGGTGCCGGCCGCCCGCCTGGACGCGGCCCTCGCGCCGCTCCAGGCCCCCGGAGGGCTCCCCCGCGGCGGGGTGCTCACCCGGGAGCCCGGCGGACAGCTGGAGCTGAGCTGTCCGCCGGCCGCCTCGGCGGCACGCTGCGTCGCCGACGCGGCAGCCGACCTCGCGGCCCTGCGCCGGGCCCTGGAGCCCGCCGGGCTGGTGCTGGACGGCAGCGGGCTCGACCCGTGGCGCGCCCCGTCCCGCGTGCTGGACCACCCCCGCTACGACGCGATGGAGCGCTACTTCGACCAGGCCGGGCCCTGGGGGCGGACGATGATGCGGGCCACCGCCGCCGTCCAGGTCAGCGTGGACGCCGGGGACGACGGCGACGGCGTCACCGGGTACCGGTTCCGCTGGCTGCTCGCCCACCGGCTCGGCCCCGTCCTCGTCGCCGCCTTCGCCAACTCCCCCCTCCAGCACCACGGACGGCCCTCCGGTTGGGTCTCCTCGCGGCAGGCCGTGTGGGCGCGGATGGATCCGGGCCGCACCCGGCAGCCACCGGACGCCTGGCCCGACCCGCGCGGCGCCTGGGCCCGCTACGCGCTCGACGCCCGCGTGATGTGCGTGCGCCGCCCGCCGCCGGCGGACTGGACCGCGCCCCGCGACCTCCCGCTGCGCTCCTGGCTGAGCGCCTGGGCGGGAGCGCGCCCGCCCACCCTCGACGACGTCGACTACCACCTCACCACCCTCTTTCCGCCCGTGCGGCCGCGCGGCTGGCTGGAGCTGCGGATGATCGACGCCCAGCCCGGCGACGGCTGGGCGGTCCCCGTCCTGGTGGCCTCGGCGCTGCTGGAGGACCCGGCCGCGGCCGGTACGGCGTTCGAGGCGACGGGGCGGCTCGCCCCGGGCCGGGACGTGCCGCCGTGGGACGTATGGTTGCGCGCGGCCCGCGCCGGTCCCGCCGATCCGCAGCTCGGCACCGCCGTCCGCACCTGTCTGCGGGCCGCCCACGACGCGCTGGACCGCCTCGGCACCCCCGCGGCGCTGCGGGGCGCCGTGGCCCGGTTCCTGGAGCAGTACGCCCTGCGCGGGCGCTGTCCGGCGGACGACCGCCTGGACGCGCTGCGCCGCGACGCACCCCCGCGCCCCATGGAAGGAGCCTTGTGATGGGCGCACGCCGCACCACGTCCGAGACCCCCGAGACCCCCGAGACCCTCCACGCC
>NZ_JAAKZZ010000858.1 GCF_011045075.1 Streptomyces boncukensis
ACCTGGACGGCCCGCGCCGTGCTGCGGGGCGGGGAGCGGGCGCCGGTGACGCTGGCGTTCCCGCCGTGCCGCTGTCCGCGCTGCGGTGTTCGCCCCCGTGACGCGGCGGCGGTCGCCGTGGTGGCCGCGGTGGTGCGTGCCGAGGCCGTGCCGTGCCCGCGGTGCCAGACCCTGCCCCGCGTCGCCGCCTGGACCGAGCCGGTGCCCGGGGACGCGCCTCCTGCCATCGCCGTGCGCGGCACATACGCCTGCGCCTGCCCCTCGCCCCACCCGTCCGACCCGTCCGACCCGTCCGACCCGTCCGACCCGTCCGACCCGTCCGACCCGTCCGACCCGTCCGACCCGTCCGACCCGTCCGACCCGTCCGACCCGTCCGAGCGGAGCGAATCGTGACCGAGACCCTTTCCTGTCGGCGCAGGCCGCGCGGGACGTTGGCGGCCCTCCTCGCCCATCGGGGCCCTGGCGCCCTGTGGGCGGCCGGGGCGCCGTTCCTGCGTGCGGTCTGGCAGGCGACATCGCCCGTCGAGCGGGCTGCCGTACTGGCACGCCTGGCGTGGGACGCGCGCGACGGGACGGTGCGGGGTGACGCGTACGCGCAGCAGCTGCACCGGGCCGCGCGGGCCCACCGGGGCTGTGGACCGTTCACCGTGCGGGCCGGTCCGCAGGGCGAGCGGGACATCGAACTGCGTGCCGCGTTCGCGCTGCTGGCGGCCGGTGCCCGGAGAGGGGAGGTGCGGGCATGACAGGCCACAGCGAGGGGCTGGTGGCGCCGGGCTGGTGCACGGTGTGCGAAGCGCGGGTGCCGGACTCGATGGCGGTCGCCTACGTGGAGACCGGGTCCGGGCCGGGCCGCATCGTCGAGGCATGCGTGCGGCACGCCCGCGAACTGGCCCGCAGCACCGTCGCTCCCGACTGGCTCCGCGACGACATCGCCGCCCTCGACGCGACGGCTGGAGGCGGTGGCAAGTAGCGGCAGGCCCGAGAAGGGCACCAACAAGGCCGCTCACAGCGGGCCCGCCCGCGCGGGCACGGGCAACCACGAACCTGCGGACGGGGCAGCGCCATCCCAGTGACCGGCGTGTGCGCACCCGCGCCCTTAAGTGCGCCAATCCGCCTGTCGAGGCGGACGACAACACGGAGCAGCAGGAGGTGCGGCATCCCTAGAATCAGGCCGCCTCCGACACGTCAGGAAGATCCTTTTCATGCGTATTGATCGCTTCCAGTCCTTCGCTGTCGACGCCTACCGCCAGGCCCCGGAGATCGCCTCGGCTGACCCCTGGCAGGAGGGCACCCGGCGCCCGTACGGCATCGAGATGACGGTGGCCGGGCAGACCGTGCGGCACGCGCTCACTCGCGTGCGGGTGCCGGGGGAGGACGTGGAACAGCCGGAGCGGGACCCGGCGGAGGGCGAGCCGCCCGCCCCGGTCGAGCCCCGTCCCGCGCCCGGGGGAGCGCGGGATCGGCAGACGGCGCGGTTTCTCGCGGCCGTCCTGGCGGACACCGGGCACCCGGAGATCGCCCGCGTGTACGCGTATGACGAAAGCAGTACGGACCCTGGGCTCGGTGTGGAGTTCCACAGCGGCGCGAAGATCCACATGCTGCTGATGTGACGCTCGCCGAGCCGCCTCACGGAGGTGGACCATGCGAGCGCGACGATACGTTCTCGGCCGGACCGGCTACGCGAATTGCCCGGTATGTGGCACGGGCGTGGGTGTCGAGCAGGGCGAGGAGACGCCGAATCACCAGGAAACCGGGACCAACCGGCTGTGTGACGGGGTCGGGCAGCCCGCGATCTGAGTGGACCTGGCCGCCTGCGGATCCACGGGCGGGCGGCCGGGGGCCGTTCCCCGGGAGTCGGCTCGGCGTGCGGTATGTCGAGAGGGCGATTCGGCTCGGCGGCGGTGAGCTCGCCGGGAGTGCGGGTGTGC